>PKDL01000018.1 GCA_002863065.1 Pseudomonadota bacterium
CGACAGAAGCCGCTCTTCATCTTGGACGGGCTCTGGAACGTAGGAAACCGGCTCAGCCTCTAGCGATACAGGCTCTTCCTCATCTGCGCTGGGTTCCATAATATTTCGATACTCGCGGGTCATGACCCTCGACCATATGTGCCTGCTCGGAAGATGCAAGGGGCGAACGGCTGAAACTGGAACGGCTACAGCGTCTGCGCAGGCTTTGCATCATAAGATGACCGCACACTAAACGAAACAAACCCAATGAATACAAACACTAACAAGATGACCGGCAAGGCTCATATTCAGGTACCATTGGCGGCGAGTTCACACAGATTTTTTTCATCTCCTATCCAAAAGGGAGGACAATGCAACAGGCGTATAGGTGTATCACCGCCTCACTACTGCTTTGAGAGTGTTCTTGAGGTTACAATGGCATCATGACATCGCATGACCAGTGCATTGGGCGTTTCGCTCCATCACCTACTGGGCCCGCCCACCCAGGCACCCTGCTGAGTGGACTACTCGCTTGGCTGGACGCCAGACAGAACCATGCTCGATTCATTTTACGATTAGAAGATATCGACCCCGACCGGGCGAAGCCCGAATGGTCAGCTGCGTTGTTGAGAGACCTCGAGTGGTTTGGGCTGGATTGGGACGAGGTGGTGATTCAAACAACGAATGCCACAGCCCATCACAGTGCACTGGACCAGCTGAGCGACCAAGACCTACTATACGGATGCACATGCACCCGGGCCCAATTGAAGCGTACAGCAACGTTCGCCGCAGATGGCAGCCGCAAGTATCCAGGAACCTGCCGCGAACGACAGCTTACGCGGGCCACATGGAGAGCTTTCGACGGTGCGATTCGGCTACGGCTGCCTGAGAAGACATATCTGATGCGACACATGGATGGGATTGGCCGAATGATGCAGCCATCGACCGAGATGGGCGACCCAGTTGTGCGCCGTAAAGACGGAGCCGTAGCCTATCACTTGGCGGTGGTTGCCGACGACATTGCATCCGGTGTTACACGCATCGTCAGAGGTCGGGATCTCCTATTTGCTACCGGCATTCATTTAGCTCTCTACGAAGCGTTGGGGGCGTCCCCGCCCGCCTATTTCCATCACTTTTTACTGATGGAGCGTCGTGTCGATAGCTCAGGAATTCCACAAAAACTCGCCAAACTCCACGGATCCATCAGCGCAGCCTTGTTACGTAGGCACCTTTCGCCGGAGGCCTTATGCGGAATACTTGCCGCATGCGCTGGGCTCACGACGGATGCACGGCCAGTGACCCCGCAGGACCTACTGCACATCTATGAGCCAAGGAACATCACGCAGTCGGATCAACATATGTCATGGCACGAGAAACGACTTGAATATGGGGTGTGTAAGTAACAATGCAGCCTCTGCTCCACCGATGCGGAATAACCCATGACGATACTACGCTGGCCGGCAAAGGAATTCGCGTAGCAGTGCTCGATGGAGGCGTCTCACCACTGCCGGCATTCGGCGAGCGACTCACACGCATACACTGTGATGGAGCATTGGATGAGACCGCAGGTACCGAGCACGCAACCCGGTGCGCATCACTCATCGGGTCCGCCCATCCTGGCGCCATGGGACTGGCGCCCCACGCTGACCTTGTCAGCGTGAATGTCTCCACTGGCCATGCGGTCGACCCGGAGAAAGTACAATACGCCCTGAAATGGCTCCGGATGCATCCAGTGGACATCATCAGCGCAAGCTTCGTACTTGATGGGACAAGTCGTACGTTATTGCAACTTACAGAAGCACTGATCCATCGTGGTACCGCCATTGTTGGAGCGGCCGCAAACACCACAACTCGTCAAGCATATCCGTGGATTCGATCCGTACGCGGCAGCCTGCGTGTATTTGATGCCACGATCCCACAAGCTGCGCTGACCAACTCAGATGCAATACTTGTCGCGATTTCAGGGAGCGAACTTCCCGTAGTTGGTTGTACTGGCGACGTGGTCCCGAATTGGCATGGCCGAAGTTCAGGTTCAACCGCGCTTATCGCGGGCCTCTTAGCACGATGGCTATCCAATGGTGCTTCGGTAGCACAAGCGATAAGTCGGGCTGCTGCGCGCTTTGGAAATATGCCTAACTCATAGCATCTGCGGTAAGCACGCAAGCGCTGATTGGCTAAAGGGGACAGCCCCTATGGTAGGTAGGCAGCCACTGCCAAAGTACGCTACAGGTTATTGTCGGCTGCGTACATTTGTGCACGGAGCTTCAACAGCAATCGCACTGCAGACGGCTTGAGATTTTTGTCCCAAAAGCGGAGTTTCTTCTCAAGCACCTTCGTGATCGACGCCCCATCCTTCGAAGTAAGCACGCCACCAATAGGGAGTCGGCCCAGTCCGAGCTCAGAGTTGGAGCCATGGACTAGTCGCCCTGCTTCTGCACCCCATGCGCGAAAGATTGTCTCAATATCGTTAGCCCGACCCTGTTTACCTTCGACGTATTCCATCAAATATTTGATGGCAGCTTTGTCGCCCATCTGGCTTAGGCCAAGAGCAACCTTGAACAATGTGCTTTGCATCCCGGAGTTGTCCTTCGAGAGCTTCACTCCTTTTTTGAAAGCCTTTGAGATCATTTTATGGAGCGCTTTACGTGACTTACCTTCGGCAAATGCGGCATCGCGGGCTACTAGGCGGAACCCTTGAGAATGGACGAACGTTTGGGACCCTCCTCGCTCTTCAAAAGATAACCAATATGCAATCGCCTTTTTGGCGTTCTTGTCCTTCATACCGAATAGCGCGACCGCTGATTCCACAGCATGGTGGTGCGCAGACCAGGTATCACGCTTCGTCTCTTTATATTTTCGACCCTTTTTTACCCGCACCGTACGTTTTTTGTATGCCTTATTCAGATTAGCCTGCAGCGCCTGCTTGGAGTCCTTCAACAACAATCCAGCCGCGGAGCGAATCGCGTGAATCCGTAGCCAGGAGTCGCCACTACCATTGGCCCAGTTCGAAATAAACGCCCTCGCATCCTCGTTTGTCGTCCCCGTCAAACCAATATATCGGACACATGCTGCAACATCTTTGACTTGTGCTTCAGTGTCTTCGAACAGTTCTGTACAAAAGCCGACAATGGCGTCGTGTTGCTCAGCCGTGAGCCGCCAATCAAGGAGTCCAATAAGCGCATGCCGCATGTGCTCTCGAGTATTCCGCGGTCCGGTATACCTAATCGCTTTGAGAATTGTCGGTAATTGTTCTTTCGCCGCTAATCGGAAAAGCGCATCGATAGCGGCTGGTTGTCCGTCGTATAAGTCTGCAAAACGCTGATTGGTTGACAGGGTCTTAGCTATTGCGCTGGCAGCGCCTTCGGTTTCGTAGAATGGGAGCAAGGACATGGCATTACGTATCGAATACGGTTCCATATAGTCACCAGGTCCAAGGATGGTGAACGTCCATTGTTCACCGTTTTTACCGCAAATATAATCCGGCTGCCCATGCGTCCCAGTGCAGGTGTGTTTACCGCCCCACTGAGAAATATGAAGCATGTCTTTCAGCAATTCGGCCATTTTCGGATCGAGTTTGCCGCGCGCAGCGTCCCAGCCATACTTACAACTTTCGGCCCCACGACGACACTTGTGTAACTCATCGACATACGGGTTTATGCTCTGCCCAGGGAAATAATTTGAGCCCTTCAGCTCCACATATCCGGTGCGATATTTTTTCAGAAGCTCGCTTGCCTTCGCTTCTTCATAGACGACCATTGGGCCACGTTTTTCCGCCAAAACTACACCCGACGATACGATCCCAACCAATGCAACCGTTACTGCGGACATCATTTGATGCATCACATACCCTCCACCATCTCGGAATTCAAAGATGACCAGCAGCTACTAGGAACCGGTACGGAGTGTCAATCTAATGGCTGGAAATAACACGCATTGTTTCAGTCCACGACGGCCGTCGGACGGCCTGCCGTAGAGAGTAGTCGCATTCGACTGTGGGGAGGTTGGCCGGCCTTACGCTAGCCAGATACATGACGGGCGGCGGCTATTTCCCACCAAACTCCTTATACAGGCGCACACCATCGGCATTCAGAGGGAAGTCACCGCCAAACTTCGTGTGACACGTTTTGCAGGTCATCGACTTACCGTATTTCTCTTTGTAGGCCGCTTTGTTCGCCTTCATCCATGTCTTCAACGCTTTTTTGGCCGCCTTTTGACCGCCAGCCGCACATGCATCCTTCACCATCTTGGTCTTGAATTCCGTGCGTGCACAAGGCTTGACCTCGGCGTTTTGGACGCCATGCACGGCAGTATTGGGGGCGGTAACCCGATGCTGTGCGACGTTATCAGTGCTCCGCTGAACGGATATCTCCGCTGGTATGGCGTCGGGCGGCGAAGCAATTGCAACAAAAACTACAGCGCACGTAGCGCCGGTTACGAGCAGAATGCGAGTCATGTCGTTTCTCCATCTAAACGTAGGGCTCGACCACCAGTGTCGGAGTCCGCACTTAGCAGTGTCAACCCCCAATCGTCGTTTCTGCAGACGGAAACGGTATCAGATTTATGCATTTTAGTCTGACGCCCCTCTCGCTGGTGCGCTTTTCTCAGTGAGTAGCACTTACTCGACAGCACGCCAGGGCATCAAAAAAACAGCACGTAGCCAGTAGTGTCGTACGTGAGAGCTAGTCAACAGATTAGCCTTCAGGCGACTCGCGGGAAATTGCTGCCACAGCCTTCCCGGCACCCTCTTCGCATTTGTCGAGGACCGAGCAAACAGGCCGATCGAATGGAAAGCACCTCGTCGGTCAAGACGTCACTCTCAGGCCTAAGTTCCACGAATGTAGAGGCCTAATGCAAATTGTACTGTGCTGAGCCCTTCAGCATCCACGAAATTGTCAAACCACCGCTTATCCATAAGAGTCGCAGCGGAAAATCGACGCGTACAGCAATTCCCATGGAGTGCATTCGGAGTCGACGACAGGGAAATCACAAGGCTGGCTAGCCGTATGCCCTTTGAAGCGGTAACATTCTTCGACTGTAGGAAGTTACTTTAAACCACGTTGATGAAAGAAAGAGGTCTCCGATCGACTCGGCATGGATATGGCTGATTTCTGGCCTTGGCCTAATGGCCCTAGAGTTTATCGCTCCCGGCTTGGTAGTCGTCTTCATGGGAATGGCGGCGGTGCTCGTTGCTGGTCTAGATTGGCTTGGCATCGTCACGACCCTCACAGGGTCGTTGGCTACCTGGATGGGGCTGTCCATCATACTTGTCGTTGCTCTGCGTAAAGTCTTCGCCAAGTATCTGCCAGCCGATGTTCGTCGCGATGAAAGTAATGAATTCGCTGATGCCTTGGGCCAAGTCGTAGACGTCGTGGAGCCATGTGGTAATGACCACATGCGCGGGCGAATTTGGTATCAGGGTACCAGCTGGCCTGCACAGACCATCAGCGGTGACATTCCATCGGGACAACAAGCCCGCCTCCTATACCGAAATAAC
>PKDL01000230.1 GCA_002863065.1 Pseudomonadota bacterium
CGATGGTATCGCCAAAAAAATCAGTCTATCCTCTGTCGACATTCCACATCAGAGGTCTAAGACGTTGCTCAAACCCGCATCTAGAATCACTCCTCATGTCGCCTACCTTCTGTGCCTCGCTGCGCTCTTATGTGTGCCCAGTGCATCGAATGCAGAACGTACCTATACCGACCGTGAAAATAGTGGTCGACCTCCCGTCACGAAACTCAACCTGCTCGATGGCGACCTCGCCCTGAGCTTTTCAGGACGTGCACAACTCCAAGTGGCCATTCTCGCGGGTGATGATTCGCTTCTAGTAAGCGGTGACTTGGCCGAAAATGCTGGATTTCTCATGAGACGTGTCCGACTGGGTACGGAAGTACAGTACCAAGGGCTAGGAGTAGGTATCGAGATGGACCTGCTGAACTTGGATAATCCAATGAACGAGGCCTACGTAGGGTACGAAAATGACTGGTTCTTCGCCTATGGCGGCTTGGTTAAAGTCCCATTTACGCGAGGGGCACTGGTTAGCTCAGAGGCGCTGCAGCATGTGGACCGCGCTCGAATTATCACCGCGATGGCGCCCTTTCAACAGCTCGGAGTCCACCTAGCAGGAACATTCTGGGAGAAAAAAGTTCGCGTGCATCTAGGCGTCTACAACGGTTTAGAACGCGCTGCGGTCTTTGAGAACGGTTGGAACCAAGTTCCGCTCCGAGTGGGAAATCGATTCGACGGCTACGCCATTGCCGGCCGCGTGGAGTTTGAACCGCTAGGATTGATGGGAGAGGGGATCGCCGACCTGGGACAAGAAAGGCATGCCAGGCTCGGCCTTGGCGGCGGCGTACTTTATAACGACGGCGGGACCACCAAGACATTTGGTTATAGCGCCGACCTCATGTTCAAGATGTATGGATTAGGCCTCATTGCAGAATATGTCGAGCAAGTCGCAGAACCCAAAGAAGCTCCTACACAACCGACCACTCTACCGGCCGAAACCACCCGACGTGGCGTCAATGCACAGATAGGCTATACCATCATGCCACGCTTTTTAGAGCTCGCAGCGCGGTTCGAATGGGTCGATAATAATGCCGATGTCGAGGACGAAGGAGACTACTTCGTCATCGGTGGTACCGCCTCGTTATATATCCTCGACGGATACCTGTGGACGCAAGTGGCGTATCAGCACCGAATGGAACGCTTCGGTAACGCACTCGACAATGATGTGTTCGTCATTCAGGTGGAAGGGCGTTTCTAATGCGACTTCTAGCAACCATTTCCTGCGGCCTATTCGTCGGGTTATTCCTCGCGAGTTGTAAAGAAGGGGAGACTGCCTCTCAAGTTCTAAGCGCTCGAGAAGTCACGGGCGCATACGACCTCATCGGGGGTCCATTAGCCCACGGTGAACCCGGCGACTTCGTGATTGAGAATGACAAGGTGCGGTTCATTATTACCGGCGCGCACCATAGCTGGGGCCCGGGACTTTTTGGGGGGACGATCGTTGATGCAGACATTCAACGGTCCAGTGACAACCTGTTTACCAAAGCGCGTGGTAATGACCACTTCGCAGAGATGTTTCCCACTGCAAATCTTGTTGTTGCCGAACCAACAGACTCCGAAGTTCGCGTGGTGTACGATGGCTCCGACGGAAAGATTGCACAAATCGAAGCTTCTGGTCGCGGTGTGTTTTACCTTGAAGGATTATCGATACTGGACCCCCGCAGCCCGAACCCCAGCTCTCAGCTGCTGGGCTTATTGAGCGATGTCCAAGCTCGATTTGACTTCAAAACGACCTACACTCTCCGACCAGGTGAAGCCTCTCTTGAAATCACCACAGAAGTGTCTAGAACACCGGATGGCGTGGCCAGCAGCTGTACGAATGACCCGCCATTTGACTCCCCCTGTGACCTCAAGTGCGCAGTGTACAAGACCCAACCAAGTACCGGTTGCCTTCAATGCGAATGCGACGAAGGGCGTCAACTAGAGTACTTCACGGAAAGTGTCCCGCTGCTCGCACGGATCCTAGGGGATTTGCTAGCACCCACGGGCTCTAATGAACCACTAAATGCAGGAGTGGTTGGGGGAGACTTCTTGTTCTTAGGGGGCGGCACCAATGTCTTCGCTCCTGGCCTAGGGTTTGACGAAAAAGGGTCTATTTTCGACAACCTCTTCCGCGGCATTGATACGATCTCTTCCCCATTGACATTTGATTGGGTCGGTGGGGTTGGGGACAACATTAGCTATGCGGTCTTCACCAAACGTGATGCGCCACCGGAGAATTGTGCATCGAGAATTGTGCTCACGTCTGCAAATCCAAAAGGCCGTGATGCCCTTACGCAAGCGCTACTCGACCTCGGACTCAATGAGAGCTATGTCACCCTACAGACCGACGCACTCATCCGCCAAGGTAAGCCCTTTGGCGTGCAGTTTGGCCTGCTGGACCAGGACGTCATCGATGAGGCAGTGACGAGCCTCACGGCGTCCTTAGACGGTTTGGCGACCGTTGGCGTGGAGCCAGATGGCGAATGCCGCCCCGCCAAGGTACTCGTGCCGCTATTCACGTCCTCCGCCACCATGGTCGTATCGGGCAGCCTCTCCTGCCTACAATCATCGGAGGACGATTCAGAGTGTGACATCCACCGACGCTTTTCCTACACGCGGTACCTTACGGTGGCTGAAGGCGATATCTCCGCGGCTGCCAAGCAAGTCTTTGCCGCGCAACAAACGCCGGTGGGCCATGTGCGTGGCGTCGTCTTCAATGCGGCAGCCGGAAGACCGGAAAAACGAGCCGATCTCTTCGCTTTACTCGATCCGGATCCCACGCGCACATTCACCTCATACGACGCGCTCGTAGAAGCCAACCGTGCCTCAGTCGGTACGCCGGGCGTCATGCTGCATGCGAAAGCAGATGTAGGAACCGACCCCAAGCGCACCGGCCAGTACGACATGACGCTTCCAGAAGGAAGCTGGTACATCGTCGCCCGCACCGCGGACGGTGTGCTCTCGGTACCCGAGCGCATCCAGGTCATAGCAGGAAGTAAGAATGTGGTGAATCCGACCGTCACTGCACCGGGGGAGCTACAATTTAGAGTACGCGATGGCTCTGGTTCGCTCACTCCCGCGAAACTGACCATCCAAGCGCTTGATAGCCAGGGCCAGCCTCTTCACGCGGATGGAAAACGTCGCGTCGCGCTTGGCCCCTCTCGTATGGATAGTGGTATTTTTGACGTGGTGTATTCCGCCACCGGTGAAGGAACTCGGAAACTGGAAGCGGGTCGCTATCGCATCACTGCATCTCGCGGGTTTGAGTACTCGATCGACCAACAAGATGCCGTTCTGACGCCGGGACAAATGGAAGTATTGAGTTTTACTATTCGGCGTGAGGTCGATACGCAAGGATACATCAGCGGAGACTTCCACCTGCATGCAGGCCCAAGCGTCGATTCCGGTATGGGACTTCGCTTGCGTGTACTCACAAGCATCGTTGAGGGTGTGGAGCTCATCAGTAGCTCGGACCATGACGCCATTACGGATTACCGACCATTTTTGCTCGAGCTCGGTTTGGAGAATGAGGCAACCACGCAAGTCGGTCTCGAAGTCTCAACGCTCGAGATGGGCCATACCCTGGGTTTCCCGCTCAAATACGACTACACCAACTTCCCGGTAAAGGGAGCTATCGACTGGGTGTGCAAAACACCATTCGAGATTTGGCGAGAACTTCGTCTACTCGGGGAATTCGGCCCGGAGAACACGGTCGTAGTCGTCGCACATCCGCGAGACGGCTTTTTGGGCTATTACGACCAGTTTAAGGTCGACCCTTGGACGCTCAGTCGCACATCTGGAGGGCTGGAGGAATATAACCCGCTCTTCAAGGCAGCCAGCTGCGACTTTGATGCGATGGAGATCATGAATGCGAAACGCTTCGAGCTGATCCGCACACCGACCACCATAGAGCTCAATGAAGCCGTCCGTTGCTTACAAGAGCTGGAACTCACCGTCGATGCCGAGGAAGTGCGTTCGAGCTGCTCATGGCTCCGCCAACCCAGTGGTTGTACGGACGATACAGAGCTGTGGCGAGGCAATCCCTGCGCCTGGTACCGCGAACTCGATGACGGCATCCTCAAGTGCCTCGACAGCGATCCTTTAGACGACTGCAAAGACAAAGCCCGTAACGCGGTCACGCAGTTCAGCATCCGCAGAATGCTGCGCCGCACACCGGAAGAACAAAATGCGTGGATCAATGCGACCAAAGATCAGCGCGATCCGGACGAAGCACAGTGCAAACCTGAAACCGTGTTTCAATTCCTATCGTGCGAGCAATGTCTGCGGGATAAGCGCGCCTGTGTCACGGACAATGACGCTCAAGATGCAACAGAGCGAGTAGACTGCGAAGCGACCTTCAAAAAATGTCCTTCGTTATCTGATGCAAGTGGCGATGACGTTGCTGATTGTCAGGCCTATCGAGACTACGCATTCAACGAAGACCCCGCCGCCAATCCCCATATTGCGCCCTGCTCGCAGCACCATGGCGTCTTAGATGACTGGTTTTCCATGCTCAACCACGGCCTAGTAGTTACCGCGCTTGGAAATAGTGATTCTCACGGCACCACCCTTGAACCCGGTATCCCACGAAATTACATCCCCAGCAGTACAGATAATCCAAGCACCATAGACCGTGCCGAGATTGCCGCGGCGATGAAGGCACACCAGGTGCTTCCTACTACCGGCCCATTCGTGAAGGTCTCCATCGATGGACGTGGCATGGGTCAAACGGTGGATTGGACCGCGGAGGCTCCGATGAATCTTAATATTTCCATACAAACGGCGAGTTGGTTTTCCGTCACTCGACTCGAGGTGTACCGAAATGCAGAGCTCATCGCCGCCCGCGACATCAATTCCAACGTAGAAACCATCCAGGACTTCGATGATGATATCGAATTGGAGCGGCCAGACGTGGACAGCTGGTACGTCGTAGTCGTGATGGGGCTAGACGCGAATGGCTCCATGTCGCCGGTATATGTCCCCGTGCAATTGGGAGAACTGGGGCTCGACAAGATCACTACCCTGGCGTTCGGTAACCTGGGAGCAGTCGCTGCCGTACTCGATTCAGAACAATTACTCCCCGATTACTTTCCTGCCATTCCATTCGCACTCACAAACCCCATCTTTGTCGATGTGGATGGTGATGGCTATACGGCTCCCTTCGGACCGCCACCGTTCTGTCCCACCGGATGCACCATTTCCAAGAACGACGAAGGAGCCTATGAGCAAAATGAATGTACGGACAAAGCAGAGGTCTGCCTGCCTATCAGCGAGGTCGGGCTCGAATCAGCGCCACTCATGGCGGATGGTTCTCCAGGCGAAGGTATTTGTGGTCGGCCGATACCCGGACAATGCGGACTGGACCTGGCAACCCAACGCAGCGCGCTCCGTGTGAGTCGATCCGGCGTAGAGCGGGCACAGCC
>PKDL01000318.1 GCA_002863065.1 Pseudomonadota bacterium
TCTGTCGACATCCGCTCAGATGCGTATCTGACGCAACGTGCGTCAATGCTGGAACTGGTGGAGGAGCTCCGGACCCACGAAAGTACCGTCATTGCACGCGGGGAGAAAGCACGCGGCAAGTTCGCCCATCGAGGCCAACTCATGCCGAGAGAGCGTCTTGACTTACTCCTCGATCCCGGTGCCCCGTTTGTTGAGCTCTCAACCCTTGCGGGTTTTGGCATGCACGATGACAAGAAAACGCCATCTGGCGGGGGAAATGTCGTAGGTGTCGGGTTTGTCTCTGGAGTGCGATGTTTAGTGAATGCGAGCGATGCCGCGATCAAGGGCGGTTCCATCACTCCTATGGGACTCAGGAAGTCACTTCGAGCTCAAGAAGTTGCTCTGAAACAGCGACTCCCCTCGGTTTCGCTTATTGAGAGTGGTGGCGCTAACTTGATGTATCAGTCAGAAATTTTTGTCGATGGCGGACGCGTCTTTGCCAACATGGCACGTCTATCGGCGGCTGGGATACCTCAAGTCACGATCGTACACGGAAGCTCCACTGCAGGTGGAGCGTATATGCCTGGACTATCCGATTACGTCATTGCCGTTCGGGACCGAGCAAAAATCTTTCTAGCAGGTCCCCCACTAGTCAAAGCAGCGCTCGGAGAAGTTGCGGACGATGAGACGCTGGGAGGGGCGGAGATGCACGCCACAATCTCAGGGACCGCGGAATATCTCGCTGATAACGATGCGCATGCAGTCGAACTCGCACGACAGGTAGTACATTCCCTGGGCTGGAACGCTGATGCGACGGGTTCGACTCACACCGAATTCGAACCACCCCGATATGACCCAGACGAGCTTGCAGGCGCGGTACCAACCGATGTTAGGCAACCATACGATGTACGCGAGATTATCGCCCGAACCGTGGATGGCTCAGAATTTCTCGAATTCAAGTCAGGATACGGCCGCAACACGGTATGCGGTCACGCCGCAATTCACGGCCACCGAGTAGGTGTTATTGGCAACAATGGGCCCATTTTCCCTCAGGGGTCCGTGAAAGCCGCCCAGTTCATGCAACTGTGTGAACAGACCGGAATACCGCTCATATTTCTCATGAACACCACCGGCTACATGGTGGGCAAAGATGCAGAGCAAATGGGCGCGATCAAACACGGGGCAAAGATGATTCAAGCGGTGTCCAACACGACGGTACCGAAACTTACCGTCGTAGTCGGCGGCGCCTATGGCGCAGGAAACTATGGAATGTGTGGTCGTGGCTATGACCCAGATTTCATCTTTTCTTGGCCCAACGCTCGAGTCGCCGTCATGGGTGGAGACCAAGCAGCAACCGTCATGAAAATGATTACAGCGGCAAAGCACCAGCGCAAAGGGATTCCGCTAAATGAGGCCGCTCTCGATATGATGGCCGGTGAAGTTAAGAAACGACTAGATCGTGAGTCGACGGCACTGTTTGCCACCGCAAGACTCTGGGATGACGGAATAATCGACCCGCGTGACACACGACGTGTACTGGCCTTCTGCCTGGACACATGCACCGAAGGTCGGAGGCGAGTACTACGACCAAACTCATTTGGCGTCGCAAGAGGATAAGGAACGGACAGCAAGGAGAATAAGCAATGCAATGGACTGATGAGCATCGAATGCTTCGTGAAACTATGCGTAGGTTTGTGGCGGAAGTTATCAATCCATACGTGGACGAGTGGGAGGAAGCAGGCGCGTTTCCAGCCCACGAGGTGTTCAAACGCGCTGGCAAGCTTGGACTTCTTGGACTCAATAAACCCGAAGCGTATGGCGGAGCGGGACTAGATTATAGCTATACCGTCGCTGCCGCTGAGGAGCTGGGAACTGCAGCTTGTGGCGGCGTCCCACTCGCGCTAGGAGTTCAGACTGATATGGCAACACCAGCCCTCGCGCGGTTCGGGAGCGATGCGCTTCGATCAGAATTTCTTACCCCGGCAATCTCTGGGGAGCAGGTTGCATGCATCGGAGTGTCGGAGCCACAGGCCGGTAGCGATGTCGCTGGCATCAAGACCTTTGCCCGCTCCGACGGCGACGATTACGTCATCTCGGGCTCTAAAATGTGGATCACAAACGGCCTACAGGCGGACTGGATGTGTGCGTTGGTAAACACCAGCGATGGCAACCCTCATGGTAACAAGTCATTGGTGATCATCCCCATGAATGAAAAAGGAATTGAACGCACGCGGAAGCTAAACAAGCTTGGCATGCGCTCCTCTGACACTGCTGAAGTCTTCTTCGACGAGGTACGGATTCCAAAGCGATTCCGAATAGGTCAAGAGGGCGCTGGGTTTATGTATCAAATGATGCAATTCCAGGAAGAGCGTCTATGGGGGGCGGCAAACATGATCAAATTCCTGGAGAACGCAGTTACCGCAACCGCTGAACAAACCCGACAACGCGAAGCATTCGGTAAGCCTATTCTGGCTAACCAGGTGGTTCACTTCCGACTCGCAGAATTATCTACGGAAATTGAGCTTCTTCGCTCGTTGGTCTACCGAGCAACAGAAGAATATATCGGGGGAGCTAATGTCACTCGACTTGCATCCATGGCTAAACTGAAAGCCGGCCGGTTAGCCCGAGAAGTTGCCGACAGCTGCCTGCAATACTGGGGCGGCATGGGCTTCATGTGGGAATCCTCCATTTCGAGACTCTTCCGGGACGGACGACTTGCGAGTATTGGAGGGGGCGCCGATGAGATCATGCTAGGCATTATCTGCAAACTGGATGGCCTGATACCGAAACGGAAAAAGAAATGATGCAGGCCGATACGCTGAAGGTAGAGCGCCGTAGTCACTGGTTATATGTGACGTTAAATCGACCCAAACGGCGCAATGCCATGAATCGAAAGATGGTAGAGGAACTTACGAATGTGGCCCAAACAGTACGCGAGGAGGGGGGCGTCCGTGCGGTCATCCTTCGCGGTGCCGATGGTCATTTTTGCGCCGGTGGGGATGTCAGCGACATGGCCGGTGCAATGAACACAGTCCATGAGACCGACCCAGTTGCGAGTCTAAACCGTTCTTTTGGTCACATGCTCGAAGCCATCGACACCTTACCTTGTGCGGTCATTACCGTTTGTGAAGGTGCCGTAATGGGAGGTGGGTTCGGGTTAGCCTGTGTAGCTGATGTGACACTAGCCGCCAGCAGCGCGCGGTTTCGACTGCCGGAAACGTCCCTCGGTATCACCCCAGCTCAAATTGCCCCATTCATCGTACGACGCCTTGGACACAGTCACGCCCGACGACTTGCAGTCACGGGCCAAACGATTCGACCGGAAGAGGCAGTGCGACTCGGCCTGGCACACGCACGAGCCAACGGCGACGAGACTGTAGATGACATTCTCGACGCCACCTTGGGACGTATCAGGCGGTGCGAACCCACTGCAGTAGCCGCCACTAAGTCCTTGGTAGACCGCACGGGCAGCATGCCACTGGCTGCACTCCTCGATGACGCTGCGACAGAGTTCAGTGCACTAGTGAGACGCCCCGAAGCCAAAGCAGGAATGACGGCTTTCTTGAGACGCCAGCCAGCACCATGGGACCAGGAGAACTGATGTATTCAACCACTGTGAATGCAAGACCATTCGACTCTCTACTGGTCGCGAACCGTGGCGAAATCGCCTGTCGTATTATCCGTACGGCGCAAAGACTGGGTTATCGTACCATTGCGGTATTCAGTGACGCCGACGAGAATAGTCTGCATACCCAATTAGCTGACACGGCAGTGCGCCTTGGACCCGCCGAAGTATCCGAGAGCTATCTCAATGTGGAGCGACTACTCCACGCAGCTACAATAACCGGCGCGGAGGCCATTATTCCCGGGTACGGGTTCCTGTCTGAAAACGCTGACTTCGCCCAGGCGGTACTCGATGCCGGCTTAGTATGGGTTGGTCCGCCCCCTGCTGCGATAGATGCGATGGGGAATAAGGCGACGGCAAAAGCACGAATGCATGAGGCAAACGTACCTTGCGTTCCTGGCTTTTCAGAGCAGAACCCCAGCATTGAAGCGTTAACAAACGCGGCCAACAACATTGGATTCCCTGTCCTGGTCAAAGCGGCTGCGGGCGGAGGCGGACGAGGTATGCGTCGGGTAGACAGCGCCAACGACCTTGAAGCTGCCGTTCTATCGGCAAAGCGGGAAGCCCTCAATGCATTCGGCGATGATAGCGTGCTACTTGAACGCCTGGTCGAATATGGACGGCATGTCGAACTGCAGGTATTTGGTGACACGCAAGGCCATGTCATCCATCTAGGCGAGCGCGACTGCTCTGTGCAGCGACGTCACCAGAAGGTCATCGAAGAAGCCCCAAGCCCTGCCGTCGATGATGCCCTAAGAACGACCATGGGGGCTGCAGCATGTGCGGCGGCACGAGCGGTGAATTACGTCGGTGCCGGCACCGTAGAGTTTCTGCTAGCGCCAGATGATTCTTTCTATTTCCTAGAAATGAATACCCGGCTTCAAGTTGAGCATCCGGTAACAGAGTGTGTGACTGGTTTCGATCTCGTGGAATGGCAGCTACGAATTGCTGAAGGACAACCGCTTCCTGCGGACCAGTCCGATATCACGCTGACTGGTCATGCCATCGAGGTCCGACTGTACGCGGAAGACCCGACAAAGGGGGGGCTGCCTCAACCAGGACCCATCACGCTATATGACGCCCCATCCAATATCCGCGTCGATGATGGCCTCCTACCGAGCGGGGCAATACCCGCAAACTATGACCCAATGGTAGCCAAGCTAGTCGCAGCGATATCGGTCGTGGCAGTAGAAGTGCTCGTGGCAGTGGTACTAGCAGCCGCAGTGATAGCAACAGCAATGTTACTTGTAATCACGTTTGCAGTGGTCGTGGCGGAAGCGATGCCAGCCACAGGGGTAGCGGTGGCGACCGTGCTAGTCAGGGCTCTGGTGTGCGCTGCCAAGCTCGCTGGCACGTTCGTTGCAGTGCTGAGAGTCAACGAGCCGATTACTGCGCCTCGCATGGCGGTCGACTTGTTGGTGGACGCGTTCATTGGCAGCACACTCGGCGATCGGGCCAACATCGATGTGGGCGTGCTGGCGGATATGATTGTAAACGCGCTTCCACGCGCAATAACAGCTTTCGAGATTGACACGACAGACCCATGCACAACCTTTCGCTGCTGAGCCGCTTTTGACTGTCGCCCGGCGGCTGTCTTGGAATCAGTCAGCGTTTTGCAGGCCTGCATGCCTTCGTACCACGTGTGAGCAAGGTCGGCGTTGCCATCGCTTCGGCAGCTTCCGAACCAGTTGCCGCCGCGGCCGCAGCAACTAGATTTCCCAGATTTCGTGATGATGCCGCATTTGGGGCATGCGAAAGAGATGCTCTTTGCCGCGGCTGCTGGTGAAGTGTGCATATGTGGGCAT
>PKDL01000432.1 GCA_002863065.1 Pseudomonadota bacterium
AGCAGAGTAGAGGTGATGTCGTCGATCGCCTGTAAGTTGACATGCAATGTCAGTGCCCACTGATCGGGCCGCATCCGAGCTAAGGTCTTGTCTCGCGTGATGCCTGCGTTATGCACCAGTACATCAGCGCCACCGAGTTCCTCAAGTTTGTCCGCCAGGATGTCTCCGGCGTTTTCGTCCGTGACATCCAGAAGTAGCATCGATGCACTCAGTGATGCTGCTAGCTTCGAAGTGGGGCCGTCATCCTCAGGACGGTCGATGAGAAGGACGTGAGCTCCTTCCGATGCAAGCACCTCAGCCGTGCGTTTTCCGATACCCCTAGCAGCCCCAGTGACCACGGCCACTTTTCTTTCCAGTGGGCAGACGATCTGGGATGCACTCGGAGCGGATACCCGGGTGTCGACGGTGAGCGGCTGACCGCTAACATATGCAGACCGCGCACTGAGAAGGTAACGCAAGGGCTCGTCAAGACGGGATTCCGCACCGATTGCTATGCGTAATAACTGCGCCGTCGTTCCACCTTTACCGAGTTCCTTGGCGGCTGACCGTACAAATCCCTCGAGGGCGGCTTGTGCGGCGGAGGCAATGGCATCCTTCATCGAACCTGGCGGCCGTCCAATCACGATGAGTCGTCCGTTACGTCGAAGGCGACGCATGAGGGGATGAAAAACCGCATATAAGGACTCTAGCGATTGCGATGTAGCGAGGTCGGTGGCATCGAATACGACCGCATGTGCGCGAAAGTCATCCGCTAAGGAGTCCAACGGTAACGAGATAGGTGGGTAGCCGTATGCCTCACCCAGCGTGGTGAAACTCTGCGGAATGTCACCCACGAGATAGGGTTGTGCACCAGCCACCGTCAGCGTGCGCGCTAGCTCCGGCGCTAGCGAAGATGTCTTAGCTAAGCGAACGACGACGTGTTGTCCCTGGAGTAGACGTTCGGTTGTCGGTCCTTTTGGCCGCGCTAGCTCTTGTGGCATGGGAACAGGAAGACCCAGGTTTTTCACTACTTGTCTTGCGGTGGGATTCTTCCCCAATTCAACTAACAAATCACTCATCTGTTCACATTCCTACTTCGGGGTCAGACGACACCTCAAACGTCCCAGTCATGTAGGCTGGGCCACCTGGCGCGTCACCTACGAAGACTTGGTGTTCATCATTAGTGCTATGGACAAAAAGCTTTACGGTTCCCGGTAGAACCAGTGGTCTTGTGAATTGCACATCTACCCAGCGAAGTCGTCCTCCGCCGAGAAGGTAATGTGTCTTTATTCCTTCGATTGCACGGGCCATCGTCGCAAATCCATGAAGAATGGTACCCTTGAAGCCGTTTGCGCGTGCGACCGACGGGATCCAGTGGATCGGATTGAAATCTCCAGTGAGCGCTGCAAACTCAAGCCCAGCATTAGACCGTAATCGCCACTCTGCGAGCTCTCTGGCTTCCATCGGTACACGAGCTTTTGGTTTTTTTGTGTGGGTCTTCTGGGCGCCTGAACTGGACCCATTGGTACTTTTCGACTGGAGTGGGGCAATCGCGTAGATGCGCGCCTCCATGGCAGCGGGCGCACTGTTCGTGCCACATACGAGTTTTTGAGTTATGACAGCTCGCCTGCCGTTGTCGTCTACATTCTCAAGCTGCGCGGTAACATCGATCGGCTCGCCTTGTGGCATTGGCGCGTGTACTTCCAATCGGCATCCGCCGTTTACAATGCGCATCAGCGGGTACGGCAGCGGTAGCATGAGTTGGCTTGCGAGTCCGAAGGTCCACTGCGGAAACAAATGGGGCGGTACGGTATCCCGATACGCTTTGGGGTTCCCTCCAATGTGGCGAACAAAGTCCGCAATGAGTTGTGGTGGACGGGCGGGAAGCCGGCTGCTCACTTCCGGTCCCGGCGTATTCGGCGCAGTCTGGCCAGTGAGCTCTCGGGGTTGGTTTCTTGCTGCCATAAACGTCTTACCAAGGCCTTGGAGTACGGGCCCATGGTGCACGAGATGCCTGAGGTAAGTGGTCATATCTTAGCTCGCTACCTTGGTTTCATTGTCAGCGATAGACTCCGTCGACAAGGTAGAGAGCAGCCTGTCACCGGTTGTAGTCATAACGTCGTACATGTGGCGGCATCGTGGTTCTGCACGTTCGAGAAATCGCGCTAACAGTGGAGCCCGTTCCGGATGCTGCTGGTACTGTTGAAGTAGGAGCTCAGCCATTGCTTCATCACACAGGATCTGAGTTAGGCGCTCTGCATGGAGCATGGCATAGGCGAAGTCTCGTTTTGGATTCCAATGCTTCATAAATCGGTCGGGCCATTCGCTGATGGGCTTACCTTGCAGCGAACGATACTTATCGGTCACCGTGCGTGTAATGAGGTGCTGTTGTGCGCTCAAGCTGACCCGCTGAATCCGTGCAACCCGTCGTTCGTATGGGTCGCGCGCGGACAGACTTCTCCACCGAGCCTGGGCGGTACGTCGAACAAAGGCTTGGGGGTTCTTTAGAATGCCACCGAGAGTATCTTTCATTGCCATCAGTGATTGGATTTGCGAGGTGCCCTCGTAAATAGGCATTACGATAGAATCTCGAAGTAGTTTTTCTGCCCCATAGTCTTTGGTGAAACCTGCCCCCCCATGGATTTGCAGGGCACGTCGCGTAATTTCCACCGCTTTTTCGGCCGCTACGTATTTCAAGAGCGGGGTATATCGCCGTGCTTTCCGCTTATGGTACGCCAGTTGTCGTTGGTACTCGGCAACCTTTCTTTGAACCTCTGGGTCGTCGCTAGCCATTAGGCCTGCTTTTTCCAATACGGTGATTTTCTGGGCTAACTCTTCATGCCAGGCAGCCTGTACAACTAAGGCACGTATGGCCTGAATATCGGTTTCCATCTCATCGAGGTAGTCCGCGATCATCTCATGGCGATCGATACTTTTACCCATGGAGCGACGTTCTTCGGCATAGGCTTTTGCGCCTTTCAAGGCGGCAGTACATAAGCCGAGGCACTCGAATCCGACCGCGATTCGGGCGTTGTTCATGAGAAGCAGCATGTACTTGAATCCTTCGCCCCGTTCACCCACCAATTGGGCCGGTGCACGGTCAAAAGATAACGCCGCGGTGGCTGAGCCATGATGACCGAGCTTTTCTTCTAGTCGAACAATCTCAACGATACGTTTTTTGTTTTTTCCAGTACCGGTGTAGGCCGGCACCAAGAACATGGAGAGTCCACCGAGACCGGCAAAAGGATCCTCTGGGTTGGCTGCATCCTCGGTTCTCGCGATGACGAAGTGGTACTTGCCGTGGCCAGAGGTGATATAAATCTTGCTGCCGGTAACAAACCAATTCCCGTCGTCGTCTTGCTCACCTCGGCAGGAGAGTGCGGCCATGTCAGAGCCAGCATTGGGTTCGGTGATATCCATGCATCCCCACGCCACTCCACGTCGAATTTCATCGATTTCCTTCTGGAAACGCGTGGACTTGATGCGTGCATTCTTGGGATCGTATTCAGTGGTGCCTTCTTGAATGGAATAGACCAGCATCGCCATCGCGATCCCAGCGTGGAATCCGTGGTGGGCTGCAACGGAAGCGTCTGCCCGCGAGAAAAGCTCAGTGTTTAGGTAATACACCAACATTGGGCAGTTCATCCCACCCAGCTCACGGGGAATGGGCATCCCATGTAACTCAAGGCGCTTTATCTTCTTGAAGATAGCGTCTTGGCGTGGGCCAAGAGACCCTTCGCCATCGATGAGTTCAACGCCTTGTCGGTCGATTTCTTCCGAATGTGCACCGATTTCTTCGGCGGTGAATTCGCCAACTAAGTCAAATATATCACGGTAAAATGACAGGGCATCTGCGCAATCCGCATGACCGTCTTGGCTTCGATAAAGATACTCGGTGAGCTCTACGATGGGTTCCCAGTCGATGCCATGGTTTACGTACCATTGAAGATCGTCATTATCGCGATAGTAGTTATTCATGGAATCACCCTTTTATCGAACGTAGAGATTGCGTGTCATACGCTTCAGTATTGGCCTCGAACGATCCAATTTTACGTGTGGCGTTCGGTGCGACTCGGGCGCCGAATAGTGATGCATGCGCCATCCTAGCCAACTCCGTGAGGTGCCGAACTTTTGCCGTGTCCTTGTCGGAGTCTAGGAGGAACCACCAGCTATCTGCAGTCGCGATAGAGCTGAGTGAGAGCACAGTCATTTGTAGCGCGAACGCCGTGGGATCAATATCTCGCTGAACGACCCCGGAGCGCCGTCCTTCATCGAGTGCCTTGGTGACGACATGCAGCCACGGCTGGATGTAGCTTTTCAGGTATTGCTCCATCGCCTCTGGTCGATCCAGCAGCTCTCGAACCAGCAGTCGAGCGCGATCCGGTTCGCTGGCAAAAAAGCTCATGAGCTCAAAGATGATGGCCTCAAACCGGTCTTGTCCGGATGTACTGGGCGCGAGCAAGAGCCGCGGGAGCACGTCATTCCAGCGGTACAACAACTCGTTTAGCACCGCTTTTCTCAACGCCTCCTTTGATGGGAAGTGGTACAGAACGCTCGCTTTTCGAATGCCCACTGCGTCCGCTATCGACTGAACTGACGTGGCATTGGCTCCATGGGCTGCCATCAGCCGTGTGGCTTCTCGGAGGATTTGGTCTCTCATGACAGATGCATTCCCGTACCACCGGTTCAAGTCCGCCGTGTGACCGGAGAGAACCGTGCGATGTCCTGTGTGCCTGACCGCTAAACGATAAGGTTCCCTACCAAATGGTAGGGAGGCGCGTCAAACAGATTACGCACTGCGTCATATTCCGCGGTAAGTCTCACTTTTTATGAAGAATAAAGATGCGTCGTCACGCAGCAGACACCATGGCGCCTATGGGACAGGTGCGGATTTTATGCACGAGCTCGATGGATTGACGTGCATCCTCCACGGTGAAACCGTCGCCATTCAGAATATTCGCGTAGCTTTTGGTGTGTAGGTCATCAAATCCGGAGGAGAAATCGAAAGAGTCTTCTCCCATCTGAAGTGCCCGGTATACCCGCTGGCCCGAGTTGCGAAGTGGTTCGGGCACATGCTCCATTGACGTGGAAAGTAGCCATTCAACGTCGGCATGCTGCAGTATCAGTCGTCCTTGCATGAGATCATCTTCTCGTGCGATGACTTCGTACTGGTCTAGGGACCCAAAGAGCCAGCACAACATGTCGAAGAAGCCCAGTCGCGAGGCGAGCACCACGTCATCGCAGTGCGCGCTGGGGAAAGGGCTTGGCGTCATGTCTTGGATCTCCCAGCGCCCCGGCTTCTGTACATGCCGGTCCACGAGTGCAGCACTTGTCGCAACAGACCCGGTGTGGGTCGCACCACATTCCAAGCAACGTTGGACGATGTCCGGAGCGCTTTCCCG
>PKDL01000174.1 GCA_002863065.1 Pseudomonadota bacterium
AACTGGCCATTATTGCGCAAGAGATTCTTGTGAGTCGTGCGAGTTACCCTACCCCAAAGATTGAGAAAAACAGTCATCGGTTCCGGCCTCTCGGGCTTGGGTTTGCCAATCTAGGTGCGTTGCTCATGCGGTGGGCACTGCCATATGATTCTGACGAAGGACGTGCGGTTGCCGCAGGTATAACGGCACTTATGGGAGGCACTGCATATGCCATGAGCGCTCGTATAGCCGGTGCTCAAGGGGCATTTGATGGGTACGGCGACAATCGGGTGGGGATGTTGGAGGTGATCGAGAAACACCGTCGACATGCCCGAGAATTGGAGGAGTCAGCACTATCGTCGGCAGCGCTGGCGGCTTGGGAGCGCGCCCTCGAGCTGGGGCGTCAACACGGCTACAGAAATAGCCAGGTGACCGTTCTGGCGCCTACTGGGACCATCGCTTTTATGATGGACTGTGACACTACAGGAGTAGAGCCCGACATCGCGCTAGTAAAGTACAAGCGGCTCTCTGGTGGGGGCATGATGCGGATCGTCAATCGTACTGTTCCGGCCGCACTGTCTAAATTGGGATATGGCTCATCGCAGGTGTCGGATATCGTCGATCATATTGAAGGTCACGATACCATTGAGCAAGCACCTGGCCTGAAGGATGAGCATCTTGCAGTGTTTGACTGCGCCTTCAAGGCTGCTGGTGGAACGAGAGCGATTTCACCGATGGGGCACGTACGGATGATGGCTGCCGTACAACCATTTTTGTCCGGAGCTATTAGCAAGACGGTCAATCTTCCTGGTGATGCAACGGTGGAAGACATTGAGGAAATCTTTCTTGAGGGATGGCGGTTGGGCCTCAAGGCACTCGCAGTCTATCGAGACGGATGCAAACGCATCCAGCCGCTCAGCACCTCAAAGGCCAAAGATGCGGCGCCTGAAGATAAGAACGAGAATGTTGCATGGGAGCCACAACGTCGGAAGCTGCCCAACGAGAGACCATCGATTACCCATAAATTCAATATTGCGGGGCACAAAGGATACTTGACGGTTGGGATGTATCCCGATGGTCGCCCTGGTGAGATATTCATCAAGATGGCCAAAGAGGGCAGCACCGTTAGTGGTCTGATGGATAGCTTTGCAAAAGCCATCTCAACCGCCCTTCAATACGGTATTTCTCTTAGTACACTTACCGAGCAATTCATTGGCACCCGTTTTGAGCCTGCCGGTTTTACGACGCATTCGGAAATTCCAATGGCGAAATCCATTATGGATTATTTATTCCGCTGGCTTACGCTGAAATTTCCTTGTCAGGACGATGCGCAGCCAGCCCTCGCTCTGCCCATCAGCACCCCAGTGGCACAGCCCGTGGTACCAGCAGAATCTACTCTGGTACCTAAGACGGATGCTCCACCATGCCCTGAATGCGGTAGTCTGATGGTTGTACCCAACGGGAGTTGTCATAAGTGTCTGAATTGCGGCGCAACATCGGGCTGTTCTTAGCTGCTAGACCCCTTCGTGCGGGCTGGACATCTCGTATCCTATGTGCCGATACGACCTATGGCTGAGCTGACGCGAGGGAATCAGCGCTGCTAAAGCGCATGTTCCATTCCTCCGTGGCTACTCAACAGCGCAACACCTCCAACAATAAGCCCTAGGCCGAGTACTGATCGCCAGTCGAGCGTTTGGTTGTATACAATGACTCCAAATATCGCGATAAGTGAAGTGCCCACACCGCTCCAAATCGCGTATGTGACCGCCACAGGGATCGTCCTGACCGCGTACGTAAGGCAGTAAAACGCCACTAGGTAGCAGGTAGCCATCGCGACTGTTGGAAGTAAACGAGTGAAATTCTCAGTGGTTGGTAATAATAACGTACCGCACACTTCGAATACGATTGCCCCCCCAAGAAACAGATAGCTCATTATCCGTGCTCTCCTCCGTGGTCTTTCCACCATGCGCCCCTCGCGCTGCTCTGCACATACTTACATAATCGCGCCATGCTCTGTGGTTATTGTGCGCTACAGCCGCCATTGTCTTACACCATCTAGCCTAACGCTGACTACGCATTGGCGACGGCAGCGTAGCCAGGTATTCTCTGCGTAGGCGCATCAAGTGACGGATTTCGTAGAGGAGGTCGTATGGCCAAGTTGATTGCTGCGCATCCCGTTGTTCGAGGGGTGCGGCTGACCATTCAAGAACCTACGTTGAAAGTCGAACTTGACGCACTCTGGCTACGGGACCATGACGAATCGGATAAGGGGAAAGACCCGATTACTGGTCAGCGTCGAACCGATACATTTTCCCTACCGGATGACCTCGAGGTCAGGGCAACTGAAATCCAGGACGAAGGGGGCTGGCTTGAGGTCGCTTGGGCGGAACATCTTCATACGACACGCCATTCGGTCGGTCGCATTCTGCGGGCAATCGCTCCTGATGAATTAGACTTTCCGGCCCCGAGGCTTTGGGAACGAGGCCATGAATTAGCTGCATTGCCTTCCGTGAATTGGCAAGCGATTCAATCGCCAGCAGGCCTTCAGCAGCTGTTTGAGCATATGTGGGTTGATGGCGTCTGTTTGGTTGAAGGCGCCCAGCCTTCGGTCCAGGGTACAGAGAACTTTGTCCGGTTGGTTGGCTATCCACGGGAATCTATTTTTGGAGGTATGTGGACCTTCGGTAACACGGGTGAATTTAGCGACTCCGCATATTCTTCTGATGCGTTACCTCTTCATACGGATGGTACATATACCTTCGACCCTCCTGGGTGGCAGGTGTTCCAGTGCATGGAATATGACGGCACGGGAGGTGACAGTGTACTAGCGGATGGATTTGCTCATGTGCGTGCTCTGCAAGCGGCGTCTCTGTCGCGGTATCAGGCCCTTTGCGATATTTCAGTCATCGGCGAGTACCACGGGGATGGTGTACATTTGAGAGCGTCTCACCCCGTGGTGACAGAGGCATCCTCTGGGCGCCTTCGACGAGTCATGTTCAATAATGCGGACCGGGCCCCATTCCGCCGTTCGTTCGATGAAGTGCGCCGTTTTTATGATGCATATCGGGATCTCGGCCATCGATTTGTTGCGCCAGGTGCTTCAAAACATTGCGCATTGCGGCCTGGGACTATTCTCGTCGTTGACAATTGGCGAGTATTACACGGGCGTACGGCGTTTACCGGTAAGCGGGTAATGGCAGGAGCCTATCTCAACCGTGAAGATGTGGAGAGCCGGTGGAGGCACCTCACATCGAGTTAGATTTTTGCTGATTGGATCATGGCGCCCTAGATATCTAAAAGTAATAGCTTTTCGCCGCCGGCTCTTTCGAAAAAGATTGAAATACCTGTGCTCTATCCTCTCTAGGGGCTTTCGTTGGCTGGCTTTGTGGCACGGCCTTTGTCGCCTGGAGCGCTTTCATCATTGTGTCTGCGACAATAGCCTGTCCTTGCCATGTCATGTGACAATAGGATGCAAATAGCTCTGGTCCGGGTAGCCCGTTTGGGGATGCATTATTAATCGCGGCTTCGAGATCGATAAGCGGCACAGTTTCAGCCTTTGCAACATCACGGATGACCTGCTGAAAACTAGGACGACACCGATTGCGAGGTTCTATCTCCGTGTACTGCCGAAGTATGGCACGCGCTTTCTCGAAGTCACCGAGGGCATAGCGCGATAATCCGATCCACCGGAGTGCCTCCACCTCATCACACGTCGATAATGCTCGGATAGCTCCTTGATAGTCTTTGGCTTCATAAAGCGAGTAGCCGCGGGATACGCATGGAGGCCACTTGACCTCGTCGGAATGTTCTCTCCCTGAGATGGGTCTACCAGGCGTATTTCCGTCGTAGCGTAGGTTGAGTGGAAGTGTACTGAGAAAGACAGTGACATCTCTCTCTTTCGCAGCGTTCACCATAGCAGTCAGGTTGTTTCGAAATGCGTTGCGCACTGCATCGATATCCGCGTCTTGCGGCGTATGAATGGGCCGCTCACTATCAGTGACTTCCGGTCGTAAGAAAGATTTCAGCAGTCGAAACGTTCCGGAACGTTGCAGTCGTTTCTGCACTTCGCCAGGGGGTAGTGCACCTTCATTGTTACAGGACGCAATGATTATAGCGTCCGGTGAATAGGTGACTGCGTGTTTTGCTACTTCCCGAACGCGATGCGAGTTTTGAGACGTTGCTCCGGCGTTGATGACTTCAACAGGACTCGTTGGATACCGGCGGCGTAATTCGCGGTAAAGCCAGAACCGTATTGTCCCTGCGCCATTATGAGGCACACCGCGCATAAAGCTCCCGCCAACTAGGAATGCTCGGTATCCGAGCTCCGGTTTTTGAGCCATAAAGCTCATAGGTACCATCGAGTCCTGTGCGGTTGGCGTCAGGGCATACCTGTCACCGATTAGTGTCCAGGGATCACCCACGAGTGTCGAGACCTGGTCGTCCGAGCGTGTAATATCGATAGCGCCGGTGCTTTCCGCGGATGTCAGCAGACCATCTGCGATGGCGAATACCGCAACCGTCACACCGATGGCATAGAGCACATAGCGAATGCGTTGTGACGATGTGAGTACCGGGCGTTGGGTCATTATAAGTTTGCTCCTGTCATGGTAGCTATGTCGGAGTAATCGCGTCTGCCCTACCAAACTGATGGCGGCTTATCCTTCGAGGAGCGCGAAAAAACCGCTTGGCGATCTTCAGAGGCGCCGTTAGTCGCTGGTCCGGCGGGCTTGGCATCATATTTCAGAAGCGCTTGGTACATAGCATCTGCAACTATGGCTTGGCCTTGCCAATTCAAATGGCAATAATCTACGAACAATTCTGGACCTGGTACACCGTGTGGTGACGCGTCAT
The DNA here is from genome assembly GCA_002863065.1 of Pseudomonadota bacterium. Classification (GTDB taxonomy): domain Bacteria; phylum Myxococcota_A; class UBA9042. The sequence goes on from PKDL01000174.1 coordinate 4,831, forward strand.
TGATAGCGCTCTCAAGGTCGATAAGCGGCACATTCTGGGATGCCGCAACCTCACGGATGATCCGCTGAAATGATGGGCGGCACCGGTTGCGTGGTTCCACCTCCATGTACTGATCCAGTAAGACTTTCGCGCGTTGATATGCTCCATTCTTCCAGTGCGCAAAGCCGGCCAAACGTAGCGACTCCACATGATCACAAGATGCGGCGAGAGTGATGGTTTTCGCGGTCTCATTACGGTCGAGGCTCGCTTTTGTACGCTCTACACAAGGGGGATACTTCACCTCCGAGGGGTGTTGGTATCCCTCGATGGGTCGACCTGGAATGTTGCCATCGTATCTCGGGTTTGAGGGGAGGGTTGACAGAAACACTTGTATTCCATGTTCACGCGCGATGGATACCATGGCTTCGAGGTTACCTCGAAACGCGGTGCGCACGGCTTCAATGTCAGGGTCTTGCGGGGTATGTAGCGGACGTTTTATCTCGGAACGTTTCGGGCTGAACAGTGTCTTGAGTATCCTGAAGGTGCCGTTACGCTGCAGTCGTTG
>PKDL01000173.1 GCA_002863065.1 Pseudomonadota bacterium
TGCGACGACTTAAATCCAAGGTTGGATAGCGCACTTTTCGCATCATCTGCCAGAGATACTGCCGGTATAGACCGCTCCCCGGCCACCCCAGTCACATCGTATTCGTTTACTAACGGCTCAAACCGTTCGCGGAGCTCAACCACAATCCGCTCCGCCGTTTTCTTACCCAGCCCTGGTACCTTAGTAAGCCGCCGTATATCGGCCGAAGCGACCGCAGCAACTAAGTCAGGTAGCGCCATCCCACCCATTACTGCCATCGCAAGTTTAGGGCCGATTCCTTTCACAGTCGTCAGCGAGAGAAAGACATCTCGATGCCGAACTTCGGTAAAGCCGAATAAGGTAATAGCATCTTCACGCACACTCGTATGGATATGCATGCATAGTTCAGAACCTAACGCTAACGTACCGATCACAGGCGAAGGTACGAATACCTGATATCCTACACCCTGCACATCAACGACTATCGAGTCACTGTTTCGAGCGGCTACTACTCCGCGTAACAACGCGATCACGAATGGACCTCCCTGTTATATGGTGGCAATGACAGATCGCCATCGCTAACCCATCGGCTGCATCCTCTGCTGGCACCTCTGGCAGCCCGAGCAGCGTTTTCACCATCATTTGAACTTGATGTTTCGTCGCTCTGCCACGTCCAGCCACGGTCTTTTTCACTAACGCTGGTGGATATGAAATTACCTCAATTCCTTGCCTTGCAGCTGTAACCAACAAAGCACCTCGTGCATGTCCCAACGCCAAAGCTGACTTGACGTTTATATGCGAGAATACCGCCTCAATAACCACAACATCAGGCTGCACTTCGTCCATAAGGCGTTCGGCCTGTTCAGTTATCACTACAAGCCGGTTGGCCAAACTCTCTTTGCGTGGGGCTACAATGAGCCCGTTATCAATATGTTGCAGCCTTGATGGCGTTCTTCGGACGATGCCGTAGCCGGTGGTATGAGTCCCGGGATCCAGTCCGAGTACCAATAACCCGGTCTTGGTTTTTGAGGTCGGTCTTTGCACCTGAACATATGTATCATGACATATGCCAAACTGAAACCAAACGTATCCCAGGACAGCACATTGTCTCAGCCCATATCCGCGTAAGCAGCCAAATATCATACGTTTTTTATTTGGTACGACGGTTGCTAACGGAGTGTCTGGGAATTCAAAGGTCTTAGTTAGGGATGTTGGGGAGGTGTGATGTGCGAGATGACTACTGGATTGGAACATTGTCTAGAGCCACAGGATGGCCATTCGTGGGGGCGATTCATACCCTCTCTCGCCTTACGAATATTTCGTTCACCACAGGCTATCGACATTCAAATCTGGCTATCCTGGGATTTTTTCTCGTTCTAGCCATACCTTCGCTGAAGGAGGCGAGAGCACAGTGTGTCCCTATCACACCAATGTATCGCTCCGTACAACAGGTCCAATCGCTAACACGAGCCAATACATCCCAAACAATGCCTACACTTCAAAACGCGTCATTGGCATACTTAGCTCCGCACCGCTTCGCCTTTCAGTTGCGTCACAACAGCGAAGCTGACCGTACCGGAACACTACACAATGACGGCTGGCGCCAAAGCACAGGGGACCAGTCCGAATGGTCCTGGCGACTCGATATGGAGTGGGACTTCTCGCGTCTAATCCACAATCCTGCGAAGCTATCGCAAGCACGTGTGATGCTCGAAATATCCAAGAGAATCGAACACGCTATCGACTCAGCAACACGTCTGTACTTTGAAAAATTAGAACTCATGAAAATAGCTGAGACAGCACCACAAGAACGCTGTAGACGACTACATCACCAAATACAGCTGCTAGACGCACGACTATCTGTACTCACTGGAAAAAAAGAACTTACTGCCGGGAAGTTGGAGGTGTTGCCTTCCGGTCCGTACACTAGGCGTAATGTCGATTAGTTCCGCACATTCGAGCAAGCTTGCCACACCGATTGCTTTACTCTGCATGCTGAGTTGCAATGAGAATGCTGTAAATACAGCGCCGTGTACTGGGAGCCCTCAGGAATGTGTCGACACTCCAGTCACACCTATCACGGGAGCTGCCGGTGTTTGGCTCGCATCTGGATTGGTCGATAATACACTGACGGTCGCCGTATATGACAAAGCTCTGCGCGCACTTCATAGCTGGAATTGGACCGGCCAAGCACTCGAACCAACACACCGTATAAGCGCGAATGGTCCTGAGTTGGACCGCGGCCAGTACGTACAAATGGTGAATGGGCCAAATGATTCGCTATACGTCGCGTACTACGACGCCAGGGATACAGATATTCGCCGCGCGAAGCTAACCGACGGTAATTGGGTAGAAATGGATGGACTGGTCGATGGCGATACTGCAGATGTGGGAACATGGCTGTCGCTCGCGGTAGGAGCAAATGGCGGCTGGCATATGGCATACAGAGACGACACCGCGGCCTCCCTTCGCATTATCAGTGTAGATGCGGTCAATAATGGATGCCACGGCGAAAACGGCCCAGGAACACCACTGCGGATTACATATCAAGACATGTCCGATGCTGGTCTTCCGTCAGCCGATTTTGGCACCCATACTAGTACCGGCATCTTATCTGATGGCCGTCTCGCTGTGAGCTTTTACGACGCTTGGCGAACAAATCTCATGTTGGTTACGTGCAAAGAAGACTCTTTTCAATTGCAGCTCCTCGACGGCGAGACCGTGGCCTCAGATGTCGATACAGATGCCGGCCGTTGGAGTTCTCTTGCTGTCGACCCTAGCACTGGGCGTCTGGGAGTTGCCTATCATGACGCAACTCTTGGAGCACTAAAGTACATTACAAGTCGTGATGGAACACTTAGCCCGATTATCGTCGATGATGGTGGCAACGCTGGTCACCACGTCGGTCTATCGGCAAGGCTCGCCTTTGAAGCGCGCCCGGGGTTCAGCGAAAGCCTACCGCGCATCGCTTACGTAGATTCCACCGGCCGAAAAATACTATTCGCTCGCCGATCGATTTACGGAGAGTGGGAACATCATACAGTCACAACACTTCCACCATTGGGGGAGCGGCTCGATGGGTTTGGACCAGCGTTAGGACTGACAATAGATACTCAGGATAGGGCATATATTACTTATTCTCGATGGATGGATGAGAACACTGAACTCAATGTTGCTGTCTGCGACGGACCCCTATGTGCCGAGGGACCGGAATAATGCGTAAAGGCGTCCCCACCCAGCTAGCCATATCCCTGTTCTGCGCGTTCATTGCGTGTGAGGACGTCCAGCGTAGACCGCTCCAAAAAAGTGATTTAGGAGCATCCGTTGTTTGGTCTCCTGGAGGCGCACTCACCTACATCGGACCAACCGCTTTTTCAGCCTTCGAGAATCGTGGCGCGGAGCTCTTGAATGCAGCATATGGCGGCCCACTGTCCATCCAAATACCGGGCCTCCAGACGCCGGTACAACTCGTGCCAGCTCAGCTGAACCTACAACGGCTAGACGGTAATGCCGGCGTGAAGGTCACGGCACGTTTCACATCTCATATGATGACTGGGCTTACGCACGAATGTATTTCATCGTGGGCTCCTGGAGAGATAGACGTCGATACCACGGTACATACCAACGTCGATGAACTGGGTACCGTTTCTCTCTCGGCAAAAAACACCCTCGTCTCCATGTTCAACAATACGTATGTATCAACCGCTGAATGCAGCGAATCGACTGAAGCAGACTGGATCGCAACGTATGAGTCAGCACTAAAAAATGCCGTCAGTGATCCGTCCCCACTCATGACGCTCGTTAAATCTATGCTCGGCGGTGACTATGGTTTTGTGATGGACGTACAGCGGCGTTTAAAAATCATCACTGCACCAACAACATCAGATTCTGTTTCTGACTCCATGATTGTGCGTCAAAACCGTATAGGATTTGAATACCTAGGTTCTAGTCGCCTTACTGGTGATGCGGTCGACCAGCAAGTCGCGCCCACGACTGTCGTACCAGCACCGGAGCTCGACCTGAGCTCACAAGGAGCGGATTGGGCGATAGCCTGGAGAATCGACTTACTTACGCAAACCGTACGAGCCCTAGTCGATACGGGGTATTTTTGTCGAAAAGACGGTTTAGCATATGCATCAAAAACCGAAGAACCACATGGAATTTCAGCCGAAGAAGTGAGCGTGCCTTTGCCCATCGCATTGACCGGAGATGAGATACTTGGATGGTCCATACGTCCAACAGCACTGCCTTCCGTAGACATTGCACCGGATGGAGGGATCACAATTGAGTTTTCCGATGTTCAACTACAGCTTTACGCCATCAGGTGGGGTATGCCCCATATTATCGATATGCGCGTCACTGACCTGATCTTCCAGGACAGTACGCTGGCAGTAGAAGATGAAATTGTGTACCTCACGAACGGCGCTTGGACGGCTATAGACGGCAGTTTCTGGAGCGACCTGCTAACTGAATTGACAAAACGGTATCAAGCTAAAATTCCTATTGGCACCGTTCCCACAGCATTTCCGCTCATATCAAGCATACTCAACGTATCGAGCACGGAGACGCATGTCATCGCATGGTGCGGATTTAGCGCCCAACAACCACCAATTTTGCGGCAGGATAAAGCTGCATTTCCGCTCAATGCTACAGACGACGTCAGGATATTCGAAGATGAGAGTCCTAGTTGCATGTCCGAGTCACCGATACAGGCCAGTGATATAAGCGTACTTATGCTCCTCGCACTCGCGTTGACAGTCCTTCGATGGAGGGTAATAGTGCGAAAATCGAAGGAGTAAGACTTATGAGATTCTCCAAAATTTCCATCGCGTTCCTACTCGTGATGCTTTTTGGCTTTCAGGCCGAAGCTAAACAACGAATACTCGTATACTCGGGCAAACTCCTGGACGAAAGAGCAGCTCCCGTGGGGGGGGTGTTTCCCCTCACCTTCGCATTTTACGGTAAAAGCCGTGGTGGGAAATCGCTCTGGTCAGAGAAACATTATGTGGCAGTTGATAATGGCATATACAGCGTAGAGCTGGGCCGCAAACGCCGCATCGGAGCATCCATAGACCTCAACCGGTTGTACGTTGGGGTTCGCCTCAGTAACGGTCCAGAGCTCGTGCGAGAACGCTTTATTGCTGATGGCGTCGAGCCGGAAGAAATCATTCGTAATCAAGGCGCAAAACCCAAAACCCCGACTCCAACCTCTGGCACTGTAGACTATGCGGAAAAAGCGGGATTCGCATACGTGGCGGAACGCGCCGATGATTCCAAGCGTTTCGACGGAATGACCATGGATCAGCTGAAAAAGCGACTCGAGGCAAGCGGCGGTAGCTCAGGCGCAAAAGTCAC
>PKDL01000202.1 GCA_002863065.1 Pseudomonadota bacterium
CTCCGCCACCCTGGCTTGCTTGATGCACCACAAGAATAATACGGCACCCCCACCTATTTGAAGTACTGCGAGACGTTCCGTCCGAACAACGCGGATTGCACTTAGTTACTATAAGTTAGGCTGACTTCGTCACGAATGACTGCCATTATAATACCTGTAATCAGGGCCGCTTTGGCTGTCGTGGCTCTGCTGATGAGATAGGTTCCCGTATTACAATCAAGCACACTCTCGGCGGTCCTCAAGCACGGCCTGATCTCTCACGGGCAGACCGTGACTGCCTTCGGACCGAACGAGAAGATGCCGTTCATCACGAGCGGGCCAAAGCCACCAGGAACCGCATTATAGCGGTCGGCGGTGATGCGGCTATCGAGGTGGAAGAGCGCCAGCGTAGTGGGTTCAACATGAAGCAGCGCGGGCACAGGAAAGTCCGAGGTATACATGCTGCCATCCGAGATGCGGAGCTCATCGAGTGACCCGTGGAAGTACGCCGTTCCCCCGGGAAGAGCGGCGAGATGAAGCGCCTCTCCAGCGGGTATCGCTTTTGCCCCGACGATGAGGCCGCAGTCCGAGTTGCGGACGCCGTCGACATAGATGCGCACATATGCCTGATTTGCAGTCTCGTCGAAATGGCGCGTGACCGCGATGTGATGCCAGGTGTCTAGTGTGGCCGGTACCGTGGTCGAGACGTTAGTGAGTGTTCCATCAGTGTGCCGTTCCGACCAGATGAAGGTGGAGGCTCCATCGACGGAGTTATGGTGTAGCAACCAGCTTGCCTCCGCCGTATTGCCGCGGGAGATCATGACTCCGGAATCGTTATCTGGGATCTTGACAAAGAACTCGACGGTGAAGGACTGGCTCCCGTCGAGGTCGTCTGGTTGTGCGATGGTGCCTGATTTGTTGACGCTGGAGGGAATCGTCAATCCGCCGGGCTGACAAAAATCGACTTGGCAGGTGGTGTCGTCACCCAGGGTCACGCTGAAGGGTGAACTCTGGCTGTGCTGTGCGCCATGCCAGTGCAGATTGAATCCTCCCGCACTCTGGTCGATTCCGACGCCGGGTAGCTGGTCATCAAAGTGGTGGAGCGCGATAGTATCCATGTCGGTAGTGAAGGGCACACCACTCGGAGTGAAATCGGTGTCATACCGCGCGACACTGGAGATCCGGAGCTCGTCGATGCCGCCAATAAAGCTCTTGGCATAGCCAGCTTGGCAGGCCACGTACAACAGGTCCGCCGACCCAATATCGATCATACCAACATAGGGCTCACTTCCGGTTTGCAGCACGCCATTGATGTACCAATCCACCTTGCCTGCGGAGAGGGAGAAGCGCCGGACGAGGGCAACATGCTGCCAGACTCCCTCGCTCAGGGTGGGCCCCATCACGGTCTTTACAGTGCCGTCCGCGATGCGTTCTTTCCAGGTGAGTCGCGCATTTCCATCGCCACTTCCTACCGCGGAATACGACATTTTGAACCAATCAACTCCACCGCTCTCTTTGCGATGGAAGAGCACCGCGTCCTGACCCGTATCGGCGGGTTTGAGCCACATTTCGATGGTGGCGCTTTCGAACTCGGTAAGCAGCAAACTCGGGTACATCAGCATGCCATTGCCGGCGCCGTGGAGTACCGAGCGGGCGGCACAGTCTGAAGGCTCACAATTCGTATCACAGCCGTCATCCAAATAGGCATTGCCGTCATCGCACAGTTCGCCCGGATCAGAGGTCCCATCTCCGCAGCATGGACCGGACACGGGGGCTGTGGTGCAAGCGCCGGTGTCGTCGCTACAAATTGCCTCACCGCATAACGCAACGGGGCAGGCGGGGAACTCGATGGTTGTGCAGGAGCCGCTGTGGCAGCACGACGCAGAACCGCAGACCTCTCCGTTGCCGCAGAGGGTGCCGTCTTCGACCGGTGGGTGCTCGCATACGCCGTCTGCACATAGATTCTGGGTGCATTCATTGCCGTCATCGCATGGCTTTGTTTCCACCGCTGTACACACGCCGGCCTGGCAGGTGCTGGTGACGATGCAGAGATCACTCGCGTCGCAGGTTGTGCCATCCGCAGTGGGAGTCGTTGTGCATTCTCCGTCGGTGCAGGTGTCAAGCGTACAAGGGTTGCCATCATCACAGAGGATCGCAGGGTCACCTACGCAGCCGGTGGCGGTGCAGGTGTCTTCCTCGGTGCAGCTGTCGTTATCATCGCAAGGGCTCCCGAGCTCCAGCTCCACAAAGGTGCATGATCCGGCGACACAGCCGTCGGTCGTGCAGCTGTCGCCGTCATTGCATTCGAGTCCTTGCCCCGGAACGCAAAGCCCTTGGATGCAGGTATCGCCGATGGTGCAGGCATCTCCGTCATCGCAGCCGCCCTCCAAGGCGATAGAGGCACAACCGAGTACCGCATCGCAGTAGTCATCAGTGCATGGGTTGGAGTCGTCGCACTTCGGTTCACCGGCACACGCACTGTTGACGCATTGGTCGTTGGTGGTGCAGGAATCGCCGTCGTCGCAGGCGCCGCTCTTGGGGGTGTGAGTGCAGCCATCGGCTAAGCTGCATGCATCGTATGTGCACTCGTTGAGGTCATCGCAGCCCAGGGCGACTCCCACGCAGATACCGCCAGTACACTGGTCACCCTCCGAGCATGCGTCTTGATCATCACACGGGGCGCCATCGGGGTTTGCGGTTGGAACGCATTGACCCGTCGCTGGGTCGCACGTGGTCTTCTGACAGGCGGTATCACCGGCGGCGTTGCACGTTACCACACTATTGGGGTCGAGCACGCAGGTGTTGCCGGCGCATTTTAGCGTGCCATTGCAGAGATTTCCGTCTTCAAGTACCGCACAATCTCCATCGCTCGTGCACTGGCAGGTATTGCCGCCACCGACGCACACACCCGCCTGACATGCATCTGAGGTAGTGCAGGGGTTGTAGTCGTCACACGGAGCGCCATCGACCTCGGGGCTGGTGGCACAAGCCCCGGTCGTCGGATCACACGCATCGATGGTGCACGGATTGGCGTCGTCACACGGGACCGGCGACCCGACACACGCTCCCGCACCATCGCAATAGTCTTGATAGGTGCAGGGCTCCTTGTCATCGCAAGGCGCTTGCGTGAAACCATAGACACAGGTGTTTATCTGGCAGGTGTCTTCAGTACACGGATCGCCATCATTGCATTGTGGGTCCCACTGGCAGCAGCCTTCCACCTCGGCGCCCGCCTTACAGATCCCCTCGTTACACGTGTCACCAGACGAACATGGATTCCCGTCGTCACAAAGGGCCCCGGTATTCGGCGTGTGGACACACCCCAGCTTCTCATCACAGGTGTCATCCGTGCAGGGATCTTCGTCATCGCATTTGAGCGGGGATCCCCCGCATTCGCCATCGATACAATAGTCAGGACCGGTGCAGGTGACGCCGTCTTTACATGGAGTGCCTGGTGGCTTGGTAATCAGCATGCAGGTGCCATAGGGCTGCGTACAGATGGCCATCTCGCACTCAAGCGTCTCAAAGGCATCTAAGCAGTCTTCATCCACCGCACAGGGCACACCGGACTGAGCGTCTGCGGTGGTTCCGTCACCGTCGCTCGTATCTACCAGCGCCTGAAGGATACCGAGAGCCTCGTCTCTACCACAGCCGACGCTCAGCATGGCACATGAGACTAGGAGGATGATGCTCAGAGTAAACTGCCCTCTAATATTCCACATCGAACGCTCCTTCCTCGGTGCTCTACTGACGTTATTGCTTCTATTTTCCGGTAGTACCTTGTCTATACCGCAAGGCGTATTCGCGAAACAATGCAGGCCGAAGGATTCGAACCAGTGAGACGTGCCAATGGCTCTATCTGAGGTGCTGTTGAGGTCCTATGTAAATGGCGTTTGGCGTATGCGTTTGGATGGAACTATTCGGGTGACGACTAGTTTGGCAGCCCCTAGCTTCGACAGTGCCTTCCTTGTGACTGCGGCTCCAGTCGATGCGATCTCTATTCTTCGAGGCGTAGCAGTTTCTGAACCGCCCTGAAGTCGAAGTCTTCTGCCGCTTTCCGAAGTAGGTCCTCGGTCATAGTACGAGTCTTGAAGTCCACGCGGAAACGCTCGTCCACTCGTACCATGAGCGTCAACTTTCCTGGTTTCTTCTCTACTGCAACGGGAAAGCCCTTGTACGTTTTTCCATCCTGAAAAAAGACGGCCCATTCGTCGCGGCCAGTGGGAGGGGCGTCGTTCACTACGATTTTGAGTTCATCTTTCTTACGGATGTATGTAGCGCTGTGAGCATGTCCCCAGTCCTTTGGCTTCGTTTTATGACTCTTACGGGTATACCCTGCAAGCGGGTCAGGAAACATAGATGATATTGCAGTCGCTCGTTTCGCCACCGCCTCGTAGCGGTTATGCAGTTCGGGTGTGTGCGTTGGTTCTGCTACTAGGCTTGACTGGTTTTCGCGGCAGGATACCGTGCCCAACCAGACTCCAAGGATGAGCACAAAAGCTGTGGGACGAAGCATTGTTGGCTCCTCGGATGTAGTCAGACTAAAACCGTATGTCGGCTATAAGGAGGCTGTCAAACCGTGGCGCGAGGTGGGTTATGAAGTTGCTGCTGGTACTCACGGAGTTTCCGCCCCGTATCGGCGGAATGCAGACGCATGCATTACGTCTGGCCACGGCGCTTTGGGCCCGAGGACACGATGTGGTGGTCCAAACGTATCGTGCCTGCACTCGGATTGAGCAGCGTGAAGGCCCACGAGTAGATGCAGCCTTGGGTTTTCCCGTATATCGCGATCTGAGTAGATTGTCGCACGAGCGGAATTTGCAGCTGATCGCGGACCGTGTGAAATCAATCGCGCCGGATATCGTGTACAGCAGCACCATTTTTTACGGAGAGGTGGCAGGGCGCTGCGGGATTCCTGTGGTTGCCCGGTCCGTCGGAAATGACGTGTTGAGGCCATGGATTGTATATCCGTTTCGCCTTTTTTCGGGAGTTGTGGGCGCGTCGTGGTTTGAAGGTCGAATCTACCGCTTTTTTCGGTCGTTAGAATACCCTGAACGAATCGAGGCGATCTGGCGTGGGTCGCGCCGTGCGCGGATGATGATTTCGGCGCAGTATCACTCCGCCATTCTCGCCAATAGCCACTTTACCGTGGAGCTGTTGAGAGATATTGGCGTTGAGCCGCAGGTGGTGGAACAAGTCACAGGTGGTGTCGATTCCGAGAGTTTCGTGAAGGCCTCTGCGGCGCAGTGTGTAGAGTTGAGGGCCGAGCTGGGTATTGGCCTGAACGACTGGGTAATGCTCACTGCGTGCCGGCTGGTGAAGAAAAAGGG
>PKDL01000222.1 GCA_002863065.1 Pseudomonadota bacterium
GACAATAAGTTACGTAGTCGTTGGCGAGCATCTTCTACATTGCCGCGTTTAAAAGAACGGTAGGCCAATTCGAGGTCAGGATGTTCGAGGTATAGTGGTTCTAGTCGGGTGCGTGTGTTTACGTCCCTGGCGACCGTTTGTACCGCATTCACCCTGGACTCGAGCGCCCGTTTAGGTTCCTCTGCTACGTGGTTTGGCGGCGCCGATATTGTCAAAGCCGTGATGATTTGAATGGTCGCTAACACGGGCGAATTATAACCAAGTGCCGCAAAACGCCAGTTCGCGCCATATTTGAGTTGGCCTCGTGCTGGCGAACGTGGGGAGCCGAGCGGTGCCCTTCGAGCATCTACATGACAAAAATTGGTCGATATAGGACACATTCTGGATGATTTATGCCCCGAATCGCTACGCCTTATGCCGGGTTCGATGACTGAGCAGTAGCCCGCATCGATATGCTCTGCTAACGTCCGCAGCCACGCAGGAAATACTGGTATATCAGCCGGTAAATATGTGGGTCCTTGCGCTCTCAATGAGACACCTGAGCATTCGGTGGGGTATGGAACAGAGTCAACTCGAAGAGGTAAAATCCGCTGCGCTGGCACAGGTCATGGCAGCTGAGGATGAATCGGCACTACGAGATGCTGAGGTGGCCCTCCTTGGAAAAAAAGGTACGGTATCGCTTCTCTCTCGTGGGATTTCGCAAGTCCCGCCTAAGGAGCGAGGTGCGTTCGGTCGAGCGGTCAACGATGTAAAAAAAGCGGTAGTTGAAGCACTCACTCATGCGAGAGAGGGGTTGCGCGAGGCAGCGATACAATCGGAACTCGATGATCGGTCATTCGATGTCACTCTGCCTGGTATCCGCCCCACTGGCGGTACGATGCATCCATTATCTCAAGTGCAAGAAAGGCTGGAAGAGACCTTCATTGCGATGGGGTATCACGTCCTTGATTACCTCGAAGTCGAAGACGAGTTTCATAACTTTGAGGCGCTGAATATCCCCGCCGATCACCCTGCTCGGGATATGCACGACACGTTTTGGACAAAGGATAGACTGCTTCTTAGAACGCATACGTCACCCGGCCAAATTCGTGCCATGCGGACCCTTGAACCACCATTTCGTGCGGTGTTTCCTGGGAAGGTCTTCCGGTATGAAGCCATTGATGCATCTCACGAGCATACGTTTCACCAGCTAGAAGGGCTGATGATTGATCGGCACGTTTCTGTCGCTCATCTCAATAGTTCGATGCAGATCATGCTCAGTCAGATCTTCGGTCAGGAACTGACCATTAGACTGAGGCCTGGATATTTTCCGTTCGTTGAACCAGGTTTTGAGTGCGATGTGCAGTGCATGATTTGCGGTGGAGCCGGCTGCCGAGTGTGTAAACACAGTGGTTGGGTCGAGTTTTTGGGTTGCGGACTCGTACATCCCAATGTGCTGCGGTCGGCGGGTTTAGACCCGGATGAGTGGCAGGGCTGGGCATTTGGCCTCGGCTTATCCCGATTGGTGATGATGCAATACGGGATCGATGACATCCGACATATTATGGGAGGCGACCTTCGCTTCCTACGTCAGTTCGCATAATCGTAACGAGGAAGGCCTAAGCCATGTTTATTTCTTGGAATTGGTTGAACCGTCACGTGGACCTCAGTGGGCTTGACCCCCACGAGGTCGGGCAGCTGTTCACGTTGAAGGTTGCAGAGCTGGATGGAATCCACGATATCGGTGAGGGACTCGAAGCGATTCGGACCGTGCGCATCGAATCGGTGGAACCAGTAGAGGGGGCTAAAAAGCTTTCCCGGGTGGTCGTATTTGACGGCGAGGGTGAGCGTCAGATCGTTTGTGGTGCGCCCAATGTCCGGGCAGCGCAAGGCCGGGTGGCCGTTCTGGCGCCGCCGGGTGCAACGTTACCGAACGGGTTAGAGATTCGCGAAGCTGAGATCCGTGGCATTGCGAGTGCTGGGATGCTCGCCAGCCAAAAAGAATTGGGCCTATCCGACGAGCACGCAGGTATCTGGCTTCTAAACGGTATTGAGCCCGGCATGTCGTTGCCAGACGCCATCCCAGTGCAAGACGTAGTGTGGGAGGTGGACAACAAAGCCATTACTCACCGTCCTGACCTGTGGGGTCATTACGGGATTGCACGAGAAGTGGCAGTACTCACCGAGCGCTCACTACGGCCACTAGAGCCACGGGTGACGCTCGGACATGAGGAGCGAGTTACCGTCTCGGTTCAGGACCTTGTACGGTGCCCCAGGTATACAGCCCTTTTGATAGAGGATGTAGATGTAAAACCTTCGCCGGAATGGCTACAGGCGCTACTCCGGGCAACGGGCGTGAGGCCGATATCTAATGTAGTCGATCTCACAAATTTCGTTATGCTGGATCTTGGTAATCCGATGCATGCATTCGATACGCGTTACCTCGCGACCAATGGCGCCGACCAAATTGAGATCACAGTTCGTGCAGCAGATAGCGCAGAATCTATAACGACTTTAGATGGCGTAATACGCGACCTGTACGATGAAGATCTCTTGATTTGTGACTCCGAGAAACCAGTGGCTTTGGCTGGGATTATGGGAGGAGCAGACTCAGAAATCCGGTCCGATACGACGTCAGTGCTGCTTGAGGCTGCAACTTTTCAAAGTCGCACCGTAAGGCGGACGTCTGCCCGACTGGGTTTGAGAACGGATTCATCGGCGCGATTTGAGAAAACACTCGACCCCTATCTACCGGAAAAGGCAGCCCATCACTTCTGCGTAGAGCTGCAAAAGATCTGTCCGAAAGCAACCGTCGTCACTCCTCTCGTTGATATTTCTAGTGCACTCCCAGCGCCTAAGCCTATTCATCTCGATCCCAAGCTGGTCTCATCCAGACTCGGAGTTGATATTTCAGTCGGCCATATCCGTGAGACCCTGACGAAATTAGGTTTCGTGGTCCAGGACCGTTCGGATGGTTACTTGCTGGTACAGGTCCCCTCTTGGCGAGCGACCAAGGATGTCGCAATCGTTGAGGACCTGATCGAGGAAATAGGGCGTTTGGTTGGTTACTCGAATATTCCACCCCAAGCACCTTCAGTGGTCGTCAAGGCACCAGAATTGCCGATAGCTAAATTGCAAGAGCGTCAAGCACGGCGGTATTTGAGTTTTGGTGCGGGGCTGCATGAAGTGATGAGCTATGGGTTTACTTGGAGGCCCATGTTGGATCGTCTCGGTGCCGATCCTAGCGGTCGTATTGAGATGGACAATACGATCAGCGCCGAGTTAGATCGAATGCGTCGATTCTTGATTCCCAACCTGCTGAACTTCGCAGAAAAGAATGCCAGGTACGAAAGCGACTTTGGGCTCTACGAAATCGGCCGAGTATTTCAGCCAATCGCTCCAGGCGTACTTCCCGAACAGCCGCGATGCGCAGGTGGTATCTTGGTGCGGCGAACAGATGATCATGAACGACTATTTCGCGAGCTACGTGGTGTGGTCGAAGGTCTAATGGACGCCTTGGGTCGACCAGCTGTCAGATTGGAGTCTACTCGAGGCGAAGATATCGGATTACGTGAAGCTTGGATGCACCCATCTCGGTCTGCTCAATTCATCATGGATGTCGCGGGAACGCGTACAGAGGTGGGTTTTATAAGTTTGCTGCACCCGCGTGCGCGAGATGTAATCGACACCGGGAAGTCATCCGTAGCATTCTTTGAGGTGGATCTGGATCTCATTCTGTCTATCGCGTCGGGACCACAGAAGTACGAACCACTACCGAAGTATCCCGCATCCACCTTTGATGTAAGCTTCGAAGTGTCAGACACCACATCGTCCGCTGACGTCCAAGCGGCGATAGTGGAAGGCGCAGGCTCTGAGCTGCTTCGGGCCTGTGAGCTTTTTGGGAACTACTACTTAGGGGATGGCAAAAAGTCCGTGTCGTTTCATCTTACATTTCGCCGTGATGACGGCACGCTAACCGATGAACAGGTACACGACATTGTGAATCGTTCGGTCGCACATCTCAGCGCATCGCTTGGGGCAGTTCTTCGAGGTGGCTAATGTTTTACTTATTTCTAAGCCGGTCGTAGCGCCGTACTTAGATGGGTCGACAGTGTTTGCGCGCGATCTGGCGATGTCTGATCTTCGGTCACATGCGCTTCACGCCATGGTTCCTAGTGGCGCGGATGCGCCCGGAAGGGCCATCGCAGAATCAGTGTACCCTCGCCGGGCGCGTTTTATTCCGGATGTATTCGACCAGGTGCGAGTAGCGCAGCGTCTAGGTCGGCTAAATGACGGTATAGATATCGACCACTACGTATTCACACCGAATCGGCGGACGTCGACCATAGGCCTTGGTGCAAAGCAGGTGCGACGCCGGCCAATCATTCACACTGTCCCGTCTCGGCCGATTGAGAGAGCCCCGCTGTTTGCGGATATTCATGTAACCTTCAGCCGCGATACTGCGAAGATACTGCGTAGCTGGGGAGCGAAAGATGTGCGCGTCATTCCACCTGCGGTCCAAGTACCACCTAACGTACATGCGGACCGCGCCCGCTTTGGAATACCGACCGACAAGCGCGCCATCCTTTTCGCGGGGGACATGATTGAACCCGGTGGTGCAGAGACTCTCGGCGCTGCATTAGAGCGAATGCGTGATGTGATTGGTGTCTTTGCGTATCGAGATAAAGGCGGACAAGTCCAGGAAATGGTAGAGCGCGTGACTTCCCGAATTGGTGACCGTGCGATCATGTTGGGCGTTGTCGACGATCTATTTGTTCTGATGAAAAGTGTAGACTTGAATTGCCTCGCAGCCTCCGATCTCACGGGTAAAGTGGATTTCCCGTACGTCATTCTGGAGTCGATGGCACTTGGTACCCCTGTTGCTGTTGGAGATATGTCCCCACTGAATGAGCTCGGAAGCGAGTCAGACGGTGTACTTCGAGTGTCATATTCGCCGCGCCAGCTATCTCGTCAGCTCGAGCGGTTATTGAAGGACGAAACGCGTTTAGCGGAATTGGCGGAGCGCGGAAAAAAAGCCGCACGTGAACGATTTTCACTCACCGCCCTCGGAGCCGCATATTCGGCACTGTATGATGAACTCGGCTGATGAGCGACACAGGCTTGATGGCCGACGGCACCACGCGTGTAGCGATGGGCGGCTCGGCTGATGAGCGATCGGCTGTGATGGGCGGCACCAAGCTCGTAGCGATGGGCTGAGAGGCTGCTCTACTCATTTTAAAGTGCTCGGCTGCTCGGCTCCTCATAAAGTGCTCGGCTGCTCGTCTCATAGCTGCGTGGCTGCTGCGCGGC
>PKDL01000413.1 GCA_002863065.1 Pseudomonadota bacterium
CGGTCGACTTGGGGCGACATCCTTTACGGGATGGCTGGGGTACGTGAAAACCGCTGGCAACCGTAAAACTGAGAAGGCTACGCTCGCCCCGCGAGCTCCATATCACGCACCCACTGGCGGTCATCGCGTCCCAGCCAGTGTTCGGCAATCGACCAACACGCAAGAAGACAGAAGGCGCCCACAGAGCCCAGTGCAAACATGGTCGCATCATCATAGTGATCTGACACGGCGCCCAACACTGGCGCTAAGACTAATCGCGACAGATCCCAAATACCTGTGAAGACTGCCATTCCCGTACCCCGCAGATGAGAAGGCACACGAGTAATGACCTGAGAAGTTATTACGGGGAATGCATATCCATGCGCAAAACCGGCAAGAAGTCCGGAACATAATACCGCCGACTCGGAGGATGCATCGGCCAGAAGCAAGGAGGCCATCGCATACACAGTCAGAGACGGTACAACCATATTGTGAGTTCCCACCACATCGGGTAGCCGCGCACCGATCAGTCGCACCAGAACAGCACCTGCAGCGTATGTTAGCCAGACATTGGTAGGCTGTTCTAGCCCCGCACGGCGAGCAGCGACGGTAGCAAACGATAAAAACAGAACCGCCAAGCCTCCGAGAATCACGGTAGCGAGCCATGTTGGCCATAAGCGCGCAGCACACAGGTCACGCCACGTAACGCCAGTCGTGGTGATCGCTTTTGTTGTGGTTTTGAGATTCGCCGCTTCAGGGACTCGGTAAAGCGGAACAAGGGACACAAGGACCAGGACCGAAAGGCTAGGGAAAAACCATTGTAGATCGGGAGGTGATACCCCGAAGGTTTCGGACGCAGGATTCACAAGTAAAGGAGCAAGGCCGGACACCCCAAAAATCGCTAGCCCTTCCGTCCTGCGCTCTGGAGTTACTAAGTCCGAGGCAAAGGTGAAGTAGCCGGTGAACAGCGCAGCGACGCCAATGCCGGTGATAAGACGCGAAGCGTACAGCAAGCCCCCCAAATCAGATACGCCTCCGATGAGACCCATGCCAATGGCTAACGTGAGGGTGGCGGCAGTGATGGTTTTCCGCCGTCCCCAGCGATCCAGGCCGCGACCGATCAGTGGTCGCACAAGAAGCCCAGATATGGCCGCCAGTCCCATTACCCAACCAATAACTGCCCGAGAGCCTCCAAGATATTCAACGTACAAGGGGAGTAAGAGCGTAGACGCCCAGCCAACACCCTGGAGAAAGTGCGCCAACATCAACCAGAGCAGTGCCGACGTGAGCACACCGCGTCTAATATTTTTACTTGCGACGCGATTCATCACGCTTCTCTGAAGCTATTCGGTACACTAGCCGTGGCATGGTTATTGATACATCCTCATTCGTTTCACATTGCAAGGATGCTATGAACACGCACCAAAGCTCATCACAACGACCGATACCACTCAGCTCGATATGTCGAGTGCTGTTTGTACTGACCGTCTGTAGTTGCGACCCACCAGAGACCATCAACTACATAATGGGAGAGGATGTGAGCCTAGGGACTCACCGGTATCGAGCCAACCTACCCGAAGAGTTCGAGGAATTTCAGGAAGGACAGGACGTCGATGTCGTCATCGGCACCCAAGGTTCTATGATGGTCGTAGCCGCCGTAAGAACGAATCGAGTGCCCTGGTCTGAGGACCCCTTTACTGTCACCATTTCCTTGGCGGATAACAACGGAACAGAGCAGAGTCGCTTGAGCATGCGGAGATACCCCACTTTTGAAAGCGATGGCATGATGTACTTTTCTAACCTGTACGCAGTCGTGACCGACACCCTTGGTCAGAACTACAAATGGGACGGGGAACTCGCGTCACTATCGGTCGAAATATATAGCGTCCATGGCGATGAATATCTCCACGAGGTCGTCCAGCTACGACTTATCGCAACGGAAGAGCTTTTCTAGGGCTCAGGGAACGGGCTCAGCCAAATTGAAGGCGATCTAATTCTTCGGGAGTCAATTGGCGTAGGCGACGTATGTTCTCGTCCGGGATGGCTAGAGTATCCGGATGCTTCTCTACTGCCCTGGCCACGCCCGGTGCCCGCAATAATTGAATAATTGGGTATGGGGAACGATTCGAGTAGTTGGCCGCATCGCTATACCCCACACCTTCAAAACGGTAGCGGGGATGAAAGTGCGCTAACTGAATATCGTGTTCTAACCCCAATCCTTGTAAGAGCAGCTCAACCAGGTGGACGGCATCCAGAAAAACGTCAAAGTCCGATAGACCCGTCAAAAACACCAGGAGATGCGTGCGATCTATCGATTGGCTCGCTAATGAATTCGCCTTCAATGCCGCTTGTTCAGCCGCATCCTCTATGCAATTCGCATGGTGAGATGATTTGCTGACCCCACCGTCACGCAGCACTTTATGAGCAAAAGGACATAGGTTGAAACCAATGACCGCGCGTTGGATCCAGCTATCTACGTCTTGAAGTGCTGTCGCTTCATTCGCACACTGCTCGCTCAAAAGTGCCCTGCCGCTCCAAATGTGTACCTGCCGCCTTCATCGATAGATGCCACTGGGACAATCGAGTGCTTCATTCTTGCTTGTGCGCTTCTGCGATCTCTCATGAACACGAAGTAGCTACCCGCAGCAAGCGCCACACCTACCCCTACGAGTACGCCACCAGCGATATGTTTTGACGATTTTAAGCGTTGATTTCGCGCGGCTGCGAGCTCTCTATCGGCCGACCAAGATACGAGATAGCCTACACCTGTGCCCAACGCAGCAGCACCAAGCCCCACGGTTACCCAGCCCCATGGATCCGAAACACGGTCAGGAGCGAGACTTGCGAAATTACAAAGAGCCGTATTATCGCCAGCTAAAGTCACACGAAAGTCGACGGTAAGCTCCAAACCCTCCTGATTACGGCACTCAAGACGATGGCTGCCCGGCTCCAGGGCACGAACTAGCTTGTCGGATGACGCTTCTCTCGCGGTAATCGTAATCGGCTCATCGTCAAGTACGAGCTGCATTCCAGACAAGGACGGTGCATCACTACCGAGTGTTGTTGGCGCTCGTTTCAACACGACTGCAACGCGAGCAAATCCTGGTTTGGCTGGAGCCACCTTGAAGGTTACTCGCTGCTTCCGGTAGCGCGAATCCTTGACCACCAACACATGTTCCCCAGGGACTATGCGCAATTTGAACGGTGTAGGCCGTGCAGGCGCGCCATCAATGGACACCTGCGCCCCGGTCTGAGATGCGATGACTGTGACTTCAACTGGTATGACCAAAAGCGATTCAAGCGTCGCAATTCGCTCCAGTATGAGCCTGCGCTCCGTACGCGCCCCGCGACGCAGCAAAAGAAAATAAGCACGATAATCTTCTAATGCACCCTCAATCGCGCTCCGCCTTTCACGGACCTCCGCACGTTTTTTCATAATAAGCGGATGCTCAAACACGGACCATGCTTCGGTGAAGAGCCTTTCTGCGGCGGCTAAATCACCGTCCGTGGTTTTTTTCTTGCCTTCACGATACAGCTGATTTGCGCGCTTTTCTGGTGTCTCTGCCCCGCACTCAAGCGGAAGCATGATGCAAAACGACACACAACAGACCAAGCCTTGAACTATTCTTCCCACCGAATCTTCTTTCTTGCCCGTTTTCGTTTTTTACGACCGCGTGAGTCCTTTTCCAGCACAAGTGTGACCTGCTCCTGTTCTGGTGCTAACCCAAATTTCGGGTCATACCTCCAGCTCTGAGGAAGATATCCTTTCCGTGACACGATCAGCGTAGTCTCTGGCGTAGACCCTTCCACATCAAACTTGTACGGGGTGATACCTACCACAGTTCCACGAACGATGACGCTCGCTTTCGTCGGTACCGACAAGATCTGTATTGCACGACGATTGGGTACTGCTGCCGTGGGTGGAGCCGCCGGTTGTGCACGCAGCTCCAAGCGTTGACGAATTCTCCGCACGTGCTGTGTGGCGGCAGTACGCATAAACGCCGGTTCTATGCGTCCCGCATCTAGGGCACTGCCTGGACCGGCCACTGCCGCAACCGGTATAGCGACCGCCGACTCCAACTCAGGTGTCAAAGCCGAAGGAGATTGAGGTTGAGCCCCTTCCGACATCCAGATCACCACACCAAAGACTGCAATCATGGCGGTGAAAAGAGCCCCCGCAACCCAGCCCATACGCTGGGTCGGTCCCGCAACACCGGTGGACAACTCACCGCTGAGCTTCCTATCCGCTCCGTTCTGCTGATGAAGAGAGCTGATACGGCGCATCCGTTCTATTTTTTCCGCTTCCAGGGCCTGCGTCGCGTTCACTTCGGTGCCTAGCGCCATCTGTGATGCTGTAAGAGCCATCATTCGCTCAATCTCGTCAACGGCCAAGGCTGTCGTTGCAGGGCTCTCAGCAAACTCCGGCAAGTCATCGCGCGTTTGGTCAACTACCCCAGTGCCGAGTTGCATTGAGTCAACATAGAGCCCCCTAGGAGCCATTTTGGGAAGATGTGAGCTAGGCGCTACCGGCAAATCTGAAGACACAGCCGCTGGAATATCAGCATACACCTCGACCATATCCGACAATATATCGCCAACTATGCGCGCGCTTGCCGGACGTTGCTCTCGGTTTTTTGCCAGCAGCGATTGAATAAGTTCGTCTAATTTCGCCGGAACGCTCGCACTTGGATTGACCGACTCGAACGAGGGTGGCGCATTGTGAATGTGCTTCATTACCAGCGCGATAGGAGTATCCGCGTGAAATGGTGTCCGGCCGGTTATCAGCTGGAATAAAAGTACACCCACTGCATACAAATCAGACCGCCCATCGAGCGGCATGCCAAGCGCCTGCTCCGGTGAGATATACAGCGGAGTACCGCAGATAAATCCAGTTTCCGTCAGCGTTTCCACGTCTGTCTGCCCGGCAACCTTCGCGATGCCAAAGTCTAACAATTTTATACTGGAGAATGGGTTGTCATCATCATCGGCGTTGATGAGAAAAATATTGTCGGGTTTAAGATCGCGGTGGATGACTCCAAGGTCATGAGCCACCTCCAGTGCGTCGCATGTCTGCTGCATCAGGTGGCATGCATCACTCAGTGCAAGCGGACCTTTGGCTTTCAACCATTGTCCCAGCGTACAACCTGTGAGCAATTCCATCGCGATAAACAGTAGATCGTCTTCAGAGCGCCCGTAATCTAACACCCTAATAATGCTTGGATGGTCGAGACGCGCGCTTGCGTGAGCCTCCTGTTCAAACCGCAGACGCTTTTTTTCATCGCTTCC
>PKDL01000147.1 GCA_002863065.1 Pseudomonadota bacterium
GTGAGGCCCCCGTATACGGGCCCATGTAACCGCGCTTCTAAGATGTGCCCCGATAATCCATAGGACTTTGCATACGTCACAATTTCTGATTGCTCTGCGAGGGTTGGAGTTGCACGTCTGTCCGCAGGGTCTGCCGCAGATGGCATAGGCCAGGAAAACCACCCTCCTGCCACTGAAAATAAGAGAAGGAGCGGGGCAATGCCCCACTGAGTCGTTGGGGATAACCGATTGACTACGGTATGTAGCCCCAACCCGATTAGGACAAAAATACCAGGAATGATTGCGGTAAAATATCGAGCCTGAGGGGCCAATCCGGAAAGTACTGATACCCCGACCAATCCGATTAGCACTTGAAGAATGAC
This sequence comes from Pseudomonadota bacterium, assembly GCA_002863065.1. GTDB lineage: Bacteria > Myxococcota_A > UBA9042. Next base: position 363 of record PKDL01000147.1, read on the forward strand.
CCAACGCGCTGGATCTACCTCTTGCAGTATCCGGGATATTGCTACGGCCGCTCCGAATATCGCCAACCCGACAAACACCATGCTCAGTGGCTGCACTTCCAGCGTAGACCAAGCACTAATAAGGAGTTCAGGAATTCTTTCTAGTACTGCAGCCAGGGGATTTCCATGTCCCAATCTGCTTCCGGATGTTCTGGCGACCTGCATCAGGTCAACATCAGAAAGCGCCCACGCATAGCCTCCGCATAATGACGTAAAGACACCACCGGATAGCGCAAGCCACCATCGCGCCTCAAGGCCGTCTTTTCGGAGCACAGTAAGTGTCAAGAGACACTGCACGGCGAAATATGTGAACGCGACCAAATGAAGCTGCAGCATCCAGGGCATGAGTAGCCACCCGGCAGCCAGCCATGTGGCTCTTTTCGATGCAGTACGGCTCAATACCAAAAAAATAACACAGGCAAACCATGCCATTGTCAGTCCAGGAAGCTGCGCCGGATGCCACACGCGGACAACAACCTGCGCAAGAAAGTTGCTCACAACGATGGCGAGCGAGACTGCGAGCGCAATGGGTCTTCCCATCCACTGGATCACGGCGGCCTGTAAGAGTGCCAAGCCCAAGAGCAATGTCACAATATGCCATGCATGAACCGCAAACACTGAACCACCAGATGCAATAAGCACCGGCGCCGTTGTCATGTACCACCCTGGCCCAAGAGACAATGGAGAATGATCCAGCCGCGGGCCTTTGTCTGGCCATTCCCCCCAGGCTCCAAGTGCCCAGGTCCGAAAGAGGTCTCGCTCAGTATCGGCGTTTGCTTCCAGCTCTGGCGCGAGAGGGCCAAGCAGGAGCCACGCTCCCAAAATACAGGGGAATATCCGGTCCAAATATGAAAAGTGACGGTGCATCAAGACGAAGCTTACACGCCTAGGCTACATTGGGTCTCATGTCGAATACCTTGAATGTATCATCTAGTGCTCGGCGACGACTTCTATCGATGTTTGCGGTGGGTATCGCCGGACTACTCGGGACCGTTTGGTTCGTTCTGAGTCCAATGCTTTCTACGGACCCAGATGGGGACGTTCCGGGAACATATGACATCGCCGGACCACATCCAGGTGACATTACACCGGGTCAGCACTTCACGGACAATGCTCGCAACTACGGTATCGAAGCCGACCTGCCGTACACCTTTCGGTCGAATCGTCTAGGGTTCCGTGGTCCTCAGCCACTAAGTGATGGCAGACCGCTCGTCATCATCTTAGGCGATAGCTTTGCATTCGGAATGGGCGTAAATGATGGTGATACCTTCCCGGATACTCTTCGGGAGACGCTACAAAACCGTGGGTATGAAAGCATTGTCGTCCACAACGCAGCATTACCTGGCTACACCATCGCCGACCAGCTCGAGCAATGGCGCGATAAACTTGCCGCTCTCAAACCAGACCTAGTACTCCTCTGCCACACTGCAAGCGATCTCAAGGAAATGGCGCGTCCCACGAGTTTCCGGCGTCTGATGCGCTGGGATGATGAAGACCCGTCCCTCCAGGATACAGACATTGAACGGCTGGTGGAGGAAGCAGGGGGTCGTTCGGAACTGATCCGTTCTTCCTATACCTTTACACAGGACGCACTCATCCAACGACTTGGCGCCCAAGCGCCGGTCGAACTCAAAAAATTACAACGTGAGTACAATGAGACGGTGATTTCACTGCGAGACCAAATCGAGGCGAGTGGGGCCAGCTTTGGTCTCATCCTATGGGTAAGCGGCTATGGTATGGCGGGGTTGACGACAAGCGCCTTGAAAGATGTCGCGCAACGAAAAAACATTCTCTTCTTCGATGGGGACCGAGCGATGCAATCACAGGGAGAAATCCCCGTCTCCTCGCTATTTCTGCCGGATAAACACTTCTCATCCGCAGGGAATGCGGTAGCCGGGCGTCAGACTGCCAACTGGCTCATAGGGCAAGGTCTGTTGAAGTAAACTGCTCTACAGTAACCGTGCCTTTGCAGCCTCGTACTCTTCCACGAGCGTATCAATATACGCCCCAGCGCTCTGAATAGCCTTCACCGCGCCGATCCCCTGCCCCGAGCCCCAGATATCCTTCCAGGCTTTTGCCGGACTGCTTCCCCCAGAACCAAAATTCATTTTGGAAGGGTCGCTCTGCGGAAGGTTTTCAGGATCGAGACCCGCCTTCTCGATTGAACCGCGCAGGTAGTTGCCATGCACTCCTGTAAACAGGTTGGTGTAGACGATGTCCTCTGCCCGCCCATCCACAATTCCCTGCTTATAATCCTGGCTACACCGAGCCTCTTCAGTGGCAATAAATGCGGAGCCGATATAGGCATAATCTGCCCCCATGGCCTGCGCAGCGAGCACGCCACCTCCACTGGCTATTGCACCTGATGCAAGCACAGGACCGTCGAACCATTCACGGGTCTCTTGGATAAACGCAAATGGCGACAACCGGCCAGCGTGCCCACCTGCTCCAGCCGCAACGCAAATTAGGCCGTCTGCACCCTTCTCCACTGCCTTATGAGCGAACCGCTGATTGATGACGTCATGCAACGTGATCCCTCCCCAGCTATGAACGGCCTCATTTAGTTCAACCCGTGCGCCAAGCGAGGTAATAATGACTGGCACTTTATATTTTGCGCAAAGCTGTAAGTCAGCTTCGAGCCGATTATTCGACCGATGGACAATCTGATTGACTGCAAAGGGAGCCGCCGGAGACTCCGGATTCTTTCGATTGTAGGACTCAAGTTCGCTGGTAATTTCGTCCAACCATTCATCAAGCTGACTCAACGGCCTAGCGTTCAACGCTGGAAATGAGCCCACAATACCGGCCTTACACTGCGCGAGGACCAACTTGGGATTAGAAATGATGAATAGAGGTGCTCCCACGACTGGAATCCTCAATTTCCCCTTCAGTAGTTTCGCTTCAGCCAAGGCACCCTCCGTATCTTTTCGTCGATGATGAGCATGTACTTCGATACCCATACAACCGGTCAATAGCTCCGCAGAACGCTAGACTACACGCCTGCTTGAATGACTATCTTCGAGTGATTGTGCCGGAGAACGCACACGAGGCCAACGGACGAGACCATTCTTCCCATGATAGCCTTTGAAGCGTGGCGACGATGGCAGGCATGTGGTGGGTTTGGTTGACTGTATTCCCCGTACTTCTATGGGGGGTGCCCGGTGGACTGTGGATCAGACGAATCCGTCCAAGAGCGACACCACTTGAGTGGCTCACGTGGTCGTTAGCTGCGGGTGCCGTCACCGTCGTGCCGATATCTTATACGCTATGCTTCGTGCTACGTTCGCCCTTAACTCCGACCACTCAGGCTGTAGCAGCGCTTGTCTCTGCAGCAATCGCGCTCGGTATCCGACGACCAGTTATCCAAGCTACCGATCAGACGTACACACCGCTAGAAGGATATGTCGGCACGGCGCTAGTGGTGTGCTTCGCTGCAGCCCTGACACTGTACACGGCACCGAAAGCAGTGGAGACCACCGAAATCTGGGCACCGTGCATCCACGAATCCGCGTTCCTTATGCTAGAAGATGGCTCTGGCCATGGACTACAGGTGTACGACCCGTCGCTGAATGACTGGGTGAGCCATCGAACCATGCGCACCACAGAACCGGCATGGGGCTTGAGTTCAATCCTGGGTCACCAGCGTCCTGGCTCCATGGCGAGTATTGCTCAAGTCATCGCAATACATGGCTCTGCAGGTCCAGTGATCATGACCTTCATAGACTACCTGCTCATACTTGGGGCTGCGGCACTACTCATCACGAAGTACTGTTCATCCTGGCTTCTCAGTGTGTTCGGTGCGGGAGCTTTCCTACTCGGAACGCGCCACGTCTCGTTGTACATGGTGAATGAAAACATGCTCGCTCTGGCTCTGATACTGATTGTCATGAGTCTTTTGTGCCGAACTAAGGGCTACGCGTCGCTCTTTATCAGCGGACTAGCCTTTTCTCTAGCCGTAGGTATCCGTCCGGTTGTACTCACAGCACTCCCCGCTGCCTTGTGGTGTACACCGCAAGGACGGCGCGCACGTCCCACCTTTACAACGGCAGTGCTTTTGGGACTTCTACCCTGGCTCGCTACCCATGCCGCTGCGTACGGTCATGCGCTGTACCACCCCTCCTTGGATGTACCGACACTCAAACAGACATTCCTAGGATTCACATTTGAATTCCATCCGCTGAACTTTCCAATAGCAGACCAACTTCTTCGTCCAGCGGATGGACTTGCCCCATTACTAGTCTCTATGCCGTTGGAACACACCGCCGCTTTTGGGTTTCTATTCTGTATTATCGCGTGCCTGGGAGTAGCCGTATGCACTGGCAAGGAACGTATCCAGTGGCTCCTTTGGGGGCTCCCCATATACGTCCTACTCTTGCTCATCGTAGCCTTAGATTACGAAAAACAGAGCTATGCCTTACTCGCCTTTGCGCCACTGCCAATGCTTTACGGTCGGGGCGCTGGTGCAGTGGCTAGTGACGTCCAACTCACTATGAGGCAAAAACTCATTGCGGGCAGCATCGCGATAGCCCTACTGCCGGGCCTTCGGGCTGTCGCTCCTACAATCGAATTCAGTCCAGATCCAAGACCTCAGTATGTACGTCCCACCATATCGTCTGGCGATCCCCGCTATGAAGTCCTGTCTACACCTGAGGCAAGATGGCAGAAATTGCTTCATATCCAATGGCACCCGCAGGTCGCACTAGAAGGAGGCCTCCCATGGGACCTCCTGCAGCATGCGGCTCCACCACAACGTCAGACCGCAGACTACGAAACGCCCGTGATGTTGTGGCGCGATGCGGATGAATTTCATCACGAATTGACCCTCAGCGCACAAGAAGACATCGCACGTGAGGACTTA
>PKDL01000081.1 GCA_002863065.1 Pseudomonadota bacterium
ACGAGCGGAGGGCGGCAACCCGCGGACCGTGTCATTGGGTGCGAATACGAGGCGCTCATCCAAGGTCGCGATGGAAGTACAGTCCCGTACGATGGCCCAAACGGAATCAGAGGCTGCTTAGAATATCTTCGCGACCACTTCGATTGGAACCCTGTCTATGAAGAAGAACATCTCATCGCTCTCGAACGAGACTCGAGACGAGGTGATATGGCTCGACCGGGAGGTATTCAGAGCGTGACCCTAGAACCCGGTGGCCAATTCGAAATGAGTGGGGCACCACTCGCTCGTTTGTCCCACGTGCAGAGTGAATTGGAGGCTCACGTTGAAGAGTTAGAACAGGTTGAATATGACCTCGGCGTCCGCACACGATGGTTCGGACTCAATCCCTGGCAAAGTACCGATGACATCCGGTGGATGCCCAAACAGCGCTATGGCGTCATGCGCCGGTATCTTCCAACCCAAGGACGCTTGGCTCATTACATGATGGGCCTCACATGCACTGTCCAATGTAACCTCGATTACACTAACGAAGCTGACTTCGCCTTCAAACTGAAGATGTCCACTGGTGTTTCGCCACTCGTCAACGCACTCTTTGCAAACTCGCCTATCTATTCGGGTAAAAATACGGGCTGGAAAAGCTATCGGTCGCGTATATGGCACGAAGTGGACCCAGCGCGCTGCGGTCTACACCGCTTCGTGTTCGACACCGATGCCGGTTTCGATGACTACATCGAATGGGCTCTTGATATCCCTATGTTCTTTGTTGTGCGTGGTGGCATATACGTCGACATGACCAATCGGGGGACATTTCGAGATCTCAAGGACGGCCGTATCAGCGGAATGAAAGCAACTCAGGCGGACTGGAAGCTTCACCTGAGTACATTATTCCCAGAAGTAAGGGCACGACCGCACCTAGAGTTCCGCAGTGCAGACGTCGTACCTCCAAATATGATCAATTCATGTCCTGCGTTGTGGGTCGGGTTAGTGTACGACGAGAATGCAGCACAACACGCCTGGGACCTAGTAAAGGGGTTCTCATTTTCAGAACGCCTCGACCTATGGTCAGATTGTGCACGCTATGCCCTTGAGGCCCCGATACCGGGACGACGTGGACACGTTTTCGATCTCGCAAATGACCTGGTTCAAATTGCTCAAGAGGGACTGAAAAATCTCTCAACAGCAGGCCTTGGAGACGCGAACGATGAACAATTTCTTGCGCCACTACAGGAGATACTAGCCAACCGACGTACCAGAGCGGACCGTATCCTAGCAGGAGAGATACGCATATAGCGCTATCGCTACTCCACCAGTACACCCGCGCCTGCAGTGCGTGTTACGGCAAACACCACTGACCCAAAACCGGAGGGACCATCCACATCGACGAGCTGTGATGCGATGCGCGTTATTCCAACGACGAGGACGTTCAGATCGAGTATTCCTCCGCTACTGATCGGCAATTCGGCCAATAGGGCTGGAGAAATGACGTACGTCCCCGTATCCGAATTCAAATCACAGGTAATAAGATTGCCAGACTTCGGATTACCATCCGCGCCAAAGATGGCCAGGTCCAAGCGTATCGAAACATCCTCTGAGGGCTCGGAAACCCACGTGACCGAAAGCGGTTGTTCTTTGTTCACATCCGATACAGGCGCACTAACGCTGACCGGTTTCGGAACTGCAAGCGATACCGATACCCCGTTTAGGTCTACACCTCCTGAGGCATTCACCGTAATAGCCTGAGAAGACCCGAGTATAGTCGCAGTATCCTCTGGCAGACCGCTATCGTAGAAATATCCATCCGCATCCGATAACTGGGGCGACATTGTCAAAGGTTGCGAAAGTCCTGAAAATTCGATGTCACCAATGGATAACCCGTTCGGTACCAGAGCCGATTCGGTTGGCTTATATGCGTAGCAAGCACCACCCTCAGTAATTTTAATCACATCCACAGGCGGGGTGTTGGTGAAGTTAGCTGTCACGGCGCCAATCTGAAGATTGGGGTCCTCCACCTGCGTAATGAGAACACCACCGTAGACGGCGTCGACCAGTCTATCGCTACCGTCACTACCTCCCGTATCGTCGCTATCGCCAACGACCTCAGAAGCGTCGACAGACTCGGGGGTATCTGTTGCTTCAGAGACATCCATCGCATCATTACCAGTACCCTGGTCTGATTCATAAGATGTCCACGAGTCGTCCATCGTATCGGTAACGGGCAGCCCATCCGCTACGCGTACCACGTCCTGTCCGCCATCCATGGAAGAACTCGGCGTATCTGAGGCTAGCGAAGTATCTAGCACACCATCGCTGCTGGAGCAGCTGAGTGCCGCTATGAGAGCCATAAACGACAGTGTTATAGAACATGCAGCTGATAGATTTTGTCGGACTCGGGCGGTGGGATACAGCATGTCGGACGTCTCCAAGAATATCATTAGTTTGAGCAGTTTTTACTTAGGCCGCTTGCCACGCTAACCATGTTTCGACACCCAACACCCCGAAGAGCGTAATCAGCACCATCGGCCAGATATCATCCCGCTGTTGGGGTGACGACTCCGTCTGCTCCGTGGGCACAAGCGGAGTACCTGGGGGGTTGATAATGGCTTGAATGTCAGAAATATCAACGTCCCGAAGATTCGATTCCAGTGGGTCAATATGAACCGCGAATCGCTTCTCGGTTTTGGAACCATCATTGGTTTGAGTCACGCTGTATACGCCAGCAAGATCCGTATCTTGGAAGATCGCCTCATCACCTGCCAAAGCATCGCCTTGCAGTTCCACGACCTGGCCATTTGGACGCACCACTTCCAGCGTACCAACCTGCCGTTCCAGATGAATCCGCCGCGTTTCTCCAACCGTAATTGAACGCGAGTCTGGAGGGTCGAGGCGACGGGCGAGATGCAGCACGAGCTGCTGCACGAGCGGAAGGAAGCTTGTTTTGAATGGAAGGTCCGTCCAATCGCGATCAATCGAAGTAGTGAACATCACCACTTTTCCGTCATCGACAGAACGCTCTACCAGTGCAGGCGCACCCCCAGTAAAGCTCAAAAGCACCTCGACATTTGCGGTAGAATCGGTGTCTAAAAGTACATATCGCCGTGTTCCAGCGGAGAATAAGCTAGCCGTTTCCAGACGTGAAAAAGGAGACATCGCTGGATGAGAGGTACTCCCCCCAGTGAAGAATACCGGTGGGTCTGACACCACTGCCGAATCCCGGATCGGCAGGGGTAACAAGGCGCGAAGCTGGTCGTTGTATACTCCCTCCGTCACGTTTTCACCTGCAGTGATGAACAGACCACCTCCTCGTTGCACCCAAGTCGTCAGTGCATCCACTTGTGGGCGGTCTAATCCAGACACATTGGCGAGAATGACGACATCAACGACCTCTAGCTGCCGTGGAGTCAGCTCATCCGGCTTTACATAGGTTGGGGTGATACGTGACCCGGAATCGGTACCAGGCTGTAAAGCCGCGCGCAGAAAAAAGGCTTCGTCTTTATACGGAACCGTTCGTGACGAGCCATTCACGACCAACACATGCACTCGACGTAAAAAGTCGATCACAAAATGCCGGCTGTCATCTCCTGGAAGCTCGTCGGGCGCCAATTCGACAACTCCAGTTTTTAACCCCATATCCGGCAACCGTATGGTGAATATTTTTTTCCCCTCGCTAAAGGGTGGAATTCGAAGAAAACCTTTCACGGTTTTTTGACCAATCTTGACGGTAACGTTGTCTTCGAATGCTACTGGCTGGTCATTCAACACGTCGACAGTGATCCGGACATTACGACCAATACCGCCACCATCCGGTTCTGCTGCTACCCCCACAATCCCTCGGTTACGCCGCTCTAATCCACCGCTTATATCCACCACGGTGACGCTCGGAGCATGGTCCAGAGACCAGGGGCGAGATGCGCCTTCCCATTCTGTAGACTGTCCGTCAGACAATAAAATGACTTCGCGCCGAGCATGGCCCGACTCCACCAGAATTTGCTCTGCTAAACGTAATGCCCCCATGAGGTCGGCCCGTCCTTGGCTGAGTTCTACCGTGGAGAGCAGTTTCATTATCTCCTGTCGGTCGAAAGACAGTCTCTGAGTAAGAGCTGTCGGAGGCGATGTCGCAAGTATGACTGCAGCATCTGATTCATTTCGAAGATCCCGCACAATGTCTTGTGCGCGTTGGAGGGCGCGTTCTAATAACGTATCTCCATCGCCTATCTGGTAGCCCATTGAAACCGATGGATCGATGACGAACACAACACTCGCCGGTTCGGTGGTACCGACCAGTGTAACCGACGGACTAGTCGTAAATGGTTTAGCGAAGGCCATCGGAAGCGCGGCTATAAGTACCATCCGCACGAACATCAACAGCCACTGTTTTAATTTGAGCCGCCTCGCCACGTGCCGATTCGACGCCAGGAGAAATTCTATCGCAGCAAAATCATGCACCTGCGCCTGCCGACGATTTATCAGGTGCAGGAGCAGCGGGATAACCGCGGCAACCATTCCCCACAGATAGGTGGGCGAATCAAATTCCATCCGCATCCTTTACCAGCGGGCGTGTCGTCGTTTTCTGCCCCAGAAGAATCGATGTCAGTGCCTCTGACAAGGGCACGCTAGTCACCATTAGCTGGTAATTCATACCTGCTTCAAGACATGCGCTCCGTATGTCATCGATGAACCGCTGCATCTCACGAAGATATGCTTTCCTCATACCTCGGGGTTCGACTAGCAGTTTTCTCCCCGTCTCCAGTGAGCGGAACGCCGTCATATCTTTGAATGGAAACGTCAGTTCCCAGGGGTCCAGTACGTGGAACAACGTAATATGCTGCTTTCGGGCCTGCATATTACGCAAGGTTTGAATCCATTCCCGAGAGGTGTCTAAAAAGTCACTGAAAACAAAAACTAAGCCTCGCCGGTCGAAGACCTCAGATAGCTGACTGACAGCAGACGATATATCCGTACTCGTCTGTGAACCAGGCGACTGGGCGACCAAAACTTCACACAAGTGGGTGAGATGTGAACTTCTAGATCGCGGCGGCACCCATGCTTTCGTTTTCGTGTCGGCGACCATGAGTCCCACTGCATCCTGCTGCCGCAGCAGGATATACGCCAGAGAACCAGCGAGGGCCGCCGCATACTCATACTTCGAACGCCGCTCTTCGGAAGAGTACAACATCGACGCTGAAGCATCGCAGAGCAACATTGCACGGGCATTAGTTTCCTGCTCGAATCGCTTCACATAATACTTGTC
>PKDL01000079.1 GCA_002863065.1 Pseudomonadota bacterium
CAATACCTCCAGGCGCTAGGCGACCGAGCCCGTTCCGTACGAACGAGAGCATTGAGCCATCTCGAATCTAGCGCTTGGACATCAGACGCCACCGTCTTGAAGGCAGCAGAACTTGCAGCTAGCGAGTCATGGGCCCCCATTGCGGACTTGGGAGACAAAGTACTTCCGGTTTTGCTGGGTGTGCTTTCCGATCCGGCGCGCGACAACCTCGCAAATAGACGCCGCACTGCTGCAACCCACCTGCTCGGAAGACTCAAGGCCAGCCGAGCCCTACCTGCGTTACACGAACAGCTATGGGACCTCTTCCCCAACGTGCGTATTGCGAGCGCTGAAGCACTGGCAGCAATCGCAAAGGCCAATTCTGTATCGCCACTTACGAAGGCCTTGGCCCACCCGGATGCAGCGGTTGGACGCGCATGCGCGGCTGCACTTGAACCGATCAAAGGAAAGGCTGCCATCGAGGCGCTTATCAGTGCGCTGGAAAGTGATAATCCTGACATCCGTGCGATCGCTGCGGAGGCCTTGGGACGCCGAGCAGATGCCAAAGCGGCCGACCCATTGGCGGAATTGCTGTCCGATATACCGCAAGTGCGGGTTCTGGCAGCGCATGCACTGGAACATCTGGGCGATGCGGCTATCGAACCGCTGGTCAGTCGCTTACAGCATCCGCTGGTGACCGTGCGCCGCACGGCGGCTTCCTTACTCGGAAAACGCCCGGCAGCTGGGCCGCGCCTCGCGAACAGCCTCGCTGATGAAGACGCCGTAGTGCGTGCAATTGTAGCGCGCGCGCTGCGGACCATCGGTACGGAAACAGAACGGCAAGCCGTGATTGCTGCTATCCGTGACCCCAACTCCGATGTGCGGTCGGCTGCCCTCGCTGCGGCCGCTGCCCTTGGTGCAACCCGAGAACAAGTGCTTGGAAGTCTGGCCGACCTCAGTGTCGAAGTACGCAGTCTCGCAGAGGACATTCTCAACACCAGATTTAGCGCTGCCAGCACCGCCGAGTTATCTGCCGCTGAAGCAGCGATAAAAGGCGACCCTACCCTCCATCATCCCCAAAGCCCTCGCTTCTTGGCGCATGTGCTCATGACCATACGCGCTGGGGAGGACTTTAAGTCGGGTATTGCGGCTGCACTTCGGGGGCAAACACAACCCGAGACGTTGGATGCATTGGCGTGGACGCTGGAATGCGGCAACGCATCCGGAGTGGTCGCTGCACGGGCATTATCCCACCCAGGGGCAAGCGCCGTATGGCATCGAATTGCCACCGTTGCGGAGACCGGCGACCGTGCATGCAAGGCTGCAGCGCTTGCGGCATTGGCTGCAATCGACCCTGAACGCGGTCAGAGCGCCATTCTGAAGGCTGCAACGCATCCAGACCCCACGATACGAGCCACCGTCATGGCTGGTCTGCAGCATGTACCAGGGGCAAACGTATTAGACATCCTGCACAGTGGATTGCAGGATACAGCGCCGAACGTCCGCGCCGCCTCTGCTACTGCCTTGGGAGAACGCGGAGATCCTCAAGCTGCCCACTGGCTCCTTGCGCTTCTTGATGATGGCGACGACACCGTCGTGGATGCCGCTCAAGACGCCATACTCCTCTTACGCCCATCTGCCACGGAGGCGCTTTGCCATGCATTGCTCCATGGGTCGCGTTACGCCCGTCGCTTCCTGGCACCCGCCTTGAAGGGAATACCCGCGGCATCATCCAGTCTCGTCCGTGCATTAGACGATTCGGATTGGGTGGTCCGTGCGCGAGCCGCCGAGTCGTTGGGGCCCATGCAGCTTACAAAAACGAAACGGAAGGAAGCTGCCGAGGGACTCATCCTAGCCCTGTGTGATTCGGAGAGCAGTGTCCGCCGAGCAGCGGTGCAGTCCATCGGCCTGCTCGGATACAAAACGCACCGATTGACGGGCGCGCTTGCAGATGTCGATGGCACCACGAGGGGCGCAGCCCGTAATTCCCTTCGCATGCTGAAGCAGCACGTATCGCAAGAGGTATTCAGCGCTGCGAATGCCATCGCGCACCGGCTTTCATTAGATTCAGCCATCGCGCTCGGAGTGCAGGGCATTCCCCTTATCGAACATGTACTCATGACGTACAGCGGTCTAGTAGATCAGAAGTATGCGGCTCTATTGAGTCTTGGAGATCTCGACTCGACACATGCGGCCGAAGTGCTCGGGAATGTACTGACCTTCACCGACCGTAAACTACGATTAGGGGCTGCCATCGGACTAAATCACTCTCCGCATGTTGCCCAGGAAGCCACCGCGCTGGTCGCGGCTTGTGGCGATACCGATACCGATATTCACAGTGCTGTACTCGTCGCGCTTTCAAGGACCAATGATCCACGCGCTGAATCCATCATCCAGTCTGCCCTAAGCCATCCTGCGATTCCCGTACGAGTGGCTGCTGTATCCGCATGGAGAGCGCTATCGTCGGCGACCACCCAGCCGCTTCTAGACCGATTAAGTGATTCCGACGGAGGAGTTCGTGCCGCTGCGGCTGTAGCGCTCGGAGGCCTCCTTGATAGCACCGCCGCAACCGAACACCTGGTGCGATGTCTTGACGACCCAAACCTGACGGTTCGTGACGCAGCCATCGATTCGTTAGGTGCGCTCTCACAAACAGACGCGGCACGGCAAGCTCTCATCGCCATGCTGGAGCACGGCAATGTACAAACACGGCGTGCGGTATTCCGAGTACTACGCGATGATCGAGATGCGCTTCCGCAAATCCGAGCCGCATGCAGCGATCCAGACGTAGCAATACGCCACAGTGCGATTCAGGCACTTGTCCGACTCGATGACTGCTCTGCAATCCCTATGATCACGGCACAGGTCATCGACTCCGACGTCGACGTGCGTGCTGCTGCAGTGCATGCACTCGGGCTGCTTGGTGGAGCTAGTGTCCCTGTGCTGGGAGCATTGGCCGATCCATCGACGAAGGTGCGCATATCGGCGGCGGATGCATTACGCCGCCTGAAAGCAGACGCCTTGACGAATGATATCCAGGAGGCTGCTGCAGGGCTAGTGAAGCGAGAACTGTGGCATGCAACAAGACGAGGTGCCGAATGCATGCCGCTCATCGCGCATGCGCTATGGACCGACACCACCAGTGGCCTGGAATACCGGGTGCAGCTAGCACACGTGCTTGGAGGGCAAAGTGACTTACGGGCCATTGATTCACTTGGCGATGCTCTAACCGATTCCGATCCAGACCTTCGTTATGAAGCAGCGAACGGACTTCGTCATGCAGGAGCAAAGCGCGTAGAGCAGCAGCTCGTCTGCGCAGCAAGCGATGCCGACCCGCGCGTACGAGCCGCGGCGCTTCGAAGCCTCGGAGTATCCTGTCCAAACACAGGTCCCGACACGCTGACTAAAGGCCTGGTAGATCCGGTTATCGCCGTGCAATGTGCGGCTATCGAAGCCCTAGGAGACGCACAATATCTCCCGGCCCTGGACCAACTCATCATGCGCTTATCGGGCGAGGACCTGGCTATCGCCTCGGCTGCTGCCCATGCCCTTGGTCGACTTGGTACAGGTGCAAAAAAACCGCTCATTGATGCGCTGAACGACCCCAGAACAGCTCTCAGAGTTGCAGCCGCACAAGGACTGAAGGGGCATAAAACGGCGATCAAGACGCTGATTGGAGCACTATCCGATGCCGAGGCGTTGGTACGCATCGAAGCTGCGCATGCCATACTTCAACCCGATACTTCCGCAATACGAAGCTTGGCCGATGCGGCGGAGTTCGATGACGATTACCAGGTCCGAGCCGCTTGTGTGCAAGCCCTGGGACGCGCATCGAGTGCCGAAGCTGCGACCGCCATTCATTCGGCGTTAGGTGACCGTCATCCCGAAGTACGCCGGACGGCCATCGCTCACCTAAAAGCGGATAGCCCACTCGTACACCTACCGCTTTATTTGGAGAAGCGGCGCTACGACCAGGTCATTGCGCTGGGACCAGCAAGCATACCCGCACTCATCCGTCGCGTACGTGACACGCGAGATGGGTCAGAGAAGCTTAGCCAACGCATTGATGCCGCAGATGCATTATCTACGTTTGGATTAGAGGCCGCGGGTTCTGCATTGCGGTCACGACTTGATGATGAGTCACCACGACTTCGCGCGGCATCCATGCGGCTGCTCGCAAGCCTTGGCGACGTGTCCATTGTGCCCATGCTTCAGGAGCGCGCAACGAATAGTACGGCGGCAGACGAACGCCGGGCTGCTGTAAGTGCACTCGCGATACTCGGAGCCGAGACGACGCTCTTAGACTACATCCGCGATCCAGATCTCGATGTGAGAGGTGCCGTTGCACGGGGACTCACAGATGCATCCGGGCTTCAGCAGCTTTTGTTCGATCCCTCCGATTCGGTACGACTTGCCGCTGCCATTCGGCTGGGTGCACTTGGGATCTCAAGTATTTTGCACGATGCGCTCAATACAGACGACCCCGGAGTACGTTTCGCTGCTCTCTCTGGCGTCTCACCACTGGTACAACACGATACGACCAAAGCGGCATCCATTGCTGCTCTCGGAGTGGCTGATGAGGTCGTCAAAAATCGTTGCTTTGCGCTATCGATCATCGGCGATGAACAACTCAAATGCCGTCCTGCGGTTCTGAAATGCATAGAGTCCGACCCTGAAGATAAAGTACGCCTACAAGCGATACGCGCCCTCCGGAGCATGGGTATAGCCGACGACGCATCGGTACTCATGGCGCGTAAAGCACGGGTGGATCAATCCGCTGATGTGCACCGAGAAGCCTCTCAAGCGCTTCGTGACTGGTCCATCGAAGTCACTCCCCTGGAAGACGACATCGTGGAATCCATCAACCGACATCACTGGAGTGCGCTCGGTAAGTATGGTCCGGATATCCTGCTGTTTACCGCGCACATTCTGCGCGAAGTACAAACCGACCAAGCATCTGTACAGAGACGGATAGGCGCCTGTCTTGCTCTGGGAGACCTGAGCGAGCGGCAGAAAGTCGGCGCGAAGGTACTGGAGCAACTACAGCGGATAGCAGCCGACCCATCCCCAAGCGTGCGCGCTGCAGTGGCCCGCGCTGCTGGTCGTACCGGAGGCCAAGCAGCGACAGCGCTCCTCAGACGACTAATGACGGACCCCACGGCCGAGGTACGGGTCGGAGTCTGTAAAGGATGTGATGCCCTCGGAGGAGCAAAAGCTATCGATATACTCGGGAGCCTCGTCAATGACTCGGTCGAGGATGTCAGGTAC
>PKDL01000503.1 GCA_002863065.1 Pseudomonadota bacterium
CATATCGCGACACGTGCGTCCCAGTCATCTCCCGAGATATTGGGTCTATGGCCGCAGACATGAGCCGTGCTTGACGTGTGGGAGTCGTATCGAGCGGTCGATTATGGGCCGCCACTCCCGTGTGACATATTGGTGCAACACATGCCAAACCGTGTCATAGAGAGCCTAGATCCGGTCATCCTTTATTTGTCCTGAGTGGCCCCTTCATAGTCATTGATTCGTCCAAGAACTTTCCTCGCACTCAAACGAATCAGCTCCGTTTTCGAAGTCAATAGGCCCTCAACGACGGGGCGAGCCGTGGAGTCTGGCATGCGTTTCAGTGCGGCTAAGAGAAATTGCTGAGCCATCACCTCACGCGTCATCTTGAGTGCTTCGATAATCTGCGGTAGCGACTCTCTGTCATTCATGGCAGCAAGCGTCTCAGCGATATTACCCAAGGCTGCTGGTGACTCTGCTCTCGAGAACGCTTTCCTGAGCGCGGGCAACATGGCAGGGTCTTTATACAGTCGCAAGTCATAGCCCCAGTTCTCACGAATCACATCGCTCGCCTCATTCATTAACGCTTCGCTCCACGCGGCACTTACCTCTTCACTTTTCAACTCATTGTTATTGATGATGCGGGCCACCTGCGTGCGGACATTTTCATTTTCGTGCTGAAGAGCTGCCAGCAGTAATGGTTGCCACTTTCGGGGTTTCGACTTGAGTTCTTCGGCAACCGTCTTAAACGTATCCTGCTTCTGTAGCCGCTCGATGATCGCTTTATCATCATCATCACGGGCAATTGCATCGGTCGTTTTTGTGTTTCCAGGGGCCTTATTTGCCTCCCGTTTTGCCTCCGCCTCTGCCTTTCGCTTCGCCTCTGCTGCTGCGTTTCTAGCCGCTGCAGCTTTGGCTTCCTCGATCGCCGTCGCTTCGTCAGACTTTATCTTCGCCTTAGCCGCTTCGAGCGCTCCGCTGCCCGAAACTCCGGATTTTTCACAGCCTGTAACGAGGACTAGGGCCGCGATCATCACACTGAAAAAAAGGAAAGGTAAAATTCGAAAGTACGTATTCACGGTACACCTCAACTTGAACCAGGTTTGTCGGACGCTTCCGACCGCTTCAACACGCGAAGGTGCTTTACGATTTTATCGATTTTATCGAGCGAGAGGGCATCGCTAAACGCTGGCATTTGACCACGACCATGCTGTATCAGCGTACGTAATTCATCATC
This sequence comes from Pseudomonadota bacterium, assembly GCA_002863065.1. Classification (GTDB taxonomy): domain Bacteria; phylum Myxococcota_A; class UBA9042. The sequence goes on from PKDL01000503.1 coordinate 1,214, forward strand.
GCGTACCGTCTTTTGCCATTCAGGATCAGTCAGGTCTCGAGATAACGCGCCAGCCGGGCCAGCCCCTCCCTCGCCTGTTGTCCCATGGCAGCGCGCACAAGCTGCTTGATACAGCCGTTCTCCCTCATTGTCTGCATTCGCCTGCCGACAGCCAGCGAATGCAGCGAGGAGCATAATCACCACAGATAGGCTGACCCACTGCCCCATCATGCTTGTCCGTATACGGGGACAATCGCGCCACTAGTAAGCCGATTCTCCGGCGATATGAGAAAGCCGATCGCCTGCGCCAATTCTTCGGGCTTGGGCCAAGTACCAAAGTCCGCCGAAGGCATTCCAGCACGATTCGCGGGAGTATCAATGATGGACGGGGCAATAGCATTAACCAGGATACCCTTGGATAGGCATTCCGCGGCTAAGGCACGCGTCATCGCAGCTACGGCACCTTTGCTAGTCGTGTACGCCAACATGCCCGGCACAGCGGTTTCAACCGCTGGACGAGCAGTTACGTTCACGATTCGACCCCCATCGCTCATGCTTCGTACTGCCTCTCGACTGCAAAGGAATGCAGTCACCAGGTTCATTCGTATTTGATGTTCGAAATCCGCCAAACTGGTATTCAGTACCGGAGACATCGCAAAGCCACCCGCCAGATGAACAGACGCCCAGAGCGTAGACTGAGCACCATAAAACCGGGTCACTACGTCTTCGTCTGTTAGGTCCAATCCGGGTACGACGGTCACATTATTAAGATCATCAAAAAGGTCAGAGCGGTCCGTGTATTCGGGTACCGTCACCTCTGCACCCCGCGCAGCCAACCAGCGGACAACTGATTGGCCCAGTCCGCCGCCGCCACCGGTGACAACGATACATCGGCCTTCAAACTGCATTATTTTACTCCGTAACCCCTGCCATACTAGGGGGTGGGATCTATACCAGAGGTGCGCTTTGAACCCAATCGTGCAGCGACTAATCTATCGCAAAGACTTGGCAGCCAGCTCATAGAAATACGTAGAGCTTGTGCGCAGCCGGTACGAATGCTGACGACCTCACGCCGCATCGCATCTGGAATGTAACGGGCTGGTCGTCTAGATGAAACGAAGGAGATCTACCGTTTGTGGCGACATCGACAAGTCCAGCGAATCACGCTCGGTCTGGACGTCACCTGCGTGCTGGAAGGGCACGGCTTGGTCTAGTTCGATACGTACATCAGATACGTGCCAATCAAGGACGTCTCCACCGCTGTAGTTTCCGCTGCGGATGGATTTTAAGTTAGCAAGTGCCTTCCAGACCCCCATGGTCATGGTGCGCAATTGGAAGAAACCTGCCCGTTGGGTTGCGTACGGTAGGGCGCTCAGTCCATAGCCAAAGTACGCTGCGGTACCGAAGATTGTGCTCGTGGCAGGGCCCTCGTACAGCACTTCGCCGGCTCCGTAGGCTTTCACGGGCTCTCCCCCGTGAAGCGCGTAGGCCACTGCGCCATTGTTCACAATCCGAATATTCGCCCGTGACCGGGACGACGATGCCATGCGGCGAGGCAGCGTTTTCGCGAGCAAGGCGGTCATGTACTGGCTTTTGCGCCCAACGAGGGCGCCGACAACACCCGCGGTACCGTCTCGACGCCGAAGCGCATGGTAATCCTCAAGCAGCTCCGCATCGAGACCAAGCCCACCAAACGGAACCTGTGCGCCATCTACCTGCACGAGCCGTAAAGGCGCTGTATCGCGATGTGCTGTATTGAGATACGAGTTCAGGTCGACTTCGTAATTCCCAGAACTGACCATACCCGCCACCGCATTTCCGGTACCTAGTCCGAGCACGCCAATATTTGGCAGAGGCGTTTCACCAACCGACTTCCAATCATTGACAAAGCGCGCGAATGTTCCGTCTCCGCCCCCGGTAAAAACCGTACGAATCGAACGTTCGCTGATCTCTTTCGTGATCTCCAGAGCGTCATCTGCGCTTTCAGACACGTAAAGGTTTTCGGGCGTCACCATGCGCGACACGCAATCAACGACATCCCCATTCATTTGGCGAGCGTTGGCGTTTAGCATTACCGCGAAGTTGTTTGTAGCCAGCATAAGTCCCTGCTTTGTATCTACTCACCCGTCAACGGCAGGTACCTCTACAGTTGACGCGGCAGACGGCTAAAGCAAGAATAGGACCAACATTGAGTTCCTGGCGAAATGCCGTGTTATCAACAGGTTGCGCTCGAAACCTCACAGGCAGACGAGAAACATGCGACGCAGTAAAGCGTGGAGTGCGAATCTGAATTCGCAGCGGTAATGACTATTTCAACGAGTTTACGGACCTGAACTGGCGCCCGCTTGCCCATCAGACGCAGGTTTAGAGGGTGTCATACCCTTATCCACGCACATGCGGAACTTTGAACCACAGCCCTCATACTGACAGTCAGAACGGACAGTGAGTTCTTGCTCCGTATAGCGACACGTATTCATACACGATGCGAGTTTTTGGAGCTGGTCAGACTGATCTCCACCTCGGGCGCACTGCAGGTCCCAACGACAGGAATTCAAGCAGCGGCGACCGCGCTTTGTGACCTTCAACGAGTCCATGATGCAGGAGTCCCACTGGTCGCAGCTCCTCGAGACACACGTTTTACGGGCCCCAAATTCAGCATTCCGTGCGTTGGAGTCAACGCAGCGCTTAATGCATGCTGTGGCGGAACGGCCTTTGCGACATTCAACATCCTTTTTGCAGATCGCCTCGCACTGCGCGAGTACGGCTTTTTTCTTCTGAAGCGCACCCGTTTTTTCCGCCACGCACATCTTGAATGCGCCGCCACAACCTTTGACCTGGCAGGCCCCAATGGCCGCGAGCATCTTATTCGAATGCTTGCAGCGACGGGCACAGCGAACGAGCTGCGTAAGACCCCGTGGCTCCCCGGGAGGCAAACAACTCAGCTCATGACTGCATGCGTCTACGCACGACAACTTCTGTCGAGGTACGCCAAGATTTCTTGCGATGCAGACAGTGTAGTCACCGCAGGGTTTTGAATTACATTTACCGCGCGCGGCAAATTCATCCCGACGCTTACCGCCAAGGCAATCGGCAACGCATTTCTCTCCACCATTGCCGGGCTCACACGACGCTATTTTCTCACAGGTCTTCATGCAGCGCTTTTCGCGTCGGCTTAGCTTTTTAGGTGGGGGGGGTGTGTTAGTAATCGCGCGTAACTTCGACTCAACACAGATGCGAAAAGCAGTATCACAACCCGCTGGAGCGCACTGTGTAATCGCCGAAACTTGAGACGCTGGCTTCTTGCCACGACGAGCACAGGAGGCAAGTGCAAGATAATTCAGCGGACCTTCCGATTTGCACATCAATTGGTGTCGACACACCGGAACATAGCGTTTCTTAGCTTGAGGAATTCCGAGTCCACCGACGATGCATGATTCATACTTATCGCAGCTCGCTTTCATGCACCGACGTCGTAGCCTGAATTCCGTCTTTGCAGTTCTGTCTGATAGGCAGCGCTTGTAACACTGCTGTTTATCTTTGAGTGAACCGCATTTAACCGCTTGAGCGCACATTTCAGTACACTGCTTTTCTTCTCGAGTAGGTGGTTTAGTACTCGCTTTAGCAAAGCACTGTTCGTACTCAGCACCACATTGTTTACTCTCGCATTTCTTCCCAGCCGCTCGTTCCAGACCACCAGATTTGCACGCACTAGTACATGCCATCAGCTCCGACAGCGGTATATCGCGCCCTGGGTTCTGACAAGCATACTTCTTTTCGCAAATAGGAGTGCAGTCACGCTTATTTCGGTCGATACCTGCTCGGCGAAGAACGCAACCACTGAATCCGCGTCCGCAGCCTTGCGTTTTGCAGCCATCAATTGCGGCAAATTCGCGGTCACTAGAGCGGTCGTTCATGCATCGCGTAACGCAGCCAGTACCACTACCAGGTTTACACTGCTCCAGCTTTTGGCAGAGTTCCTCGCAACGCCGCTCGGCACGGCTCTTCCGAACGGGCGTGGGAGCTGCCGGCGCTGGTTGTGTACGCGTCTGCTGA
>PKDL01000431.1 GCA_002863065.1 Pseudomonadota bacterium
CGCAGCCTCGCCGCGCGGCCCAAGGCGGAGTGGCATATGCTCAAGCTGGGCGAGTGCAACACCTACACCGACGACGAGCGAACACCGATAGAGCGCGCCCTGGGTGTCAGCCCCCATAATGGTGAGTGACCCCTGTCCTCTGGTGATCACCGCCGACCGAGGACGGGGCAAAACATCCGCCTTAGGCATGGCCGCCCACCGCCTCAGTCAGACTTCTGGACTAAGAGTCCTCGTGGTTGCACCGAGCCGAGGGACCATCAAACCATTGCTTCAACACGGGCACTTCACCGGCATTAATCAGGATGATTCATTTCAGTTTTGTGTGCCGGCTCAGCTGTCTGTGGAGTACCCGCAGGACATCGAGCGCTTTGTCGAGGTGGTCGCGTGTCAAGGAAGGGGTCACGCTAGTACGTATCAATGCCTGCTGGTAAGGCTGCGCTGGGTAGATAACAGGTGTGGCAAACACGCCCATATCAAGTGCATCCTTCACAAATCGGAACGCAATTGACTCCGGACCGACATACAATGGGAGTATGGGTGTCCAGCTTCCCATGGTGTCGAAACCAATATCGTGCAGCCCGTTCCGGAAATATTCGACATTGTCCCAGAGACGCTCGAAGATTTCAGGCTCTTCTTGCATGACCCGGAGTGATTCCAAAGCTGCGGCGACAGAAGCCGGCGGAAGACCTGCGCTGAAAATCACAGTCCGAGCGTGATGGCGAAGATAATTGATCACGTCTTTATCGCCAGCCACGAACCCACCTAAGGACGCAAATGACTTAGAAAACGTGCCGAACAAGACGTCAATGTCGTCCATCACACCATAATGGGCCGCAGTACCGCGTCCCTGCGGTCCAAGAACACCAAGCCCGTGAGCATCATCGAGGTACAGCTTGAATCCAAAGCGACGGCGTAACTCTGCGAGTCGCTTCACGTCCATTACGCGTCCAGTCATCGAGAATACAGCGTCGCTCACTACCAGGGCGTGGGCCCAGCCCTCACCGTCCGGGTCTCCGTCGCTCATGAGTTGCTCGAGGTGGTCTAGGTCGTCAAAAACCCGTGTCTCACCTTTCGCTAGTCGGACGCCATCGATGATGCTTCCATGGTTTTCGGCCTCAGAAAACACGACAGCGCCTTTTATGCTACCTAAGCAAGACAGAGCACCGGAATTGGCAAGAAACCCCGAGCTGAATACAAGCGCATCGTCTTTACCGGTGAACTCAGCCAACTCCTGTTCGAGCTGTTCATGTAGGCTCAAGTTTCCGTTGAGAAACCGGGACCCAGTACAACCCGTTCCGAATCTTTCTAACGCATCATGCGCTGCTTTCATCACGCGCGGGTGATGAGTTAGCCCCAGGTAGTTATTCGAACCCAGCATCACGATCTCGCGCCCATCATACTCTACGACAGGCCCATCAGATGCGGATAGAGACTTAAAAAACGGGTACAGGTTGAACGATTTTACGAGCTCCGGGTCTTTGTACTTTTTACAGACGTCGAATAAGTCTCGGTTTGCCATTGCCCTACTCCAACATGTTCGCGCGGGGTACCGCGTGTTTTGCGCGCGTGCGCACTCAATTTCATTTCAATCGCTTCAACGACTTCCGTCTTGCAGGTCAGGCATGCCAAAGTGGTCTATCTGACGCTGGGCGCTCTCTATTGGCGGACAAATGACCCGCATGAAAACGTCGCGCCCGGGTAAGCAAGGATGGTGCCATGAGTCACGTTTTGGTTACCGGTGCCGGTAGAGGTATCGGATTGGCAATAGCGAAAGAAATGGCAGGCCCTGACACGGAAGTAGTTGGAACCGTGAGGGATTCTGGGCGCGCAAAGCAGCTCAGCGCTGACTTTTCTGGGACAATAAAATTCGCACCACTACACTTAGGTAGTGATCACACCGATACCGATATCGCGGCATTGGTAGAGACGTACTCCAATACAGGTCTGGATGTTCTGATTCATAACGCGGGATATGGAATATTTGGTCCGGTCGAATGCATTGATGCTCAGGCTGAAATCCATCAATTCAGAGTAAATGTACTGGATCCAATGCGACTCACCCGTGCTCTGCTACCTGCGATTAGGCAATCACGAGGGCGGATTATATTCATTGGCTCCTTGGCTGGGCGCATTACTCTACCCTTCCAGGGACACTATTCGGCTACGAAATCAGCCCTCGCAAGTCTGTCGGAAGCACTGCGCATGGAGCTGGGTCCAGACGGTATACAGGTCACCTGTTTGGAGCCCGGAGATTTTGCTACTGGCTTCCCAGATGCTCGCGAATCGCATCTTGACGTCGGGGTATACACGGAGCGTGCGAAGCGCTGTCTGGAAGCAGTAGAACGAGATGAGCGCGGCGGCGCCGATCCAGCTCAGGTAGCAAAGCTGGTCCGAAAGTTTTGTGAAGCCCGAAAGATGCCGGTACGACGGGCAGTCGGCCCAGGTGCCAGGTCCCTGGGTTGGGCAAGCCGTCTGCTTCCAGAGACGCTTCGCTTGAAACTCACGCTTCAACATTACGGGATTGCCGAAAACCGACGCAGCCTCCAAAAACGAAAGAACGACTAACAAGACGCGTTCGAACATTAGGTAGGACACAGAACAACATTAAGAAAGACGAGGATAAACATCCAATGAATAGAATCGTTGGTATGCCGTTCAGAGGACCCATGAAGCAAATAGCGTGTATTTTGGCGACCACATTCCTATGCCTTCCTATCGTAGCCGACGCAGGAGACGTCAAACCCTGGTCCGGAAAGCATACGGTCGTACCTGCCAAAATGGAGGCATCCCAGTTTAACCGATTCAAAAAAAATGAGGGCTATTTCGAAACATTTTTAGTCATGTTGTATGCGAAGGGCGGTACATGGATCCAGACACGCTTCATCCTCACGAACGTAGGTCCAGGCGACGGCCACGGAGCAGTCGATGTGATGCGCTATGGCTCAACTTTCGACGAATCCCCAAAACGCAGTTTCAGTCGATATATCGACAAAGTTGAGGCAAAAGCTCGGACGCTTTCGAGCACGGGACAACCACTCAATTTGACCTTTAGAGACACCTCTCTGAAGAAAACCAAACGTGGGTACCTGCTGACAGTTCGCGCAAGGGGATACGAGTTAGAAGTCGAATTGAAATCCGTTGGCCCTCTATGGAAACCGGGGAATGGAGAAGCAAAGTTCCCGTCCGGCGGACGGTTCGGAGTTCATCTGATGCCCTCACTGGCCACCTTTAGCGGGCGGGAGCGATATAAAAACGGAGAGTGGAAGGACATTCGGGGCTCTGCTTGGGGAGAACATGGCTACACGAATATGATGGCTAACGTTCTTTCGGACCGGTTTTTGAGGTTTCATGGCCGCAAGGGCCGGTACGCGATCAGCTTTCTGGAGTTATTTACCCCCGAGCACTTTGCAAAAGAAAGGCTCGGGTACCTCTTGATAACGAAAGGGAAACAAGTCGTCGCATCTTCTCTTTCAGCCCGTGCAACCCCAACGACACTGAAGACTGACCCGAAAAAACCACACCATAAGGTCCCCTTCAACTACCGTATCGTAGGAAAGACCGATGAAGGCGAGACGCTATCGGTCGACGTCAAGGTAGGTCGAACCTTGGCACGTGAAGATGTCTTAGGCACGGTACCGAAGTGGGTCCAACGCGTTATCAAGGTATTTATTCAACCCATAAATTACTTCAACCGTGCCCGATTTAGTATCACGCTCCCGGAGGGAAAGACGGTCAAAGGAAGTGGAGTCTCCCTCTATTCCCCAATGAAGGCACGGCTGTAGGTGCCGAACGACCCATTCAACTTGGTAACCGTACGAGGCCATCTGACGCGGAATCAATAATCCACTCGGCACCACAGACTTCGCAGCATGCATATTCAGCTCGTGCTGGTCCACCAGGGAGGTGTTCTCCGCAGCTACATACCCACCCCGTAATCCGACCGGGTACCCCCATAATCAGGGCATTGTCGGGCACATCTTTCGTGACGACAGCTCCCGCAGCGACCATAGCGTATCGACCGATTTGAACACCGCACACCACCGTGCAGTTTGCACCAAGAGTGGCACCCTGCTTTACGTATGTTTCGGTGAATACGTGTTTCCGGTCGATATGCGCCCGGGGCGTCTTGACGTTTGTGAAGACCATCGACGGTCCGCAAAAGACGTCGTCTTCTAGGTGGACCCCACTATAAATCGACACATTATTTTGAACTTTGACGCCATCGCCCAAGGTCGAACCGTTGGCGACAAATACGTTCTGACCGAGCACACAGCGTTCACCGATGCGGGCGCCGCTCATAATATGGCTGAAGTGCCATATTTTTGTCCCTGCACCAACGACTGCACCTGGATCGACCACGGCGGTGTCGTGGACGAACGCTTTGTCAGCGTTCGTTTTACTGAACACCGAGGAGTTCTTTGACCTTGTTTTCGGATTCCTCGTTGATACCGCCGGATGCGTGGACGAGCTCCATTGTCTCTGCATCAAGAATGTATTGGTGTGGTAGGGCAGTCGAATGAGGATTGATGTGACCATAGACCTGATAGAATTTCGCATCCCTTAGCACGGGAAACGTGACGCTCTTGTCTTGCACAAAGTTTTCACAAAACTCCAACGACGGCGGATTTCCATCTGCATCTGCTCCGAGAACCCACATCACTTCTAGCCCCTGATCTTTATACTGCTCGTACATGGGCTGAACTAGTGGCGCGTAGCTCTCGCATGCGCCACATGAGCCAGTGGCCAAAATGATCCACACCACCTTCTTGTCAGTACCGCAGTTTTGATGCAGCCAATACGCATCACCCTCGTACGTTTTCAGTCCGAAATTTTCTATCGAAGCGCCCACCTCTTTTCCGGCGCTATCCGCACTAAAGCCGCAGAGTTCGGTGCCGTCTTGCGGTAGCACCTCAGTCGCATTCGCATCGGCCTCGTCGAGCCCATCAACCTCATCGGCCCCATCTACGGTTGATCCTAGCTCGTCGGTAGCATCGGCAGCATCGCTGGCATCGGAACCATCCACGGCATCGGTGGCGTCGGCACTGTCCGTTGCGTCCGTGGTATCAAAGCTGGCGGTGGAATCTGCACCGTCGTTACCATCAGACGCGTCAAGCCCAGCGGATTCGGCCTGGCACTCTGTCCCGTCTGGAGCGCATGTTGTACCACTCGGGCAGGACCCGCAGTTGTAGCCGTTGACGGGTGATGGGCCACACACGATACCTACACATG
>PKDL01000421.1 GCA_002863065.1 Pseudomonadota bacterium
CATCGTTCACCACCACCGAAACGGCCTCAGCAGGCCGATTCTTGTCGGCTATCAGCTCAATAATGACCGCCGCATGCTGTCCATCCTGAGAGATCAATGCCCCCGATGCGAGTTCGTCATCGAGTAGCTCTTGAAGCAATTCGGTGCGCCCATCCGGTTGCGAGCGCGCGAGGTCTGCGTATGACTGGGTTGATAGTGTATCCCCACGGCGTCGCACGCGCCGCGCGCTCAGCACGCTCTGAATACGTCGAACAATCCCTCCGGATTCAGACGCGACCTCCCCCTCCTCGAAGTCATCATCAAAATCGTCAAAATCGTCGCTACCCGAAAACTCGGAGGTGGCGTCCGGCGTGGAGCTATCGGCCGGGGCCGATGACTCGTCACTGCCCGGGGCCGATGCATCATCCACGCTCAGTGCACTGACCCGAGCCACCGCCCGCTCCAGTCGGTCCAATGTGTCGGGAGCAAGAATATCGACCGCTTCAAGCCCGATAATCAGTGCCTCATCGGTACCGAGCTCACGCGAGTAGTCGAGATATCGTGCGTATCGTGGCGACTCGGCAAAGAAGAGTTTACCGATAGACGAACCAAAGGCGGCGCGTGTCGCGAGAATCCACGCCGCGGCGGCGGTAATACATCCGATCGTAAGCAGCACCATGGCGCGGCGATCCAGAATCCACGCCACGAGGCGGCGCATAGATCGGTCCGCTGATGGTACGGACTCTACCGATGCCGGATCAGTCATCTCGAGAACCAATGCATTCGCGACGTATCAACCGCAGCAGACCGTCTCGGTGATAGAAAACACAAGCGAGCAATAACACCACCCCGGTCGCGCCCCCCGAGGCGCTTTAACTCACCATCCGCACACAGCCTAGCATCGTCCTTTATTCCGTTAAACTGCCCCACGTATTTCGACCTCTACAGTCGCTTTCGTGCAAGGTTGATCTAGCTCGTCTGATTTGACTCAGCACATCGACATGCAGGGTCTATCCCACACGCACCTACCGCATCACTCCCACACCAACAACTTGAGTAAGGAACTCAAATGAACACCGTAAAAAGCATTGTTTTTTCTGTAGCCTTCTTTTTCACCCTCTCCGCATCGGCCACTGGCAAAGATATTGTCGATACCGCCGTCTCTGCGGGAAGCTTTAAAACCCTCGCAACCGCGCTAACCACCGCCGGACTCGTGGATACATTGAAGGGTCAAGGTCCATTTACCGTCTTCGCGCCAACTGACGAAGCCTTCGCCAAGTTGCCCAAGGGCACCGTCGAGGCACTACTCAAGGATAAGAAGAAGCTGACTGCGATTCTCACCTACCACGTGGTACCCGGAAAAGTACTGGCCAAAGATGTCGTCAAGCTGAAAGGCGCCAAGACTGTCAACGGCAAGTCGGTCAAAATCACCGCGGGTAAGGCCGGCGTAACCATTGATAACGCAAACGTCGTCAAGACCGATATCGAATGCACCAACGGCGTCATTCACATCATCGACAACGTCATTATCCCCAAGTAGGCGAAGCCTCACCTGCGGCGGCATCTACCGTCGCAGGTGCCCCGCTCCTAAAACGAATCAGTGCCCGTTATCTGTACTGGCATGTTGGTGGTAAGCGAGAAATCGGCCACCAAATCTTGCCATGTAAACGGCGGCATCGCTGCATTAGACCACCAATCCGTACCCACTGTAGGCACCGCGCTCTGGCAATCGGCCACACAAATGTGCGCATCGCCGTCCACCGCAAACTGGATCGCCACGACTGCGCTCTGACCTTCCGTCAAGATAAGCGGAATAGGCACGGTAATCTCTACATTACGGCCGCCAGCAGCGCTCGGATCCGCCGGCACATCGTATTGGCGGTATCCCAACCCACTCGCCGATGGCGTTGGGGGTAAGCTCGCTCCTGCATCGAGTACAAATAACAGCACTTGGTGCGCAGGTGCGCCGCTGCAGGTGATCACTTCACTATTGGTCAGCAATGAATAGCGGATCCCATCAATCGCGAAAGGATAGCTTGAGGGTGTCAGCACTTTCGCGGCGTAGTGCCCTGCCTCGGAAGGAATGCTGGGCGCCAATAAGCCCACCACCGCGCAGTCTTCCAACGCCGGGCCGACCGCCATGCTGGGCTGACCTGGTACCGCCACATCGTCGGTATCTTCACCAGCATCCGCCGGCGCGGAGCCTGTATCTTCAGTGCCCGCATCCACACCAGCGCTCACGTCATCTACCGGAGGCTCAGGAGTGTCTTCGGGGAGTGCGGTATCGGCTACAGATATATCTGCCTCGGGCGGTACCGAGCCCGTGTCGTTCGGCACAGTCCTCATCGTGTCAGACGTCTCAGCGCCCATCGTGTCAGACGGCTCAGCGCCCATCATGTCAGACGGGCTCGCCGCATCCTCCACACCACTGTCGGCCACGGTAGCCACATCGGACTGTGCGCGCGAGCTCGTGTCAGCAGCCAGGATACTTTGGTCGTCAATACAGCCCAACAACATCAGGAAACCACCGCAAAAACCCACCAAATTCATACCCAATCGCATAACCTACCCCCGAGTTGGTTTGCGGAACGCTACCCTGAAGTGAAGCGGACCTCAAGCACCAAAATCCGGTGATATACGCCCAGGCAAGCCAACATCTGAGTGGACACGAGTAGCCATGCATCCGTGAGGTGAACTACGGGGTAATGCCGTAGGTCCAGGCGACGGCGATCGCATCAAACGCCGTATCTATCGAGGTGGCCTCCGCGGTCACCGTGAACTCGGTGGCAGCGCTTGCGGCACCGAGGCCGGTCATGGTGACCACTTGAGGTTGGGCATGGTTTTCGGGAGTAAACGTGAGCGTGCTCGGCGAGATATCCACCACCGAAGGATCGTCGCTCGCTAGCGTAACCGTAACCTCCGCCGTTGGTGCTAGGCCGAATGACACGGAAAGGGTGGCACTCTCGGTACCCGCAATCGATACGCTATTGACGTTCTCGGGAAGCACCTTGAAGCATGGGGCTTTGCCCCGCAGATACATGAGCGTCCATGCCGTCTCGTACCCCAGCTTATGTGCCATCCACTGCTTCCAGGCCCCAGAGGTGGGATCCGCAGGCTCCGCATCCAGGGCACAGTGTCCCGTCAACAGCGTATACATATAGGCACCGGCGGCCTTATCGAGGTTTTTGTTCATATGCCATCCATCGCTGTAGCCCGATTGCTCCGGATTCACTTCGCGCATGCGGGCAAATAAAGTGCGGATGGGGATCGCACGCGCATAGGGCAGCTCCGCATTCGCGGTCATGTACCGCGCCACGCCGAGGTCGGTGCCGTTCTCCAAATCGTAGCGGCGCTTATCCAGTCCGTGCAGCATCGTGACGTTGCCGTATCCCGAATGGTCCTGCATCGGAAAGCCCATCGAGTGGTCAAACTGCGCCGGATCGATTTTGTAGCGTTTGTTCGGTTCGAACTCGGTGTTGGCGCGACCATAATTGAACTCGATAGGTGGGCTCCCGCCATTGATTAGCTTCACGTTGGCCTTGGCTAAGACCCATTTGAGTCCACCCAAGATCCCATTTTCGGAGCTCGTCCCTGTGTGGTTGTAGTGCAGTTCTCGTGCTGACGTACTGATCGGGGAAAAAGGCGACACCTTGGCGGGCAGCCCAACCACCGACACTCCACCAGCGGCGCCCTGCACCCCAGCGAGCGCAGCGGTCGCCAGCGAGTCGTTGTACGCGTAATCCGAGGTACTGGCACTTACGCCCGAGAGATGGGAGTAGATCGACGCGGCTGCGAGATACGCGCCACCAGGCGTAGGATTGGCTGCAGCAACGTCTTTCAACCCGCCGGGGAGCGCATCCCAAACCACCGCCGACGGTACGACGGGGAGATCAACCCTGGACCAGTACGAGGTGGCATGCGCCACGCCCGCTACATAATCGGCCGATGCTTCAGCCACACCGGCGGGATGCCAGCCCACCAGCAGCAACGGCTGTGCACCACCTTCGGCTACTTTGGACGCCACGGTATTGGCGCCTAATGCAAAGTAGCCTGGCATATCAGCCACAATGTGCGGATCGGCGGCTAACACCACCACATCCCAATCCGTGCCGCCCTCGCCCAAGAGCTGTTGCTTCCGGGCCTCTAGACCCTCGGGCCAGTGATACCACTGCATCAGCGAGTGCCGGTAATAAACAAAATCGTAGTCAGTCCCACTTTGGCCATACCCCGTCGTCAACATCAGACTGGTGTAGATATCCTCCGCTTGCACCTGGGCCGTGAGCGTGTTCGTTGGGTCCGCATCCAGAATGGCTTGCAGCTGCTCGGCGATACCATCCGGCGCAAAGCCGGGCGCCCCCTCGGCAATCGACTGCGACGAGCCGATGACCAAAATGGCGAGGGTGCCGTCCTCGTTGAGGTCGGATAGCTCCAACCCTGGAGGGGGCGTAGCTCCACCATCCACCGGTGGCTCTGCAACATCCGCGAGCGCCCCGGCATCCTCGACCGCCGCCACGTCGTCCGGCGTAATTCCGGTATCGTCAGCCACCGCTACGTCGTCCGGTGCGCGCCCGATATCTGCAGTCGACGCCACATCAGCGGCAACACTACCCGTATCCATCGGCGCTGACAGCCCAGCATCCGCTAAAGGCGCCACATCTTCTACCGTTACCACATCGGCTAACGCGCCAGGACCGGATACACCGTTAGAGCCGCCGCCAGTCTCCGAGCACGCAAACGCCAGCAGCGCACTGGCTGTCATCCAAACTATGGAGTGTCGCATCAAAATACCTCAATCAAAGGGGAAGAACTGGATACGTGTAGCCTACTGCCCAGGCTCCGGCGCTGGGTCGTCATCGCTCGGAATGACGATCCGATGCGGGGCGCAACAGCGGACGAGGGCTTCGGTGGCAATCCCGAGCGCAATCGCGGCATTAGCGGTCATACACTGCTGATCTGGCCACTGAATACTCGCGTGCTCCACGACATAGCTGCCAATGAGAAGTGGATTTTCGGCGCTCAGGTCTTGTGTCGAGACCCAGTCATCGACCCACTCGTTTGCGCCGATATTGAAGTTCTCCCCTCCGGCGGCTTCGCAACCAGCCCACATTTCCGATTCTGAACACAGGCGACGCCCTAGGTTCCGACAATGAAGCAGAGCAGAATCAAACGGATATGGGCCCACTGGCTTTAGGTCGACACATCCTATCTCAGAGTTCGCCATATCCTCAGGACAGAC
>PKDL01000191.1 GCA_002863065.1 Pseudomonadota bacterium
TACATGCACGATGGACGCGCATGGACGATCGATGAAGCCATCCGCGCACATGCTGGCGAAGCGGCCGCTCCGACCCAATGGTACCAAGCGCTCGCTCAAAAGGACCAAGACGCATTAGTCGCATTCGTCCTCTCTCTCTAGACGCCCGCTCTGCACCCAACCCTGCCCCCAGAGTGGGGCTAACTCACCTTGACCAGCAGGCTCCGAAAATGAATCGATACACACGAGCGTACGGGGTATTCAATTCGGAATAGGGCGGCCTCCGATACAAAACGCGCGTGCTTATGCGGCTTGAAGCATGGGCATACGCTAAGAGCCGGATCGCTCGCACCGGTGGTATTGCAACCACGAATAGGCCTAACCCACATACGCCATTAGCGCGTTATCCCGACGCGCAGCAGCTTCATCAGTATTTGCCGATGTCGCCCGAGAAAACTGATAAAAACCAGCCTCAGCGGTACATATAGATGTGGATTTACGTCTGCTCTCCAGTGTATGATCCATGTCGGTGTAATCGAATACAAGTTGCCGCTGCCAGTACGTTGAACTCCGAGTATCAACCCAAGCGGCCTCAACGTGGAGTGGAACCCATGCGAAACGTCGCCTCTCTATCCATCGGAGTCGCAGCCGCCGCCGTGCTAATGGCCGGCTGCGCAAGCAGTGATGTTGACTCGACTGCCGCCGAGCAAGCCGCTAACCCAACACTGCAGACTTCGCTGGCCGAAATGATTACCATCCCGGCAGGGGATTTCATTTTCGGGTGCAACCCAGCCGTAGATTCAAACTGCCTTGAGGACGAGATGCCTCACCAACGGGTGTTCGTCGACGAGTTCCAAATCGACCAGTACGAAGTGACACGCGAAGCGTACTATGCTTGCGTCGCGGCTGGCGATTGCAGCCAACCGTTTGACACCTTCAATCCCGACATCGACTTGGGCGGACTCGCGCCTGACTGGCAAACGCGTACCAACGAGCCATGGCCGGTAATCGGAGTGACATGGGAACAGGCGAACACATTCTGCCAGGTCCAGGGTAAACGACTGCCCACAGAACAAGAATGGGAGAAGGCAGCAAAAGGTGGCTGCGAGCTCTACAACGATTGCGAGTCAGACACTCCGATCAATCCGTGGGGTAATACAGAAGCAACGTGCACCGAGGTGGTGCTGATGACCGAAGACCAAGAACTTGGTTGCGGTGAAGGCGGCGCACAACCGGTCACCGTACGTCCCGATGGCGTATCCCCCTACGGCGTCTACAACATGATCGGCAACGTCTCGGAGTGGGTCGACTCTGAGTACCAGCCACATGCAGAAGGCCAGAGAGACAAGTTAAAACAAAACGCCATCGGTATGAAGATCAACAAGGGTGCATGCTACGGCAGCTTCACCACCGATATGCGTATTGCAGCTCGCTACACGATGGCTGATGCTCAGAACTATGAAGACGTTCCATACTCATTCGAGACCGACTCCGCCATGGGATTCCGCTGCGCCAAGTAGCCGCTGCTGCAAGCACTCCCCGTCAAGCTCCTGTCGCCTACTCCCTACTCGCCGCGCTCGGGACCATCTCCACCCACAAAACCTGACAAGCAATTAGTGGATCGCCTGCAGCCCTTCCTAGTGCTTCGCAACCCACACGTATTTTGAGCGGGCTGCCCTATGCTGGGTATCCGCGCTATAACCATAATATCGACGCACCTACCACACTCTGTACCCCTCTAATGTCCATCTTATGGGCAGATTGACTTCCACTTAGAACAATAATATTTCTTTAATACAGTTAATCACGTTGTGCAGCCCATTACACGGAAGGTCCTGTAGTCTTGCTGCTAGGAGGGGACATGAGACAACTAATGATAGGGGCCTGTATTCTGGCCATCGCTGCATTGGGATGCCAATCCGGTGAAAAAGAGATCAAGCTTCAAAACGTCGACCAGACGATGCGCGTTTTCCATCCGGGAACCAATGCAGAGTTATACACGACACTATCGACTCTTTTTCAAAGCGAGAAAGCTACGCTCGATAAACTATTGGGCACTCTTCTTACGGCATTCAATGGCGTCAAGAACTCCACCGTGGGAACACCTAGCGAAATTTACGCTGCTAACACCGAACTTGACCGTTTGAATGCAGAGCACGCCAAAACGCTACAAGCCATACTCGCACCTGTAGAAGAAGCAAAAACCGCGCTCGAAAGTGCAAAGAAAGCGGCGCAAGCGTTTGCCAACAGCGTTAAATACTTCGGTAAGAAAAAGTATTGTGGCGGAGATGGTTGTGATGGTGAGTGCAATAGCTGCGCACCAGACCAATTCTGTTACGATAGCTTCTGCCGGTCTACGCCTTTATGCAAAGACAAAGAATGCGGAAAAAACGGTGTCGGGGGCGTCTGTGGCGTGTGCTCTGACGACGAGCGGTGCACGAAAGAAGGGGCCTGTGTAGCACGGGAATTAGACGAAACGATCGAAGTGTGTAAGCCAGAATGCCGAGCAAATCCCCGCGGCACGTATACACAGGTTACAAAACGGGCCAAGAACCCCGACTTTCCTGGGAACGTGCGCGCAGATCAATACGCGAATGGCGTACAGACGTTGAGCGACCTGCAAAAACTCACCGCTGCGGTTACAGCCCGGATTGCCGACAATAAAGTACTCCTTGAAGAGAAGATTGCTAATGACGCGAAAGTGACCGAACTCACTGAAGGTCTGAAGACTCTGAAAGAGCAAGTCGCTGCGAACAAGGAAACTATCAAGAGGCTGAAGGGCGAACAGAAGGCGGCAAAAAAGGCGGTCAAGGCAGCTGCGGCAGACCCAGCTGGATTAGCAACCGCTCAGGCGGCATTAGAAGCTACGACGGCATCTCTGGAAGCAGCAGCGGCGCAAACCAAGACATTCAAGACCGCGACCAAGGAGACGAAGACACAGCTAAAAGCCGCAGTCAAAGCGCAGAAGGCAACCAATAAGAAAGTGAAAGTGGTCATCAAAGTACAGCCGGAGCTCATCGATCTCTTAGGTAAGTACAACCAGGTTTCCGGTAAATGGCAAGCTGCCGAAGATGCAGTCAGCAAGGCAGAGACTGCCCTACTCGCGGCAGCAGAGACCGCTGAGAAAAAGACCAAAGCTGCGGAAGCTATCTATGGGACGAGTAAAGCCGCAGCACAACAAAAACTGGACGCTCTTACCGCGGCAGCAATTGCTGAGGAAAGCCACCCAGTAACGCATAAAATAAACGAACTCACACATGGTATTGAGCGTCCTGCGTACGTGATACCAGAATCGTTCTCGCAAGAGATTACGAAGGTAAAAACTAAAAGTACGGCCGAGCTCGCGTCGCTTGTCTCCAAGCTGGAGGCTATGAAAGATGATTCGAGTGAAGAAAAAGAGGCTGGGCCGACCAAAGAAGAGGTTGAAGGCTGGGTGGCTGGTCTTACGCTGCAGCTCTCGTTGATCGAGGATATCGAATTACTCGTCCCGGCTTTGATAGCATCTAATGAACGGGCAACTACGCTCAAAACCAACTTGCAGGACCTCGTTCAAAAAGTCCGTATTGAGGCTGGACTCTAAAGTCTTTCGCATGAATCCGTAGGACATTTAGCGCGCCACAAGTCAAATGTATGACATTGTCAGCGCTTGTGGCGGATCGCATATGGCTTCTGCACACCTGCCCGGTTAGGCAGCATCGCAGAAGCCATACGCTCTCATACTGTTATCTCCTGCCGTTACCAACCTTTCGACAAGCGGCTGCGCATATCAAAGCAGATACATTCGTATCGTAAATTGGATGGGCCGAAGACCGAGTACGTCGCCTCGTTTCACCCATTAAGATGACTTGAAGCAGTGAGGCTAATAATGTTGAGAGGCGCTGCTTATGCTTTATAAAAAGAAGCCAACAGCGGCACTATTCCAGTCTTGCACTCCATCTTGGAAGGTCTTAGTTAGAAAGGCACGCAATGATTTATTGCCCTCGAGGACAGTATGACTGGTCGCAACATTGGATACCGCGTGGATACAGGTTGTGACATCTGTGATGGGTTTCTGCAATCGGCTCATGATGCGACGAGCAAGGACCAATCGATGGTGCTGCTACCCTCCGGCCGTCCTTGGCAAAAACCTGACCCACCTAAACTTACACCGAGACCGGTCGAGACCAAACCGGGTATTCAAAGGATCCTGATCGAAGGATATCTGTCTCGGATCCCGAAAAACTCGGACAAGCTCTTCCCGTCATCCAGCCCCATTGGCAGCGGTTATCACAGTCACCGGACCGGACACTGCCCATCCTGTGGTGCAACCATTGAGGTCATCATGGATCACCATGGATGCTGTGGGCACGTGGAATGGACTCGCTAAGCATTCTTGCAAGCACCTCAGTGTAAGGCCCTTACTCATACGCTAGGCGAGGGTAATACTGGGCTGGGCCACCTGTTGCAAAAGACCGTATCCCATGCGCTGAGTTCTATACTAAGCCGTCCACTGTTTCCGTCACCAACGGCCGATTGCTTCATCCAAACGCCAGAAAAGAAGGCTCGTATTGCCCGTCGTGTTCATTATCGGCGACGCCCGGAGAGGACACTGAGGGCCTTTCGATTCACCGTGGATGTTGAGCTAGCGGAACGACAATGAGTCCCGTTGGGCACGCATTGGACCCATTCGGTTCCCTTGCGTGGGGTCCGTTGGTGCGTCCTATACCGATGTAGAACGAAGTGGATGGGAAAACCTATCGTCTTGCCCTCGCCCTGGCGCGGGCTGTATGCAGAAGCCAACCCCCGCGGCAAGGCGGTTGCACGTTATTGACTCGCCTGGTTATTCTTTAGTCATTCCGTCCACAAAGGAAAAGTAGCTAATGTACGTAAAACCCGCGCTACGGCTCATTACCGTGTGTTTTATAAGCGCAACGATTGTTGCTGCATGCGGCAAAGATAGTGAAAAACCAGCCGGAGACAAAAACAGTACGACAAGCACGTCAAAAGGTGTGGAGCAGACCGGCACGCCAGGAAATGCCACCTCAGGGTCGAATACATCCAGTGGCAAGAAAGCCGCAAAAACCGCTCCAAAGATCGATAGAAACCTATCACCTGAAGACCAAGTCAGAGAGACATTGAATCGCTGGTGTGAGGCACAAACGCGCGGTGGGTATAACGAGTACCGCGCGTTTTATGCGACGGAGTTCTCTGGCTTACGACGGGTAGCTAAAAAGAAACCGAAGACCTTCG
>PKDL01000433.1 GCA_002863065.1 Pseudomonadota bacterium
GGGACCATCTGGTCTCGTTGATGAAACATCCGCTCTGCCACAGCAGGAGGTAGAAGACCGCACCTTCCTTACGAGTCTCGTGGACTTGGACAACGATGGCGATTTAGACCTCTTCGAAGTAAACGACGCGTGGTCCCTTTACCAGCAAGGCCTGGGTGATAGCAAAGAACTACAGGGTAACCGTCTTTTACGAAACGACGGGATGCGCGATGACGGTTCCTTAGTTCTCACCGACATTACAAAAGCGAGCAATACTGGGCTGGATGTGTCAGCGATGGGAGTTGCCATCGGGGACTATGATAATGATGGACTAGAAGACCTTTACGTGACGGCTATGTTACCGCACACCAACACGTTGCTGCGTAATCAAGGCGACATGCAATTTGAAGACTCGACGTATGACGCCAACGCCTTCACTTTAGAATACCAGCACGACGTTGCCTGGGGTGCCCAGTTTGTGGATGTGGACTCAGACGGCTGGTTGGACTTATTTGTGCTGCACGGTTGGCATACCACTGATGATTTCGCGCTTGGGGTTCCCACAAACTTAGACAAGCAACCCAACGTACTCCTTCGAAATACGGCGGGGATATTTGAGCCTGACGACGGTAGTGCACTGTTGTCCGGGGATGCGCGGAGCAGGTCACCCGTATTAGGTGACCTAAATAGGGATGGCTACGTAGATATCGTTGTTGGTAACGCAGATGGCGCTCCGTACGTGTATCTCAATGGGTGCGATGATAGGCCCTGGTTGACAGTGCGACTGGAACTCTCATCCGGACACAATCGGTTTGGAATCGGAGAGCGCATACGAGTGAAGGGCGGGGGATTGACACAGGTACGCGTCATACGCAGCGGTGGAGACGGTTTATACGGTAACTCAGCAGCGGAAGCGTACTTTGGCTTTCCGTCGGGAACGGCCACCGTTGACGTCGAGGTGGCTGGTAAGTGGATTCGAGACATCCCAGTCCGACGTCTACTCACGATAACTGGTGGGATGTAGCGTCTGTTCGTCTGTTGCTGGCAGTATTGCGATTCTAGTCGCAGTGATGCAGTGTCCCCCGATGAGCGAAACTCAACTTCTGCGAAATATCTTACGCCGCAGCATATGTTGCATGGTCATCCTGGGAATGCCGTATGGCTGTCAGCAGGACGAACCGGCACTAGAAAACGACAAAGTACAGACTGCCCAAGCCGCCACTACGGCGACGGAGAACAGCAAGCAGGCGGAGAAAAACGAGTCTGATTCGAGCGATGAAAAGGCCAAAGCGTCTGCTTTTCCGGGTAAAAAGTCGCGCGACGGGAATAAGCAATCGTCACATGCGAACACGGCACAGATACGTCAGACATCGCCAGCGCAAGGTACGTCCGCCAGTGCAGAGAAAGGGGCCGATGCAGTTGAGGGGAAAGGAGAGGCTTCAAAGGAGGCTCGAGACCCATTGAAGCCTCCCAAGGACGTCGCTGGGCCTCCGGCGGATGTCGTGAAAGCACCATCCGGCTTGGCAACGAAACTTCTGAAACCCGGTAAAGGCACTAGAAAGGCCAAGACCGTCGACTCGGTACAGATCCATTTCACTGGCTGGCAGACAACGGGACGCATGTTTGACAGCACCTGGAAGCGGGGTGAACCAGAAATATTTCGCTTGAGCCAGGTGATCGCCGGGTGGACCGAAGGGATCCAACTGATGGTGGAGGGTGAGCAGCGCCGATTTTGGATCCCACAAAGTCTCGCATACAAGGGGCGTCCAGGAGCTCCTTCCGGTACGCTCGTATTTGACATCGAGCTTATCAAGATAATTGAGGTCCCCCTTACACCAGATGATGTCTCTGAACCGCCAAGTGACGCGGATAAGACCGAGTCTGGGTTAGTCACGAAGATTTTGAAACCCGGCGAGGGGATGCGTACGCCTAAGCGGTTGGAGGCAGTCGTCATTCACTTCACGGGTTGGACGGCCACTGGTCAGATGTTCGATAGCTCTGTCGCGACCGGAACCCCAGTAACTGTCCATCTAAATCGAGCGATTGATGGATGGGCGGAGGGTATTGGTCTTATGGTGGAAGGGGAGAAACGAAGGTTATGGATACCGGAGTCTCTCGCCTATAAGGGTCGGCCGGGGGCGCCAGCTGGCATGCTGGTTTTCGATGTAGAGCTACTAGAGATAAAAAAGTAGTACCGGTCGTGTGGGGACGAGCAGGCCTTATGGACCGGCGGCGCGGTCTATCGTCATTTTTAGCGGTATGCTAGCTGGTAGTACGTTGGGCTGCCTTCAGACGTTGACCTTGCGCTTTGATACGTCTGTAGGCGGCCTTCAGCATCGCTAGGCAGATATTCGGATTATCTAGGAGTACGCTTTCTAAGCCTTCCCGATGCAGAGTTAGGAATCTACACGTGTCTGTGGCCACGACAGTAGCAGACCTGGGTTCTCCGGTAAGAAGCGCGATTTCTCCGAACGTTTCCACCGGCTCGATTATATTGACAACGGCCTCTGTGGGGAGCTGAAAGTCCATTACTACTTTGACCTGCCCGACGAGCAGTATGAACAGCTCATTGCCCTCCGTACCCTCATCCATCAGAATGTCGCCGATGCTGCAGGTTCGAACGGTTAGAGCTGGGCGTAAAAGCTCCAACTCGCTATCGCGAAGAGGCTCAAATATGTCGAGCGCTCGGAGAGTGTTTAGGTTGAATTCAGTCGTCAGCATCTCGAAGCTCCGGTGATAGTTGGCCAAGCATAACCGACTCAAGCTTGATTGAGAACGGCACCTTTCCCGCACATGTCACCACGCTGAGTTCACGACATTATTGTCCTGCTTGACAGTGCTACTGAACATTCCCGGTGATTTGCTGCAGCATCAGTGCAATTGCGACCCAGGTCTCGGAGTCGTTTTCAAAATCGTCCTCTAAAGCATCGTAAAGCGCTGTAATGAGGTCTCCTAGAGTTGTTTCAAATGTGGTCATCGGCAGTCCTCCAGTAGGTGCTGTGAGATAAAACAACAACCGATTGTATTTCGGCCGATTGGAGCGCATGCAGTTTTTGTGCCGGGTTTTTTCTTTCTGCGGATTATTTGGTTTCGTGGGGGCTGAAACTACGGGCTCCGTCTGGTGTGCACTGAAATACAGGCATATGTATAGAGAATTTGTACGATCTGTCTCAATACTCGGTGGTATCCCAGAGAGCCTTATGTATTGAAAAACCTAAAGGTTTTGGCGTATTGGCCGGTTCTGCCGCGATATCCAGACTCCAGACCTCGAATTTTCCGCTTTTTATGGCCCCCTAGAGTCACTTATATTCCTACTTGGGAGAGCCGATGAGTGGATCACCGGGTTAGTGACCGACCCCAGTGTGATTGTGGCAAATTTGCCGTCAGTTTGGATGAACGATGTAGTTCATGGCCGGACTGACACGGCGTACATGAGTTGGGCGATGTGAGGGTGTCGCCCGGTTTTTGCGTTGTGCATCAACCTGACAGTCCTAACACCATTTTATCGCATCTCTCCTATGAGGATAACGACTCAAGCCGGGCCGTACCGGGAATCGGTCCGAGGAGAGATTTTTGATGCGAACCCAAAGCCGTTTTGTTCGCCTCTTGGGACTAGCCGCAGCGGCGCTGCTATTCAGCCAGTGTACTGACGCGCAAGACACCCCTGATGTGATGAGTGAACTACCAGGTGAAGTAACCACCCGCGTGTTTTCGCTGGGTGAGGGCCTACCACGCCTCGACTGCACCGAACCAGCCGACATCGTGATGCTACCGCCAAATGCGCTCCGCGCGAGCGTCAGCATACCGTGGAAATCGAATGTTGAAGCTGCGTTACGCGCCGGGAGCATCCAGCTCCTGTCGTACGACAACGGCATTGCGGCAGGTCGGCATTCGCAGGTCTCAGCAGTCGACATTGAACTAGCCTACGGAGAACACACGGTCACTCTAGAGCTCGCCGACGCTACTGGCACCCCATTGCAGGCTAATACTGCAAGATGCAACGTGACCGTACGCGTCTCGAAGGGTTGCGTAGCTGACGCGGAATGTTCTGACGCGTTTGCCTGTAGCACCGCCACGTGCGTGGCTGACGAGCTCGGCGCAGGCCGCTGTTCCTTCCGCAGTAGCACAGACCCGGCGTGCTGCAATACGAGCTTTGACTGCAAGTACGGTGCCCAGTGTGACCCCGCTTCGAACACATGTGTTGAGTGCACGCTAAATAAGGATTGCGACGACGGCAACAGCTGTACCCTCGACAGCTGCAATAACGGTAAGTGTACGACGTCTCGGCCAGACCCTACCTGTTGCGACTGCCAGGCAGCTACATCCGCTACCATACAGTGCGACGACGGCTTGGCTTGCACGGTGGATACGTGTGATTGCGGCCGCGGCGCGTGTGTACACGACGCTCGAAGCATTCCCGGCGGCGGCACCTGTTGTGAGACAGCAGCTACCTGTGATGATGGTGACCCAGGAACCGTTGACACATGTGACCAAAACCGATGCATCAACCGTCTCATGGCCCCTGAGACTACGTCAGACGTTGGGGTACAGGATGTTGCAACCAGCAAGCCCGCGACGGTTTGCGAGCGCACTACGTGCGAGACAGCCTGTGGCGCTGTGGGAAAACCATTGTGCGCAGGGGACCGGTTTTTATTCTGCGACACAGTACCCGAAATTGAGACATGCGGTGATGGTGTTGATAACGACTGCGACGGCGTTGTTGACGAGGCCGCTTGTGCCACCGGCAACGGTGTGAGCGGGCTTACCATCACCAGTGGAAGTGCAGCATCAGTGCAGGACCACGGTAATGGAGCGTATACCATCGTAACGCCTCTCGACGGCCAAAGTGGAACGCAGCTTTTTTCTATCGGTCAACACACCATTGGTATCCCGTACGCGACGGTTGGCGTGGTGGACCAGCTGAACGTCGTAGCCACCGACCCATATGCGCGAGCTGGCGAAGCGACCTGGGCTGTCGTCCGGGGTTTAGACTCGTACGGACAGCCGGTCGCCGGGGCCATCGTTCGTGCAGGAGGCTCGACATGCCAAACGAATACGCAGGGACTGTGCCGGATAGACCTCGCATCAGTGGCGATGGGCAATCCCCTAAAGTTTACTGCCGACGACGCCACCACTGCTCGACGC
>PKDL01000383.1 GCA_002863065.1 Pseudomonadota bacterium
GACCTGCTTTCCCGTTATGGGATCGATAAGGGCCTTTCTCGGACTCAGTGCTTCGGCTTGTTGCAAGTAGCCGGCACCAGATGTGGCGGGAGATCGTTGACGTGCAGCTTGTTGCTTTACATTGGCATCTTCCAGCCGCTGGTTTATGGGGTCAGAGGGGCGTTTGTTATCCGTCTGCAGGTCTGTCATTTCATCAAAGTTCATTTTGATAGTATAGGGTTCATTATGGGCATCAGGCTAGCACTCAGTGGTGCCTGATACATTTTGCCCTCCGAACGTTATGGCCAATCAACACACCTCCTTAACGAAAGGACTCTTGCAAACGATGCGTTACCGATTCCTCATCCCGCTTACTTTAGGCCTCTTCGTTGCCTGTAGCGATTCCAAAGAAGATACGCCTGCGAATCCAGACGCGACTTCAATTCCAAGTCAGGATGCTGGCATTGCATCAGACACCGGGACGATGGCCGACACGAGCACATCGACCGACGCAAGCCCCTCGCTCGACGATACGCTCGTAAACGCCGATACAAGCACGGCTGTAGGCCCATTGAACTTCGGACCGCCAGGGCAGCTCTCCGGTAGCGAGGGAGAAGGTACCTTCTTATTCGGCGCTGCGACTGCAGCGGCACAAATCGAAGAAAACAACCAGAACTCCGATTGGTGGGTCTGGACCGCTGAACCGCCGGATGGCTTGGCAAAAAGTCCATTCGTCGGCGACGCAGTTATGGGACTGATGAACGCAATCTCTGACATCGATTTGATTGAAGAGATGAACCTAGATACCTACCGGTTCAACGTCAACTGGCCACGTGTGGAGCCGCAGCGCGACCAGATAAGCGAGACCGCACTCACACATTACAGCGACTTGCTCGATGCCTTGGAGCTACGCAGCATCCGACCGATGATCACGGTCCACCATTTTTCCAACCCTATATGGGTTGACGACCCCCGTTCACAAGCCTGCGATGATGGTCCTACCGATACCCATCTCTGCGGATGGCATCATCCGGAAGGTGGCGCACTCATCGTTGAAGAATTAGCAGAGCACGCTGCATTATTGGCTCAACGGTACGGTGATCGAGTGGATGATTGGGCTACTATCAACGAACCCATCAACTATGCGGTCGCTAGCTATGCAGTCGGCCAGTTTCCACCGGGAAGAAGCCTTATTTTTGAAGACCCGGTTGCGTTTGTGAACGTGGTCCGAAATCTCATCGCAGCCCATGTCGCTGTGTACGATGCCATTTACGAGAATGATACGATCGATGCCGACGGCGATGGAGTCGCAGCGCGGGTAGGTATGACACTCAGCATCGCAGAGTGGGCCCCGGCTCGTCAGAACGCCCCCAGCACGCTTCCAGAAGACATCGCTGCAGCAGAGCGGATGAAATACTTCTACCACGAGATATTTCCGCGTTCAGTGCTTGAAGGCACATTTGATCCGGATGTTGATGGGACGGGCGATGAGCCCCATCCCAACTGGACCGGCAAGCTAGATTGGCTGGGGGTTCAATACTATTTCAGAGCAGGCGTGAGTGCCGAAACCGCACTCGTACCGATATTGGATTTGATACCATGCGCAGGCGGCTTTGACCTCGGTGCTTGTCTTCCGAACGAGGATGAATCGTACTGGGTTCCCACGATGAAGTACGAATATTGGCCACAGGGGCTGTACAAAATCCTGAAAGAACTCGATGCAGCGTTCCCCGCATTGCCGATGGCAGTGACCGAAGGTGGTATCGCAACGAATAGCGGCGAACGCCGGGCGGACAATATCGTCCGGAGCCTTGAAAGTATCGCAAAAGCGCGCGCGGAAGGCGTAGATATACGCGGATACTATCATTGGAGCCTTATGGACAACTTTGAGTGGCTCGAAGGATACGAGCCCAAGTTTGGACTGTACTCAGTGGATTTATCAACGTACGCGAGAACACCCACAGTGGGAGCGGCTGTGCTGGGAGAAATATCTGCAGACCGCTCAGTAAGCCAATCCTTACGTGACAAGTATGGAGGTAATGGCCCCTTGCACCCCGAGCCCAACGACGCAGAGTAGCAACTTCGCATCGCGAATCATCTCCCAACAAGGCTGCTTCGAGCTTGTCCAAGACAAGGTTAGCGAGGTATCGTTCCGCACTACAACTAAACCCTTGGCGCTACACACGAGTTCGTAATGACCAATTCCAACCGTAATCACCTCGAAAGAATGGTCGTATCTAGGAAGCAAACGGCTCTCATGCTTGACTCTACAAAGTGGGCGAATGACTTCACGTGGGATGAGATTTACCAGCTGGCGGAATACGTAGATGCATATCAGTGTCGTAAAGGGACAGTGCTGCTCGAGCAAGGGCAGTCTGACCAGAAAATGATGATCATTCTATCTGGCAAGGTCGACGTGATGAAACGCCGTTCTGAAACGGAATCCCAACACCTAGCTACCTTGAAGGCTGGGCAAACTCTGGGTGAAATGTCGATAGTAGACAAAGAACCACGGTCTGCGATGGCGTATGCCAAAACGGGTGTAAAGTTTTTATCCCTCACCAAGGAAAATCTCGACCAGCTCGCGACAAACCACCCGGCCCTCGCATACGCATTCCAATGCAAGATCAGTCGGATGCTGAGCAAACGGCTCCGATTGGCCAGTGGAATGCTCGTTGAGCTGAACAATCTCGACGCGTAATGAATATGCGGATTTGGACCATCCACTCAAACGCACATGCACTGTCCCTCATTTGACGAGTGCGAGTCTGCCGTTCGACACACACCGTTACACGAAATACCTGAAAGACACGCCTCCGTAACGACCTGATGTAGCCTTTGGCAATTGATACCGCCTAAGAGTAAGACGATTTCTCCGGGTCCTCAGCATCGATCAAGCGACGTTTTTTCCACGCAGCACGACTGCACCACCGCTTCAGTTCCTCTAAAAGCCACTTACCCGTACCCGACGGTACATTCAGCATGTAAAGCGCAGTATTCGTTCGAATGCGCAAGGATTCGACGAAGCGCCCTCCGCGAATGACTTGTGCATCATCGCGATGGTCCATGGCAAAAATATCATCCCAGTCGATGGACAAGGATATTGGATAATCCGGCGATCGGACGACATCCACACGCTCCTGATCACAGTGAAACACAATATGTCGCCAACACTGGTAGCGTGCGAATCCAAAGAACAAGACGACTGGCGGGACTATAAATCCAACAAAAACGATGAGTTCTCGCACCTGAGGTATTAATGTATGACCGTAGGTTAGTGCATCCCAAAGTTGCGCCCAAAGCCCTCCTCCAACGGCTGAGACGACAAGTGACTGCCCAATCGCCACGGGACGAATACCGAATACCTGAATACGCGAGCCACTACCTCGACGATGAACGCGCACCCTACTGGGCTGCTTCACCGCCAATGCCAATTCCGCCGGGGCTACTGAGGCCTCTGGTTGCAATGCCTCCGGATCCAAATCGGCATACACAAGAGACACGTTCCCCGCGGCCTCTTGCGACACTAGAGATACCGCACCTTGAGATTCAATATCGTATGCGCTGGCCTCCACAGTGGATACCAGTGCTTTAGGCGCGCGAGTCGCATCAATAAGGGGGCGCCCAGACTTCAAAGCCAGACGATGCGCCACTTGAAGCGCAAATTCGAGATGCAAAAATGACTGCAACCAGCGACCATCGGTGAGTTGCGGGCCCGAATAGCCGTCTGACTCAATGGGCAACTGGCAAAGCTCTGTATGCCGTATCCCCCAAGCGGCATCTACCCCATCATCGCCTTGCGGTAAGGATTCCAGTGGAACCACCTGTAATCTATAGGCTTGGATTGAGGACGTTTTTTGATTCAGAAGAAGACCAAAGAAGCTGCGGTGATGAAACGTGAATGGCTCGAGTAATAAGACATCAGTCGGTTTCCATCGAAGGTTTTTGATCCGTAGCAGCCGAGTCTTCGTTGCTCGAATCCCCAGTGAGTCTATGCGCAATTTACCTCGACAGCGCCAGCGACGAATTGCACGAAATATGCGCAGATAGACAAGCCAGAATGCGCCTATGAACCCACCTCCCACAAACAACGCAAGCGAAACACATCCCAGACGTCGTTCGGAGCGCCTCGCTCCGGAGTGGTGAAGAGATATCTCTGTACCTTCTGGGCCACCATCCCATTCAAGAGTAGACCCATCGAGCCGGTAGTCTATGAAACCTTTCTTGTGCGCCATGCCGGAAGACTAACGCAGCGTTCTGCAGATATCGACTGACGGTATGAACCGTGACCAACCATGTCTGAATTCCTGAGGCGTTGGTTTTTCACAGGGCCGAAACAGTACCGCCACAATATCGTTGGACAATTCCTACCAATGACGTACCACACACCATATGAACTGGTTCGAGACATTATTCGGGTTTACCGAAGGCCCTTATCATTGGACACAACGTCAGTTCATATTCGGAAACGGCACATTGATCTCACGACCCAACAGGCGCCGACTGATCGTAGGAAAATTCACTACCCCGACATTGTCGGACTTGAGACGATTAGTGCGACCGCAAAATCGCAGACATCGTCTTAGACATGAAGTCATCGACGACATCCTTCCATTGCATGCAGCTCCGGAGAATGCTCATGCAACATTTCAAGTTGCATCACAGTTCAATTGCCTTGAGTTTCCGTCACCACAAGTCACCCCGCTAGACGGCGTGACTCGATATGCAAACGACCCTACCCAAGGACCAGCCTGCTCACTAGCCGCTGCAGGGGCGACAGTCGTGCGCAATTATTTCGCTAATGTCGACGGCCAACAGGGCCAGAACGATAAGCACCAGATCAATACCCTTTCAGCATTAGAACGCTTACTACCAGGCGGTCCTTTCTGGACTATACGCAATGGATATACGTTCTCCACCAGCTCACAATTACAGCAATTGGCGGCAGTCTTGGAGTCTAGTGACCGCCAGAAATTGATAGGGCAAGTCCAAATCGGCTGGCACCGAGGTGCGGAGGTCACCTTTAGCGATCGTTTCGTCATACCATCATCCACACAATTGATAAGTCAGACCTTCTGCTCCGCCGTAAGCTGCGCGTATACCGACATCCCCACTACCGCCTGGAGACCACTAGCTAGCTTGG
>PKDL01000533.1 GCA_002863065.1 Pseudomonadota bacterium
CTGGAGATAAATCGACGGCAAAGGTAAGGGCATTCGTACGTGCCGTCGAATCGGCTGATAGCGAGTGCTAAGCATGTGCTTAGAGCTCAAGTCTCCTGAAATCCACGTCGGAATCCTTGCAGTGCTGTATGTAGCACGGCACTCTCTACGCTCGTGAAACGTACTCATCTCATTTCTCTGGGTTTATTGTTGTGTCTGGGCTGTCCCCAGCGGTCCCATACGGGTTCATCCAGTGGTGAGGGCAGCCAGTCGGCCACCAGAGAGGCTCCCCGTACTGCACTGCAGCAAAGTGTAAGTTCGCCGCGCCGACCACTAGAAATGGCATGGAACGATCCTGACGACGTACCAGAGCTTACGGATGAGTATTTTAGCACGGTAAGTGAGCATGATGGCGCTGAAAATATCGTGGCGTTACCCCGTCCCGACGAGGTTGCAGGCAGTCGTTCACGCTCTATTGGTCCACCCAATGCGGGGTGGTTGGTTCGGGGGAAGCAGCTTGAACCACGTGGACTACACCATCGTGTACTGCAGGGCACGGTCAAGCGCCAGTGGAACTACGGTACGGACACGCTAGTCACGTTACTCAAACATGCTGCGAAGGTTGTGCATGACGCGCATGGTGGTCCGCCGTTACGAGTAGGAAATCTAAGTCGTCAACGCGGAGGGAAGATCGCTCCGAGCGTGAGTCATCAAAGTGGTCGCGATGCAGACATTGGCCTGTATTCGACGGACCTCGATGGCAAACCTGTGGACGCGCCCGGGTTTCCAAAGTTCAATGGAGCCCGTGGTCCGCTGTTAGATACGACTGGAGCCTACCTGTTCGACGTCGTGCGGAACTGGACCTTTGTCGAAGCCTTATTACGCTCGAATATTGCTCGATTGCAATGGGTGTTCCTGGACACCCCACTCAAAGATGCGTTGCTGGATCACGCGATACGCATTGGAACAACATCGGAAATCATCGACCGTGCTGAGAAGGTCATCGTGCGTCCGAAAAACTCCAGCCCGCATGCGAACCACTTTCATATCAGGATTTTCTGCACGGATGCGGACTCTGCCGACCCGATTGCGCTGAAGTATGCATGCCGCGATTATGGGCCGGAGTGGGACTGGGTAAAGCGTGATCGAGAAATTGGTGAATTGCTTATTCGGGACCAGCTAGACCGTATTATGAAAGGAGAGATGGACCTAGACCTAAACCCTCTTAGCATTGGCACCAGCCAAAAGACCGCCCCGTCATCACCTGAACAGCTTCAGGATCCGCCCACATCGATTCCAGTAGGCCTCTAAACGCTAGCCATGTAGTTCGAAGTGTTCTCGCACGACACGCTCAATTACATCGAGTGAATCAATCAGGTTGTGGTCATCGTCGACGACTTCGAGACGTACATCCGGGTATGTTGCCGCATACTCTTCGGAGAAAGCCAAGGGCACTGTTTCATCTTTCGAACCGTGCACAATGACCGTCGGGCATTGTATTTTGGGGCGTGCGGGATGCTTGGTTTGTGCGTCCTCTATGATCCCAAAGTGTACGGGTTTAGGCTCATCGTTATGGTCTGGGAAGAAGAAGGCTCCGTTTCTTTTCCATAGAACATAGACCATTGGTCCACCGAGCAGTTCGCGCCAGCGTGAGACCATATCGATCGCCGGACACAATAGCACTAAGCGCTCGACGCGTTCCGGATGGAGCTCAGCCCAACGTGCTGCGACGTAGCCACCGAGGGACGAACCAATGAGATACCAACGAGCGGATTCTGGCAGGTTGGCGTCCAGGGAGTCGAGATAGGAAAGCATGCCACTGTAGGTGAGTTCCTCAAAGCTGGGACGGTTCATGTTGGGAGTATGAAGCTCAGTAACATCAGCGAGACGCGCTCTCAGAGTGGTGCCTTTGTGGCTGTTTTCACTGGATGCAAATCCATGTAAATAAACGATATGCTTCATTAAAACCTCAAGCACCCGCAATGGGGACTAAAAGATGTTCACCCTCGGCTTTAGGGGCCGTAGGCATCACAAATCGCTCACCTGCTTCGATACGGTCCTGTAATTCCATCATGGCCGTGACGTCCCCAGAGCGTATCCATAAATCGGGTTCGGGTCTTTTGAATCCGAAATTCGGATGTCCCATAGCGCCGAGAAGTTCAGCGTCGCTAGCGTGGAACCCGTAGGTCAACGTTTGTACTTCTGAATGAGCGGGCGTGTACGCTGTGTGAATATCCAAAGGGCCAAATTTTTGATGCACCCAGAGCGCTTTTGAAGCCCACTGGGTAGCACCGAAAAATACCTGAGTTCCGAAACACTTTAGGCCCAGAGCTTTTGTAACGGTTCCCAAGCTTTTCAAGTTTTCTTCCGGTAGAAGCGGAGAGATAGATGCGAGGTTGTGGCCCATCCAGGAACCGCTAGTGGCCATCGGAATAGCGATATACATCGAATATGGCACGAGCCCTTCATACGACTCGGGGACACCTAGTACCTCTCGCGCATGATCACTAATACGATCTACGTGACGACCGAATCCAAATATTGCTCCCGGCATGTAGCAACAATCGAAAAATACCCAGCGATCCATCGGCATCCCCTCTGGTCCAAATGTGCGACCATCGAGTTGCTGGAGCTGATGGCAGAACGGCGCATTGTCGATGCGTAGTGGGTCGATCCGGTATCGGGTAGGTACATTGAGTCCAAATGGACTGAAATCTAGCTTTGTATGTCCCATCGCGGGGACGACGACGAATGGAGTCAGTTCCTCCAGGATACGTTCAGCAGCAGTATTGCGGAGTTCAGCGGGAATGTGCTTGCTATGTGCCATGGTTGTTATTGCTCCAATGCGCCGCGATGTAATGGGACTTGCACGATAGAGCCTCGGATCGTCGGCCGACCGACGATGGCGTAAGGGATTCCGGCTTCAAGGTCCCGTTGGAGTGCAATAAGTGCAGTCACGTCATCTACATCTAGCATGTGTGTCGCGGGCGGAGCATCGGAACTGGTTGATGGGCTAATGAGAGCCGCTTCTACTAGAAATCGTCGGAGGCGGAGCTTCCATGTCAAGGTGCGAACGACGCTATGAGACGGGGTGTATGCGGTAAGTAATTGCAAAGGTCCAATGCTCACGAATGAGCCCAGCCGTGGATTTCTCCACTGCGTCGCTCCGTATAGGGTTTGGATCTTTAGAATACGGACGCCGAGGGCGAGGCTGAGCATGACGAGCCCTTCCGGAGCCGCACCCGTGCATGCTTGGTTGAGGGTGCACAGTGTGTGTGTGAACCATGAACCGTTTTCCAGCATTGGGATTGCGATAAATATCGAGAGTGGAACTGGTCCATCATAATCTGCAGGAACCTTCAATGCCCGACGTACCCAGGGTTCGAGGGATGCAGCAGGTCCGCAGAACCCAAATACAGCCGATGGCATTACGCCACAGTCGTAGAAAACCCACTTAGGCATCGCCATGCCGAGTGTTCCGAAATTTAGGCGGTCGAGTTGTTGTAGCAGGTGCAGAAACACCTCATTTTTTCGCGCTTGTGGGTCTAGTATGAGTCCCTTTTCTTGGAGATCGATGCCCAAGGGCGCCATTTCTAAGAGTGGGCTGATTTCCTGCGTCGCGAGCAGATATGGCTGGCATGATTCCAGTGCGCGTCGATAGTGGGTAAACACCGTGTGACCTCACTTTCCGTGTTCTTGGTGCGCTGGTGAGTAGTGTGACCTGCAGTATTTAATGGGTGGTGTGAGCATCACACGACACAAAAAACGCTTCCTTGGAAAAACTACTTCAATAACAGCCCATCTCAGCCGATATGTTCCGATGGGGAAGGGGTACCGTCAAGCGGTCCTGCATGCGTAAATCAATGCAGCCGGTACGTAGTGCTTTTTGAGTACGTGTTCGCTTATGGAGCGATTAATGCCGTCTAAACTTGTCTTTGATCGTACCAATACCTCAACCAATTCGATCATTTCCGAAACAAAATACGCTCGTCCCGCGTTTATGAGTTTGAACGTTCGTTATGCCCACGATTCGGAGGTCGAATTGAATGGTGCAAACGGAAGGGGTCGGACAGGCGTGGAAGCTACTCACGACGTAACAAGTCTTTATCTCCAGAAAATGGGCGACGTCTCGCTACTTTCGCCAGAAGAGGAGAATACGATTGCGTGCCGCATACGTGATGCAGAACGCGATTTTTTAAGTCACTTATTGACGACGAGGCCATTACTTTCGGCCCTTCGGGAGATACATGCGGATGCGGTTGCCGAGAAGGGGCAGGCTCAGGATGTTGCGTCCAACCTCAAGTACTCGAAGCGTGTATTGGTTGGACTCGATAGTCTCAAGCGGCTCCGACGACGGGCAAAAAAGGCAGCCGAACCGTCTGCGATGCGCGGGAAGGAGCATGCTCTACGGCTTGAGCTTGCAGAGGCGCTTCAGGAGATCGGTTTTACACGAAACTTTGGGATGCAATGCTGTGCTGCTCTATTGCGGATGTATGGGGAACTTCAAAGTACATGTGACGACTCCGATACCAAACGAATAGAGCGTGCGGCAGGGGTGAACGCCAAAGAACTACCTGATTTTATGCGGCGCCTTCGCGCGTTGCGTCGTCAGGTGTTGGAATCACGCCGGGCACTAATTGAAGCGAATCTAAGGTTAGTGGTGAGTATCGCAAAACGATATCGCCACCTTGGGCTTGCCTTTCCGGACCTGATTCAAGAAGGAAATATTGGGCTCATGAAGGCGGTAGAACGATTCGATCCAAGGCGCGGATATCGCTTTTCAACCTACGCGACGTGGTGGATTCGTCAGGCGATTACCAGAGCGGCCGCTGATCAGGGACGAACCGTACGTGTTCCAGTGCATGCGATTGAGATTGTTAATCGTGTCGGTCGAACGCAACGCGCCTTATCGAGCGAGCTGCAGCGAGACCCAACGGGAGAGGAATTGGCTCATGCCCTCGATATGCCACTGCAGGAAGTGCATTGGTATCTTCGACTGTTAGACGATCCACTTAGCCTTGAGACGCCCATCGGACAGGATGGTAATCGTACATTGTCTGAGCTTATTGAGGATGATGACAAGCCGTCTGCCTCGGAACACTTAGGCCACAAGCATCTGTCTCGAACCCTCCAAT
>PKDL01000066.1 GCA_002863065.1 Pseudomonadota bacterium
GCCAATGATAAAACCCGACCGCCCACCTCTGTGGCAATCGCAGCGAGGCCGGAAAGAGATATCACTAGAAGTAGCACCAGAATCGCGAGCGCGAGCACATTGCCGACAATCCCATCGACAAGCGCTAGTAACGCGCTCAGTAGGATGGTGTTTACAACGAAGACACCACCCCAGGTGAAGCATCGACGCAATCCGCCTCGAGCCGCCTTACGTTCACGTTGAACGAAGCCAGGTGCCGCCGCCGTTATGAGCGTCATCGCCGACAGGGAGCTGACAAAAACTACACCGGTGCTGACCGCTTGGGCCAATCCTTCCAACGCTCCGTCCACGACTACTCCACTGTCTGCTTGCGTGCTCGACGCCACGCACTGACGAAAAAGCCTATGTTTAGTGCCGTCGCAAGTACTGCACAGCCAACGAGTAACGGTAGTGCCTTACCTGGTACGACCGCATCCCACAGACTACGTACCCCCTGGCTCATGCCGCCAAGAAACCCCAACGCCTGGTCCATAAACCCGGTCAGAGCCCGAGTGTGCCATTCCGACTCGGCATTCGATCCGCTTGCGAGTACGATGGCGGTGAGCGCGACGAAGAGCACCCCAGCACCAAACACTTGCCACAGTGGCGGCAGACGGTCATATGACCCCGTCGCGATGGGTGTCTTCGCCTCTTCGCCTCGTATTTCTTGCATCACCCGACTGACGAAGCTGCTGCCAACGGCAGGGACAACAGGGTCTAAGGCGGCAGCGAGGGCGATCGCTTCTCCCGCACGCTCGCAGCAGATCGGACAGACCTGTGCGTGGTCAGCTACCGCGGCCCGCACCGCACCGGGTTGGCCTGTTTCGAGTGCTTCAACGATGACATCCGCTAAATCAGCGCATCTGTTCATTTTTGTCCGGTTCCCGCCTGGTTTGTTTAGTCTACCGCGGGAAGGGAATACGGGTTCCAAACAATAATGCGGAGAATGAATAATTGTTACATAATTCAATCATTCAAGGGGCTTACCGTGTCCGGGGACGAGAACCCGGGACTTGTAGAGTTCGTACTCAAAACGCGTGGAATGTTTCGGATTATGACACGTGACACATACCGATTCGGGTACAGACCGTGAAATGGACTCCGCTTCAGCGTCCTCGGCATGAAGGCTGCCAGGGCCATGGCAGGATTCGCATTGCACTGTTTGTAAATTCTTCATGTCGCTAAGAATGGAACCGCCCGGCTTTCCATAACCGGTCGCGTGACAACCAACACACTCAAGGTCGTATGTTTTGTTATCTCGAACGAGCGTATCCCAAGCGGTCTTATGCTTGTCATGATTCCAGTAGGACAGAGTTTCATCGTGACACTCTAAGCAGGTCTCAACACCTACGTAATGCGCCTGACCATCCGCTAAGGGTGGAAGCGTAGAAGATGCGTTTAGATTAATCGCCTTCAATTCGGAGTCGTACGATGCCATGACGGAAGCGACTTCTGGATGTTGCGGCAGATCCCAACCGATCGGGTACAGCCCATACCGGAAGTACGATGACCGTTTCGGAGCCACCGCCGTCGTTTCAACGTACGCTAAGCTCCCCTCCCCAACAGTCAAGTCGATCCGGCCCACCTGACCTCCTTGAATGAATGACTGCAAGAGATAGCTCTTGCCGAAGGATTCAACCTCATCGCTCACGAGAGCCTTCATGTCTTGCCCAGCCGCATGAAAAATATCGATATCTAGCCCTTTGCGCAGAAGACGCTTGGCCTTCCGTAAGCCAAGTGAGCTCAATACGATGATAGTATCCACCCCGGCGGCACGAAGCTCGAGCGATGCCCTTCTAGCAGCCTCCAAGGGATTCGTTATTCCTTCGCCGCGCTCTGGGACGAGACCCATCACACCGACTTTCACTCCATCGACGTTCACGATAAGCGTGCGCCTAACGACCTGTGCCCATCGAGGGCCCTCCGCATTGGTCAACACCACAGGTATACCAAGTGATGGCAACCTTTTTTCTAGCCAGTCAAGTCCTTGAATGACGTCATATGCCCCCAAGGTTACCGCACCGGTGCCCATGATCTGGAGCGCCTCCGACAATGCTTGCACGCGACGGGTGATTTGAGCCTCGGCGCCTGGCAGAACACCGTCCTCGTCAACCAGGAGATTTCCCGCATGCAGTAGCAGTGCATTCGGTGCACTACGCCGTACATCAGCTACGTAATGCGCAACTCGATCGACGCCACCTCGTTGCAGGTCAGGCGAACAACCGCAGGGCTTTAGAGCCCCGCGAACATCGCTAAACAAAAGGATACTCGCACGGTCGGAAGCCGCACGCTGGGGCTTTAGCGATGCAGACTGCTGACAACCGCTGCCAAGAAGTATGCTGAACGCGACCGCGGCGATATTAGTGATTCGACGACTCATTCTCCGCCTTAGTTATCGACTGCTATGCGAGTGTAATGCTTTTCGCATCAGTAACTACGGTTGACTGGGTACCGCAAGAGCTGAGTTTTCGCACCCTAGAACGACCACAACTCGCACTACGGACAGTAAACGGTGCCCCCTCACTCGAAAAATCTATACGTACGGTACCCAAAAACAGCCCGAAGCTAGTGGCCCACACTATCGACGAATCGTGAATGACTTACAGTCACCAAGTTCTTCGATCGACTTGTTAATGCGTGCCTTTGAGCGCGCCGGATATACATCCTTGACGCTGATCTTGAACTTACCACAGAGGGTGCCGCGCGCGCCCTTTTTCACGCCATGACTACTGCCACGATTGAGATAGAGAATTGATGAGGTCCCGGCTCGCAAAATAGAGGCGACTCGGCCCCGTATCGGACTGGCCTCGGTCTTTACGCCAATGGCTATACACTTGTTGTCTTTACAGATCGTGCCCGGCTTACACCCGCCCGCACAGGGGTTGGCGGGTTTCTTTTTATAACAACGTCCCTTACGGTAATTACAGTAAGAGTCGCTCTGGCATCGTGGGCGGCACTGCTTGCGAACGCGAACACAATCACCTGTTTCTACCTCGCAAATAAACCCTCGGCGCTTCTTTCGCTTACACGAACGAGCGCATTGGTAGACGCATCGTCCCTGCTCGCATGCCATACCCGCATCGTCGTCACAGGCGGGGTCGCAGACCTCTACTTTGGGCTGGCATGCTCCATCAACACACTCTTCGTCAGCAGTGCACTTGGAACATGGGTCAAGTTTCGTGAATTGAACCTGTGCTTGATAGGCATATTGACCTTCGGTGATCTTGAATTCCACGTAGTACGGTCGGTTACCTTGCACCGCAAGTTCGAACTCGTACTTGGGGATGGTTGGATCGACCCCTTTCTGGTCCAGGACCTGACCGTCCTCATCATAGACGGTGAGTAGCCCCTTCAAGTTGTGCTCCTCAAATGCCGTACCCACGCGATAGGTCACTTTTGCCTGCGCGTCTTTGAAATATTTGAGCGTTCTACAGTCGGCCACGTCACCGAGTCGTGAATTAAGTTCGTCCTTCACCACGACAACTGGCGGCAGCGGTTTTGCCTTACTGCATAGGTTGTCATCATCGTTGTATTTATACGGACTACAACCGCTGACTGCTGCAACGAGGACTAGTGTGCTTAGCGATAGAAGCGTCGTATGCATATACCCCTTGCTCATCTATCCTTTTCCTCCAACCACTGTGTCTCAACGTCGAGGACATAGCCCAGTGTGTGCGCCACACCGCTTCAATCTGCGATGCGACACTACTCGGCAACGCAACCAATAACGCCCCTACACTACACCCACCGGGCGGGACATCAAGGTTGCGACCTGAAACTTTGAATATCTGGCAGTACTTCCCCCCACAAAACCCCTCTGGATCCTCATGTGCAGCATCTCCAAATAAAAAGTCACCGATCGAAAGGTGCGGGAACTTGCGCCGCGACGAACCACAGGCCAATCTCCGCGTGGGAACAACGGCATATATCTTCTTGGTCTGCCGGCAATCAGGCGTGTTAGAAATCGAGCGTCTCATGCTGGACACTCCGAACATATGCATCGCCGACTTGGGATTGAATTGTAGGAGGATCGCGTGCTCGATGGCGTCAAGCGCATTCACTTGATCGGAATTGGAGGTATCGGTGTCAGTGCGGTTGCGCGCGTACTCATGGCACGTGGCTACGCTGTATCGGGTTCCGATGTCCGGGAATCACAGCTTACCTTAGCACTACAAGCCGAGGGTGCCACCGTCACCATTGGCCACGACGCAGCGCTAATCGAAGGTGTTGACCTCGTGGTGTACTCGACTGCCATACCCGAGACCAATCCGGAGCTTAGGGCAGCTCGTGACCGCGGTGTACGGCTCGCACATCGGGCAGAGGTTCTCGGAGCGGTCTTAGCAGCGTGGAATAGCATCGGCGTTATTGGTACGCACGGTAAGGGTACCGTTAGCGCAATGACCACTCGGATACTCGACGCAGCCAACAGAAATCCCTCCTTTATTATCGGCGGCCTCTTACACGACTATCAGACCAACGCACGGGTCACCTCGGGCGACGGAGACGTCGTCGTAGAAATTGACGAAAGCGACGGCTCACTAGTTCACGTTCGACCCAACACACTGGTGGTCAATAATGTCGAAGCAGATCACCTAAATTATTACAAAGACCTCGATGGGGTGTATGCGAAAATCACTGGGGTACTTGCAAACGAAGACGACCGCGGTATTGCTATTATGCACGTCGGAGACTCTGGGGTTCGCGATGTACTTGCACGTCTAGACCAACCGATCCGTATGATGACCTGTGGATTCGAAGACGATCTCGCTGGATATCCCGCTGAGGTAGTTGGGACAGCACTCCAAGTCGGATCAGGACACTCTACCTTCCGGTTGACGCATCGCAATGCGCTTCACGAACAAGACTATGGGCTTTTTCGGGTCAATCAACCCGGTCGCTACAACGCAATGAACGCGCTAGTAGCGGCCACTGCCGCCATTTCCCTGGGCGTTCCCGCCGATATGATCAGAGCCGGTCTTGCTGGCTATTCAGGCATCGAGAATCGGTTTACTGTGGTTGACGCCGGTGGCGTTCGGGTAGTGAAAGATTACATCTCACATCCAACCGGAATGCGCCGGGT
>PKDL01000162.1 GCA_002863065.1 Pseudomonadota bacterium
TTCGCCGAGGAAAAAGACCAGAAACACGAAGACTGCAGGTGAAAAACGGCTTCCGTTTGGACTGGACCGTCTCTTTAAACGCAAATAGCCGTCGGCCCTACTTTAGGAATACACTGTCCCGAGCAACGTAATACGCATCAGCGTCTTGTACCCCAGTCGCGTCGAATGTTTGGTGTGCTATTCGGCGTACGCTCAATCGCACGGTAGCGTCCTGTTGCGCCAGTTCCCCAACGGCTTCAACGCCTGCCCGCGGAAGTGTCGCTAACCCGGTATCGCTGGCGCGACAGCTGAGGGATACAATTCGGTCATACTGCAGAGCGGCGAGTTCGATGTAGGTCTCGGTTTGTGTCGATTGAGAGGGGGCCCATTGCAGGCTTAATGGTTCTCGCCAGTCGATGGCCGCGTAGTTGGACGTGACAGGCTGGCCTCCCACCGAGTGAAGAACTGGTATCGGTACGGTGTTTAGGGACACCGAAAACTGTCCGATTTGTCGCGAACCACGGCCAGCCAATTGGAGCGTGCCTACCGTGGCACCGTCGATACCTGACGTTTCGTATGTCACGCCACCAACATTGGAAAATAAGTCAGGGAACGCGCGACGGCGCAACCGGGCGCTACCGCGGCCGCTCAGTACCAATCGGACATCCCCGGCGTCCAATAGGTCGACGTAAGAGTCCATCCCCGTATCAATTCCACTGGAGAGGTCGCGTTCGGTGACCTGACAGCTGCCTACCTCAAGACCTAATAGGAGCTGGTCAGGTGCATCGGTGAGGTTCATGAGGTCGAGAACTTGAGTTTGCTGGAAGCCGGCATGTCGGACAAAAAACGCATTTACGCGAAGATCGTCAGTGGCGCCGCCCGGTACGGGACTGGGGGTGCGCGTGACGACGAGCATGCCAAATCGAGACGCTGGTGTGGCTTCGTCGACCGTTCCGTCGGGGCCATGGTCTGCGCAGCTAGCTAGGATGAACGAGCACATCGACAAGGCCACAAAAACGCATGCGGTGGATGTGTAGGTTCGATGTTGTAACGTGCTGAGCACGATAAAAGCTCCTAGTGGCTGGCCCCTTCTGGGGATGCTGATGTTACGATCGGGCAAAAGGCGCACTAATTCAAGTATGTGCGGCATTTAGTACCTGTCAAGGTATCGTTCTGATTGTCGCGATAGAGCACATCAGCAAGATACCGCCCTGGGCAGACCATACTAGGTTAGCAGCCCTTTCGTTTAGAACATGATATTTGGGGAGTGCCAGGGGACCCTGATGTGTCTACTGCCCCGAAACCCTGGCTCGGACGTGTGATATGGAAACTCAAATTTTAGAATTATGTGCGGACGGGTTTGAACAATATGAAGTCCTAGACAGTGGTGACGGACTGAAGCTTGAACGCTTGGGTGATGTCATTATCAGCCGGCAGTGCGCACAAGCAGTATGGACACGATCACTAGACGAAAGTGTTTGGACCAGCAAGCTATGGGCCTCTCATTATCGAACAGATAATGGCCCGGGAAAGTGGACGTACCGGCAGAGTGTAGCGGACGCATGGCCAATACAGCTGGGCAAAATGCGTTTGGAAATGCGTCTTACTGATTTTGGGCACATAGGCATGTTCGCCGAACAACAGGCGCAGTGGTCCTGGATTCAGCAGCAATGTGAAGCATTGGATGGCGCGCGAGTTCTGAATCTATTTGCGTATACGGGTGGGTCTACTCTAGCTGCAGCGTTAGGAGGTGCACAGGTAACGCATTTAGATGCAGTGAAAGGAGTTGTGAACTGGGCGAGTGCCAACGCTCGTTGGTCTGGATTGGAGGACCATCCAATACGTTGGATTGTGGATGATGCGTTGAAGTTTACTGCTCGTGAGCTACGGCGTGGCCGGAAGTATGATGCCGTAATACTCGATCCTCCGACGTTTGGTAGGGGGCCGAAGGGAGACGTTTGGAAAATTGAGTCATCGCTCACTGAGCTGCTGGACAACTGCTTTCATCTTTTGAGCGACACTCCGATCTTCGTATTGTTGTCTGCGCATACCCCGGGCTTTACTGCGTCTGTACTTCGCAATGTACTCAAACCTTCGGTGTCTCGAGCGGGTGGCACCTTGGTGTCAGGAGATATGGTCCAGGCCACCGGGCAATCGGACATTGTGCTGCCTGCTGGCGTTTTTTGTCGCTGGCTTCCTTAACGTGGATTGTGAATTGGCCACGTATCAATCTGTGGCCACCGTGAGGCGGGTAGGTAGTCTGGCCGTGGTGCGGTGAGTATGAGAGGTTCGCGTGTCGTTGGGTGCGGAACGGTTATTCGATGTGCATGCAGCCCAATCCTTCGTTCGGTCATCTTCTTAGGCGCGCCGTATTTTACATCACCAACAATGGGGTGACCTATGCCGCTCAGCTGTCGCCGGATTTGGTGTTTACGCCCGGTTTCGGGCCGGACCATAAGTAAGGTGACAGCTTCGGGTTGTTGAAGCGGCGCATAGTGGAGCGCACAGGCTTTGCCGTCCATCTCGCCACGTAGCGTCGCTGGCTCCGTCAATTGGCCATGGACCAACGCGAGATATATCTTCTCTACCGTACGAGTACGAAAGCTTTCGCTGAGCCGGCTAGCCCCCTTGCTAGTACGGCCAAACACCATGACGCCTGATACCGGCCGGTCTAATCGGTGCACAAGTCCGAGAAAGACATTACCTGGCTTATTATATTGATGTTTTATCCAATGCTTACAGTGGTCAAGGATCGATGGGTCCCCAGTGTGATCGCCTTGAGACAAGACCCCTGCTGGCTTCACCACGCTGATCACGTGATTATCACAATACAAAACGTGCAGGTCCTTGTGGTCGTTCGGCATGGAGTGATTGTGTCTTGTTAGCGATGTGGGTCAAGTGGCCATCGCGATTGTTAATCGCAAGGTCATAGAACCAACAGGGGAACGCGTGATACAACTGTTCGTCGGAGTGGCGAAAGCTTAACTAAGGCCACTCGTGCGCGTACAGTTGAAGGTGCTATACGGGCATGCTTCTGAGTTCGAGAGGTGCGTTTGAACTTTCGGAGACTAGAAAAATCGCTGCTTCTTCGTGTTGAGGACCGGCTTCGTGACCTGTTACCGGATGCCCAAGTCAAATCAACCAAAAACACGATTGTAATTACCTGGGATACCTTTCAGGGAGAGGTAACCGTGACGGCGTTGACGACGGCATGTCTTGCGGAAGAACGGTCGAATTGGGGAGCTATCGCGGGTGAGTTTTGCAACCTGGTGGCTGCTCGAGTCCAATCCTGGTTTGGTGGTGCGCTGAGTGACACGTCAGAACT
Source organism: Pseudomonadota bacterium (assembly GCA_002863065.1). Classification (GTDB taxonomy): domain Bacteria; phylum Myxococcota_A; class UBA9042. Next base: position 3,305 of record PKDL01000162.1, read on the forward strand.
TCAATCGGTATTTCCCGCTGTAGAGGCAGCTGACCCAATAGAAGATGCGCTTTTGAGGGAAGCTGCCCCGACGGATGAGCTGCGTATTGCGTCCCAGGACTGGTTGGACGGCCTGAGAATAGAGTTCGATTATCGTGGGGCTTCTGGGCAAAGGCGCTTGCTGCTTCGTGACGTGACGGGACTGCAGGTCGACATAGCCCATCTGGCGGCGGCGGCGAACAAGAACCTGGCGGAAGCCGCGGACACTGTAGAGATTGTGGCAGTCTCTACGACAGGTGCCGGTGCCAACGTATATTGTGCCGAGGTCGATGGCATCGCGCCTGGCCTATTGACGGGCGTGCAAGGGCACACACGCTTATTCTCAACATACGAGGCCAGTGGGACAGCTCCGCGGAGGATCCTGGCGTGTGCTCCCCGGTCTAACCTCCTCTATTTTTGCGACATAGCAAATAAGTCGGCGGCGTCAGAGATGGTGTCGTTGTCATGGCGTGCATTTGAGGCAGATTCAACCGAATCGGTACCGTTGTCGCCCCGGTTATTTACGCTGAGTGCGCCCGGTGAGATTGGCTATTTAGATGTCGGTTTGACAAAGGACCGGGTGCCCGATTGGGATGTGCAGACGATTGGTAGTGTAAATCTCGCGATACCACCAGGTTGGCGGGTGGACGAACAAGATGGTCAGCATGTCCTGTGGACAAGCGGTGATGGCCCGCGCGTCAGGGTTCGGCTGGTACCTTCCGGGGGAGGTTCGCCAAAGAAAGCGCATGAGTTGGCGGAACGTGTACGTAGTCGCCATGGCGTGTCGGCACCAATCGGGCATGGCTTTTTCAACGGATTGCCTTGGGCTTGGGTGGACACAGGAGTGCATTCAGAATGTGCGACGGCCTCGATGTTTGTTGTGCTCAGCAGTGGGTTGGCCGTGTTACAGACAGAGGTGCCTACGACGTCAGAGCAGGGCGATCAGTCGAGTTTGCAACGTGCCATTGCTACGATTCATCAGGCACCACAACCAGGTAGCTGAGCCGAGTCACATCGTCTCATGCGGTGAGCCACCAGCTTGGGTGGATATAGAATTACGCACGCGGACTTACCTCTGCCCGGGAGCAATAATGACGTTCCAACAGGACCACATTCAGCGGTATATGACTCCAGAGGGAACGTTTCGGATCCTCACCGCGGATTCCACCGAGTTGATTCGCGAGGCAGCAAAACGTTCGAAGGTGTCGACTCGAGTGTGTGAGTCGTTTGGTCGGTTGCTGACTGGCGCGGCGCTTATGCAGTTAGCCCAATCTCCGGTGGACCGAGTGCAGTGCCGGGTCTTTCATTCGGGTTCGGCGGGGCTGATGTTGGTCGATGTATGGCCCGGGCCAAAAGTCCGAGGGCGTGTGGCCTATCCGAGGGCGTCCACCGAGCCTATATTTGGCAACGAAGGTACCGTGGGCGTATCGAGACAACCCCTGATGCGCAAAGCCATGCCATATGAGAGTTCTATTCCGCTTGTCGACGGTGATATTGGCGCGGCCCTCCAGCGGTTTGTTCTGGAGTCGGAACAAGTGCTCACGATGTTTTCACTCGTTTGCGTAGTGAGTGATGATGGGGGAATCGAACGAGCAGGAGGACTCTTAGTCCAAGCACTTCCAGGCTGGGAACATGAGTTTGCAGCCTCTGTGATGAGGTAGTCCATGGCGCGGTGGCCCGTAGTGCCCCCAAACCCCAGGTGCGATGCCTGCACCTGCACACATCAGGCCGAGATGATGGATATTCTTACATTTTTTATATAT
>PKDL01000184.1 GCA_002863065.1 Pseudomonadota bacterium
TTCACGCTGACGCAGGCCGCGTTTGCCAATACCCTCCCGGGTGCGACCGACCTACGCATCTATAATGGCGGTAATGAAGATGTTGAGGTCCGTATGATTCGTCTCGTGAGGCGTTCTGTACCCGGCTGCGGCGATGGTCAACTCCAGGCGGCCTCCGAGGCCTGTGATGACGGTAATACCACCGCTGGTGATGGCTGTAATCAAGCCTGTGAGATTGAAGAAGGTTGGTCGTGCGATGACAACTCACCTACCACCTGCAGCTGTGCTGAAGGGTGGACGGGAGCTGACTGTACGGTCGCCGAATGCACCTCACCCTGTGAAAACGGTGGAATATGCGTGGCGCCCAATAGCTGCGATTGTTTGGCTGGATACAGCGGGCCGTCTTGCAACATTCAAAAGGCGTATGCCAGCTGTAATAAAATTCTGGAGAACGGGGCGGCATTTATTGGCAGCGGTCTCTACAAAATTGACCCCACGGGCAGCAGTACACTGATTGATGTCTACTGCGATATGGAGACGGATGGTGGGGGTTGGACCATCGTGTGGGCGTCCATGGATGGGGTGTCTGCCGGTCGTCCATGGGACCCAGTACCCACGGATGGAATGTTCGGAGCCGATCCGCAGACTGGTCTGGTGCGGCTTGGTTGGGACGATCTATTAGCCATTTCACAGGAGGAACACATCGTCATCCGGAAGATAAGCCCAAACCCCTTCACTTCAGAGAGTTGGCTGCAGGTCAGCGCGCCATTTTTTGGTGGAACAGCGGCTGATACATTGCTGACAGAACAGCATGTGTTGCTTGAGGAGATCAGCGTGCGAGATGCATACGAAACCTCTGCGATAGTGGACGTTGGATTCGCCACTGATGAGGTGGTGAACGGAGGTTGGTATGGAATTGCTACGAATCTAACCGGAGAGAGTTCGAGCCGTAAGTACCTCAACACAGGCTGCGAAGACCACCTAGTGTACGTGTACAAGGATGCCCACATGATTTCGAGTCTCGCACTTGGCACTGGCTGGCCTGCCAGCGCATCAGGCTGTACCATTTCTAGCACTTCTATTGATGCGACTTGGATTGGCGTACGCTAGCAAGGCAGGCCAAGATACAAACGGCCTCATACGTTGCAATTAGATCAAGAAAGAAGGCTACATTAACCTTCAGGCGCCTGTAACGGCACGCAATCAAGATGCTTGCCACGGAAACTCCAGCGATGCCTAACCCCGCCATCGGTTGATAGCATCGACGCGGTCATAATAGCTTCAATAGGACGGAGTCCTGCGGGGTAATAAACGATAACCACCACCGTACAATCACGTCTGAAACACTCCATCCAAGCTCAGACGCAAAAAACCAATGGTCTCCACCTCGCCGATAGAACATTCAGCATTGTGAGTCATCGCAATGCCCGATGCTATGGATGGCAGCCGAAATAGGAGCCAAACCATCATCTTCCGCCAGCGGGTATTCCATCGTTCCCTTGTTCCTGTAAGATCGTCTCAATACACAGTAAATTTGTACATACCAGACACGATGTGAAGGTGCCGGCATGCAACTGATAACAAGGATCACTTCCACCAAGTTAGTAGCGCTTTTAGTACTGTTGGCTACGACAGCTACAGCGCAGGTGACCCCGTATGGGGGAGACTCATTTTACGCTGGTGGCGATATCAGTTTTACCTATCAAGACGAGGTACTGACGTATAAAATCTCGCCAGCACTCGGATATTTCTGGGAAGAAACAGGGTCATTCGGTGCGAACCTCAGCCTTTCTGGGGTCACACAAGACGATACCTCCCAGTTTACATTTGGCGTCGGAATAAGTGGACGTTTTCATACCTATATCGTTGAGTCGTTGGCATTTTTTGGCGACATCGGTTTGGAATTGACTTTTACAGAGGCCGAGGCCCCGACAGTGGACGCTGAAGCTCGGCGTCAGTTTAGCGGATCAACAGGTAGCAGCGAAGACGACGAACTCGCAATTGGTGCATCCGCGGGCGTATCGATAGGCTTCTTGTGGTTCCCAACTCCTCAATATGGAGTGGAACTACACATAGGAGGACTGCGGTTCGGCATTGACGGAGTAACCGACAGCAAGCAGCTGACGGTCGTTGGCAACATCATAAGCCTCGGGATGCGGTACTACCCAGGTCGGTCGCGATACCCAAGTACAACGATAGATACACGAAAGTCGAAAAAAACAAGACGCAAGTCACGTGTTTCAAAGTCCAAACAAGGGAGTAAGCGTGTGGTTAATGACGCGAGGAGGCCAAGTGGCCGCCAGCACCTCGTGGGACGGGTAGTTGTCTTAGAACTACGAGATGGACTCCTTGCTGGTAGCGAAAACCGAGGCGTTGTAAGACGAGTCGATGACGAATCTATCACCTTAGAGCTTCTCGGCAGTACGGACCAACGCACCTATTATTGGAAGCAAATTCGTTCAATTACAGAAGACCTATCAGAGGGGACAGCCAGTCCTTCCAATCGGCCAGTAGTGAATGGGTCGGGAACAAAGCCATACTCCGCAATGTTACGGTGCAAGGGGTGCAAGCCACCCGCTTCATCCAAAGAAAGAGAGTTAGCTGAAACCGTACGTAGACTGACTGACCGCTATGTCGTTGTATATTCGACAGACGACCGCAAAATAGCAGGTCGCATCATTATGACGGCCACAGACGGTTTTTTACTGCTGGATAAGAGCAACGTCACGCGCATACCGCTCACGTGGAGTGATGTTGTAGCCATCACACCGGTTGGCAGTCGTGTTAATGGACGTTCCTGCTACAAGTCCAACCAATGCCGTTCAGGTAATTGCCAGAGAGGCACTTGCAGACCTATTGCGCCCGTAAACTAGCTTTCCCACAAAATGCGAGTGGGCAAACCCGAGCGTAGCCATGGTGGTAAATCATTGACACCCCAGCTCCCACACAGAGCGCTGAGCCTTGGGGGTGTATACATACTCAAAAGTAGCCGTTGTGGACTGCCGCTATCGCTGATGAGAGGCGGGCACCGCACAAAATAATTGCATTCTAGGCCAAGTAAGACCTTCCAAGATCCCATCCCCAAAAAGACTAGGAATTGAACTGCTGGGCTACGTTCCAACCTTGGAAGGATATGCCAATAAATACACGTCGCCTGCGTTACCGACCTGTCAGAGTCATTACTCCCAGAGAAACCATTGGCCCGTAAGGCAAGATAACGCCGGGCGAGGTTCCACCCACCTTCTAAGTGATTTCAAGGTATGCAGTTGGCAAAATGCGAACTTCACGCTGACACCGAGTACCGAAGCGCATCAGGCTGTACCATCTTGAGCACTGCTATCGATGCGACTTGGATTGGCGTACGCTAACCACACACACCGAGGCGCGCCTTTGCTACCGCATAGGTATCTGACATCGGTTCCTAAATATTGGGTTTGCACCTAAACCCGCAGCACCTAAATGGCGTGCCAGCACCTGAACATCAGGACCCTATCAAGGAGCCTACCGGCGACATTCACCCGAGCGAGTTCGTCCACCTAGCGAGCGATTGACACACGCTGCACATCAAACTGCAGTTTCTGCCACTCGACTGGCATCATAATGCAAAAGTCGACACTTCCCGCAATGTTCACGGAAGGGCCCTTTCGTGAAGTTCTTGGCCAACTTACTAATGCTGTCACAACCGAGATGGAACTTGTGCCCGAAGTCCGGCGGAAAGTACGGGCAATACCGGTATTTGAGCACCGACTTCCCATCTCCTCCGCGATAGAAAGCCAACCGCAGCTCGAGTGGGTCCTCTCGATACGGACACTGAGTCACATCGCCAGTCTGTATCACCTGGGCAACGCGATCGATGCTCGTCCGCGGACGCTTCGTACTCCAACCCGCGTCAGATAAGACTTGATCGAGCTTGGACATACGGCCGAAGACTCGCTCCTCACTCGCTTGCATAACGTCGACGACCATTCCGTTCCCTTGGTCATTCATGATCTTCAGCGATATCTCACAACTGTCGTCGGGCTCGACCAGCTTCTGAAAGCGGGCAATCTCCTCATGTAGGCGACTGTGATTCACAATAAACTTGAAGCGTTTCTTTACCGGCATCGCAATCGCAGTACGCACATTATCGCGGTACACCTCGAACGGGAATCCCGTTAAAGCCCGCCAGCGCTCCGGCTCGAAGTAAATAGCGGTGTGGTTGATGACTACATTATCGGGAAGCTCGAGCTGGCTAATACGCTCCATCACCTTGCGGCTAAACTGATAGCTGCAAAATACGTGGACTCGACGCGGACCATCCGCCATTGCCCATAGCAGCTCCGGCAAATCATCGGATAACAACGGCTCACCACCAGAAACAAACACCTCTTCAGGCTGATGTAACTCCACCACTTCACGGTAGAACGCATGGAAATCTTGCGACTCCGAGTTCTGAACAAGGCGCTTGAATACTGGGTTCTTCTTGTGAGTTGAACACCAGGCACAGTGTGCGTGACAGGGCTGAATCATCTGAATCCGTACGCTGCGGAATTTCATCAGGCGGCCCCTCTCTGTACTTTTACCACTCGATCAAAGACGCGGACATGCGCATCCACGATGTGGCGCCAATCAAAGCGCTCGATGGAGGCTTTGCGACCTCTCTGTACCATCCCGCGAGATAACTCTTCATCTCGGTAGAGCCACGATAAGGAGTGTACGAGCGAGTCGGCATCGTCCGGCGTGAACAAGAGCCCATTTTGGCCATGTTCTATCACGCTGGGGATACCACCGGAGGAAGCCGCGACAACGGGTACGCCCGCTGCATTGGCTTCGCAGAGCACCCTCCCCATAGTCTCCGCATCACGTAGGCCTGTCACCGGATCCGTCCAAACTCGGCTCGCCAATACAAAAACATCTGCAAGTGAATATAACCGCGCAACTGACTCGTGGGGAATGCGCCCAAGAAATAGGACGACTTGTTCCAGACCATGCGATGTTACCAATCGGCGTAGTTTCTTTTGCTCACGACCAGAGCCAACAATCACAAGTACCGCATTGGGAATTCGCTCACGAACGGCAGTCATCGACTCAATCAGGAAG
>PKDL01000447.1 GCA_002863065.1 Pseudomonadota bacterium
CACGAACACTCCCGATAAAGAGGATATGGCGTCTACATGGTGCCGTGTCGCCTCATTCATGGCAGGCTCGAATCTTCACGGAGGCTCTGAGACAGACGAATTACGAGGGGCGTTCTTTCTGCCCGATCCCGAAGACGAAGTGCTCGTCGCTTTTATGTTCGGCTCATTTAGGGAGCCCATAGTCATTGGTCAGATGTTCAACGGACAGGACCTCCCTTTTTGGCAAAATACTGAAGCGAGAGGGGCACAACCGGCAGGTGGTAACGCACTGCGGGGTTTTCGTTCGCGCTCCGGTCATATGCTGGCCTTTGTAGACACGGGTGAGTCTGACGCAGAGCGTGTGGTTATTCAGGCGTCAGTGAAAGACGACAACGTGTACGACCAGCCAGCAGTCAATGGGACTGTAAGTGTCGAGACGGCTGGCGGCGGTGCGGTCGAGATAGATGTGCCGGATGGAGACACCGGTGGTCATGTGATGGCATTGGATATGACCTCAGGGCAGGCTGGCATCTTGCTTTCGGATAAAGCAGGAGAGGTCGTCGTAAAGTTGGATAGCGAGACGCAAACCCTCTACTTATATGCTGCCAAAGATATCGTTCTGAACGCGAAAGAGAACTGCAAGATCAAGTGTAATTCGCTCATCGTTGAGAGCGATAAAGATACATCTTTCAAAGCAGGCACTACATGGAACCAGGAGTCTGGGTCGACCATGGACTTGAAGGCGGGCGGTCAAATGACCTTGAAGGGTGGACCAGAAATTCATCTGAACCCCTAAGTTCACCATGCGCTTTGCGCGAGTCAGTATAGATTATTCAGAGTGCGCAGAACGACTGTTGAGCTATCCGCTCCATACCAGTCGGTGCGCCAAGTGGCCCATTGGGTCGGTCCGTCTCCTAACCCAACAGAGTCTTGGTTTGCATATGAGTACTCGGCTACGGGGAAATTGACGCCGGTAAGGCCGTCCAGTTCTGGGGAAGTAGTAGCCAGTAATATATCGGTATCATACGCATTTCGAGCAACCCAGATCACAAACCAACCTGCCGGATGAGCCACTAGATCCACTTCCACAACATCGTTCGCGGCTAGCGACGCTGTGGCAGCTGGGCTGCTTATGGTGATTTGTTCTTGGCCCGATGAAACGATGGCATAGGTCCCATGCCCTGCAGAAATCTCGGGCTGCCGGACGCTAGTGGTGTTGAATGCTTGCGCAAGTACTCCTGTGTCCGAATATACCTTCAACTGGCCGGTACTATCGGAGGTCAAGACCCGTATACCGTTCGCCGTTGCTGCAATTCGTGGAGCGTGAAATGTTTGCACGTTAGGCTCGATGGTGAAGCTTGATGCGGATGGGCCGAATCCCTTGCGGCCGTGTATGACGTGAACGGCAGGTTCACTATCGGTAAGCGACCTCCATACGGCCATTGGGCCGTTGGCATTGGCGTCCAACCCGTAGCCGTCCAAGGTGTCGGATACAGGAATGATGTCAATATCGTTAGTGGAGCTGTCGCGGAGTATCAAGGCCTGCGCAGTGGGTCGGCGCCAGAGCGCATATGCGTCTGCGCTCGTTGCTTGCTCGCCATCTGAGTCTAATAGAGTTACGCCACTGATAGAGTTACCAGCCTGGTCGAAGTCTCGTGCGAATATGCCTTCTGGGGTACTCCAATATACGTGCACAGCTGAGTCATCGGCAGCAAGAGTAGGCGCATATTCCGTTACGCCTTGTGCAGTGGGTACGACTCGCTCGGCCGGTAAAAGGCCACATGTATCCCACCGAGCCCGTACCCAGCGAACGCCCGTTAGAAGGGGGCCAGCGGCATCATTAGTATCGTCATCACTGGTGAAGACGAAACGAACTGTGACCCTGCCTTGTTCGTCCGGCTGCGCATCGTACCTGCGCCGAGTCGCCGGCGTAGGGCCACATAAGCTATCCACGAGTATGTCGCCTACGAAGACCTCAAGGCGGTCATCGCATGTACTTTCGGCTGAAAAAAACGCGATATCTACTTCCAAAACGACGGTGGTGTTCGGGACGATGAGAGCCGACGATTCAAGTTCAGCAATGACGCCAGGGCCCGTGTACAGACCTTCGGGGTTACCCACTCGTAGTCCCGTTGCTGCGGTTCGCCATGTGACGGTTGGACTAGACGACGTGGTCGACCAATTCGCCGGTAGACCATCATTGAAGTCATAGCTGGCGTACTCATAGCCGAGGGTGGCCGGATATTGCATGCAAAGACAGGCATCGCACGCTGCTTCGTTACAGGGCGTTGGTATGCACTCAGACGACGTACTACATTGGCATACAAATTCGCCGGCGCATTGTTCTTGGGCGTTGCATTCGTCGTTCTCGGTCAACGGGTCATTGTCATCACACGGTGTACCTGGAGGAGTTGATATGGGTACGCAGGAGCATCCGTTGCACTCCAATTTCCCATTACATTGGTTTTGGTCATCGAATGGTTCACAGTCAGTATTGGATTGACACAGGCATACGTCGGCTCCCGGCTCACAGATCCCATCGAGGCATGTATCTCCCACCGTATTGGGGTTTCCGTCGCTGCAAGGCTGTCCGTCCTTACGGGGCGTCGTAACGCATTGGCTATCCACGCAGTCCGATGTACCGCATTCGCCTTGTGTGCAGTCGCTTTCATTGACGCATGAGGCCGTAGCACGGATGTCCATCCAACCCGTATCGATTTGTCCGCCTGGAGCAGACTCGCTGTCGGCCGCTTCTCGTAAGTCTGTCACCTGAACACAACCCTGGAAGCCGCTGACCCAAACGAGAGTCACGGTGCATACGTAGCATGCCCACCAAGTGGACCGCTCACTCATATTTATGCTGCGTTGGTGCATGCAGGAGAGCCTAGCGAAAACGCACGCGTTATGCCGGAATAACGTCATATTCGTGGTGATGAGTGCCCTCTGGCGGCATTCTGGCGTTGATGGCCTTGCAACGTATTAGCCTTCTTCCGGTAACCGCGCAGGCTCTCTATCATCGGTCAGTAATCGCTCCAGCGTGGTTGGACGATAGTCGTCGAGTAAGATCACCGCCTCCGCTCGCTTCGCGTCGGTGTTCCATCTCCTGAGTGACATATCTGTTCCGATAATGGTGACAAAAGTGAACTGCCGTGCGCCAGGGGTCAACGTATCCCACGGTCCAGGGTGCGGGATCCACGTTCCGGAGTTCGCATATGCGCCGCCATCAAAGTGACGGAGCTGTGCTCCATGCGTGTGACCCATGCTGACGCACGGAACGTTCAGTAGGGCTGCAATCTTTTTTGCGATTTCGAAGTTTCCATCTTCACCAGGGTCGCTGCCGCGATGCAGCGCTCGGTTTACAAAGCTGAAGCCTAAAAACAGTCCAATGAACGTGACAACTGCAAGCACTGCTTGCAAGGATGACTTACCTAACAGACCCCGGGTGAGCCACTCTGTCTCTTGGATGAAGTTGAAAATATAAAACCAACCGAGCACGCTGAGGAGTGTGAGACCAACAAATGTGAGGGACGAGCGAACGACTGGACGCAGTATCTGTTTCAATAGGTTATATTTTGTCGTTCCAATAGGCCGCTTTGCGAGCCGTTCCACCGCTCCCAGTCTGTCCCCAAGGTCACTTTCTTGCGCTAGTGCCTCCATGCGCGTCTCGTGTTCCCGCTTGACTGGCGCCATACCTTGCTGCTCGAACAGACGGGCTTCCCGGATGGCGCGGAAGAAGTAGGGTACGTGAATAGTACCCATGCGGAGCAGATCGACGAAGTTATGGTGGTAGGTGATGCGAAGGTACTGTTCCAGCGTAACGAAGTGTGTCGTATAAGGGTCTAACAACCGCATTTTATTATACAAGTACCGCATGAAGAGGCTCCCCATAGGGAGGTCAAGCATGACCTGTTGGTCTGCGTGATACTCCGGGGGCAGTACTGGATTGGTTACAAATCGAAATGCGTTGGTGGTGTCGTACTGATTTCCATGCTCGATGAAGTAGCGGCCCGGCTCGTAGAGAAACCATTGTCTGAACTCAATACGATTTCGAAGCGATTCCTGCTCTGGCTCCGGCGCATTCGCGACGATTGTAGAGGTCAATTCCTCCTGAACCGCTGGCCAGTAGAGCTCCGCATCATGGTTTCCACGGATCATTACCAAAGAGTGACCAGCTTGCAGCAGCCGAGTTAGCGCCACTACCCAGGTTGGATGCCCGGCCAGTATATTTCGCATCTTCCATACCGACTCTTTTTCCGTAGTGCCGAGTCCGAAGTGTTGCGCTGCACGTCCAAAACGCGAGGTCGAGTTCGAATCCATGGGCGTGGCAACGACCGCAAGGAAGTCAAAGATATCTCCATTGAGTACTAGTGATGCAGTGCGGCCGTTGTCCCGACACTGTGCAATAATGTGGTCGATGAACTCGCCGAAGGACTGGTCGTAAAAGAACATCTCCAAGCGAGAATATCGCTGAGTCTGTGTATTCCAGCCTTCGCCCAAGTGTAGGTCACTTACAATATAGATGTCGTTCCCGGGCGGCGCTGCCATGTTTATTTTGATAGTCGGTGGAGACTAGCGGGTCAAGCCCCGGTCAGAAGATTACGACACGCAATATAGGCACTCACACGTGAACTGGCTTCGAGTTACGCAGTCTTGGGTCCGTTTGTGATTCGCATGTACATGCTGAAGGTGACAAATAATGTCATGTGGCATCAAAACAACTGACAGTCTCTGTCAAGGTCGATGATTTCGATCGGGCGGTTTGAGAACCGAACCCATAGACGTGCCACGGTTTCTGTACAGGTATATGCATTGGCATGCTTAGTGCATCTTCTCAGGGTGCCAATAAACAGGGCATGTTAGGGCCTCAATTGTTTGAGGATTAGCGAGATGGGCCGCCACGGGGCGGCACAACTCGTTTCACTACGCACTCACGTGCTGAAATGAGAGGGATTTACATAATGATCAATCGACTACGCACTTCAAATAAGAAGGGTTTTACGCTCATCGAGCTGATGATCGTTGTCGCGATTCTCGCCATCCTCGCGGTTGTGGCGGTTCCGGCATTT
>PKDL01000513.1 GCA_002863065.1 Pseudomonadota bacterium
TTACTCATAAATAAAAGGCAACATCAAATAAAATCGTTGCGGTTCAGTCTACCTGCAGTGGCTGCTGGCGTACCTGCAGTGGCTGCTGGCGTCATTGCGGTCGCAGACGCGGCAGGCGTGGGTTTAGGGAGGGCCGGAGGTACATCTGGCGCCACCGCGGAAGCCGACCCTGCGATACCAGGTGTTTGAATGTTTCATTTTTTTATTGTTTGCATTCACGAAGTCGGTCGTGACCAAGAGATGCTGGCTTGCGGTCGACAGAGCACAGGGGAATGGAGATGTCGCAGTGTGTGTATGAGCATGCACAAGCTTCACCCTGAGTGAAAGTAGTACCTGCGCTAGCGCTTATCGCCGCTTCGGCCGCATGCGCACCGGCTCCTTGTTTCTTGTTTCTGAAATAAAGAATGCGAAGTCGCTCGCCGAACAGTCCAAAATGCATACTCCTCTTATAATATACACCGTATGCCTTCTATACATTACAAGATTGAGAGCTCACTCACGTCTTCTCAAGGCTTGCATCCGTCGCTTCGGCTGTTGCTGTCTGGTCCGTCGATAGAGCTAGGTCAACATCGCCTACAGCGACGATGTATCGAGAGAACTCGACCGTCCAGCCGTCGCGGATCTTGTCTACTTCATCACCGGCCTCAATCCCGTCAGTGATGGTGCCTTCTGGCTCGAGTAGTACGCTGAGTGCTGAGTTACCGGTAGCAGTAGCTGTGCTGGTGCTGCTGTCATCGGCACAACCAAAAGTACATGTCGCTAAAGCGAAGGAGACCAAACCGGTCATCACTGAATTAAAATTTCTCATAATGCTCTCTTTCTCCGCAGAAAAAACTCTCTAACTTCATTCCCAAGTGAACGTGGGTCTTCGCCCGCTAACTAATACTCGCACATGAGGTTTCTGATTGCCTACCAACAGAATTCTACGGCTTCCAGATGGGGGGCTGGGCATTGCATGGCATCTGGCCATGCAATGCCATTGACCACCACCTGTAGTCCCCGAATTACCCCGGCATGCGCCGACAAACCATAGTGTCCCCGTGGCAACGACTCTATCCAGCTCCGGACACGGCCCTCCAAATCTCGAGCGGATTCACCTCCTGGTGGTGCGCGATGAATCCAATCCTCAGCCCAGTGGTCCATGGATACTCGCGGCACGTCGTCCCAAGCGAGACCTTCCCAGTCACCATATGCGAGTTCCCACAACCTCGCGTCCACATGGTGTGGTGCCTTCGCAGCAGCGGCCCAAATAGCCGCAGGTTCAGAGCAGCGTGGAGCCGGTGATGACCACACTGCATCAAGCTGCAGACCACCTCTCTGAATCATCTGACTCGCTGCTTCCTGAGCGCTGACCGTTAGAGGAACTTGTGAGCGTCCGTAACACAGCCCCGACACGGCCACTTTTGCGTGGCGAATCACCCGAAGTGTAGTTACGGCCATACGAGTGCAGCCAAAATTCCTAGCTCAGTGACTTGCTGGGTCGCCCCCAAAAAATCACCAGTGATCCCCCCTGCCCTCACCACAAAGCGCCAAGCGCATATGAGCATCAGCAGGAAGCCGGCCAACCAAGCGAAGCCCAGCGGCAGAAGGTCTACCGTGCCTACTAGGTAACACGCCAGGCTCACACCTAACGGCACAATAGTTGCCAAAATCCCTTGGGGTAGCCCCGCTCTAGTAACCCGTCTTGACTTACTCGCCTCGTCCGACGTCACGTATGGTAGGCGTACCATCAACCAGATGGGGAACATCCGAGAGAGGCTCTGAGAGAGGATGAACACCGCAAGCACCTCCTCCACTCGACCGAGCAGAGCAACCTTGGCCAGCAGCACGGCAAATAACGCCATCCCACCGAACGCACCCAAGCGACTATCTTTCAAAATGACGAACAACCGGTCGCGATCAAATGACCCGCCCATCGCGTCGGCAGTATCTGCGAGTCCATCTTCGTGAAAGCCACCGGTAAGCAGCATTGTAGTGCTGACCGCCGCAACCGCCGCAAAGAGGGCCCCCAGCGGAAGAAGTGCCTCAAAGATCAGTGCCATCGGAATGGCGATTAGTATGCCGACCGTCGGAAACCATCCAGACGACCATCGCCACTCCTCATCGGAGTACGGTCCCCCTGCTACAGGTACCCTGGTCAAAAATAAGCAGGCGGCGCGGAGACCGCGAAGCCACGCTCTCATGACTTCTCGGGCACTGCGGCCCCCTCGAAGGTAGCCATTTCGTTGTGAATCGCGACCGCCATATCGAATAGGGGCACTGCAGCCAATGCGCCGGTACCTTCACCGAGTCGAAACCCTAAACCCAGCAGAGGTACCGCATCGAGTGCCTTGAGCACCGCGGTATGACCAGGCTCTTCCGATTGCGTCCCGAAGAAAAATGCGGACCGAAGTTGAGGATTCGTTTTCAAGAGCGCAAGAGCCGCTACACTTGCGATAAACCCATCTACGATTACAGCCGCCCCTAGCTCGGCGCCTCTCGCCATTGCGCCCGCCATAGCAGCCAGGTCTCGACCACCGAGCCGGCGTAGTGCCTCTTCAGGAGCGACTGTTCCAACGCGCTGCACCGCGTCTCGTACAACCCGTATCTTGCGGTCTAGAGCAGATCCTTGGACGCCCGTACCAGGTCCGGTGAGCCGCTCCGGTTCAATCCCGAGAATCGCAGTCGCGACAGCTGATGCAACGGTCGTATTGCCGATACCAAGCTCTCCAACCACCAACACACGCAAGTCATCAAAGCTATCTACCGCCCGGGCACCGGCATCTACCGCCTCGGCAAAGACTGCGACACTCATCGCATCCTCCACCAGGATGTCTCCACCACCTCCAACCGGATGGTGCCGGTAGGCAGCCGCATCAGTGCTACTCACCTTAGGCAAACCATCCACACCTACGTCCAGCACCATCAATGGAAGACCGGAGGTTCGAGCAAGTACTGTGGATGCCGCTCCGCCCGAAAGAATGTTCAACACCATCGCCGGAGTCACCGCTGCAGGATAGGCGCTAACCCCGTGCTGAGTTACCGGGTGATCGGCGGCGCAAATGATAGCTGCGGCAGGCCGTGATAACGCGCGAGTCCCTCCCTGCAATCCACAGAGCTGTATCGCTATGTCCTCAAGGCGCCCGAGGCTTCCGGCAGGCTTGGTTAGCTGATTCTGCCTGTTCTGTGCATTGCGTAAGGCATCGCTATTGAACTCTAGGCTTCGAAATGACTGGAACTTACTCATGGATGCAACCTACTCAAGGTCAGGAATAACTCAAGGGGGTAGACCTAAGGATGAGCGTAGATACGTCTAATACGGTTTCGCGAGCCTAAACAGCAAAGCTAATACTGGCTCGAGATCCCGATAACAAACCTCGCACCGGATACCCATTACCGTCTTGCGTAGCCAAGGAAAGCGTCTAATCGACCGCTTTAGGAATGGACGCCGCGAGATCCTTCCCACCGGCAGCGCATTTCTTTGCGACTTGGTTAGGAGCACCCCCACACTTTGGCGCCACAAACGGCTGTTTGCGACCAAGTTCAACACAGCTGTCTCGGGTCACGTTGAGGGCCATCAAGTGTTACACTTTACCAATGTCATCGCTGTACAACGGACCGAAACTTACCCTGCGCGTATTGACCGAACGCTACGCTATCTGTCAGCTGCCACGAGATAGTGAGATACCCGCATGGTTTGTTGCGAGCCAGCTGTCATCATTAACCTATACCGATGACGAGCTCTCAGTAATCGCGCCAACCGACTCGATACCTGCAGAGGTTGATGCTGAACGCGATTGGCGCGCCATTGTGATCGTCGGACCGTTAGACTTCTCTCTCGTCGGAGTCATGGCCTCGCTGACCACGCCGTTGGCGAAGGTATCAATCAGTGTCCTCACGCTTTCCACGTACAATACGGACTACATTCTGGTTCGAGAGAGAGATCTTCAGAAATCACTGGAAACACTGAAAACCACAGCCCAGTGGCTTCCCCCAATGGACTAATATTGCCATCCCGATTACCCCCCTCGAATCCAAAGAGCAGCACGGGCCACCTTTCTGAAAGTTCAGAGGTTTAGATCTCGCCCCCGAATCATCAGCCCCGCACTCAAACCGTTCAGCGATGCACCCAAACCGTTCAGCGATGCACCCAAACCGTTCAGCGATGCAGTAGTGGCATAGCCTCCTGCTTCAAATGGATAAAACGCCGCATACGCCCCTCCACCGAAAACCTCGCCATACTCCTTGACGGCTGACTGCCCGTGCACTGTTCCCGACTCGCCCCGAATCGTGCTACATCAGTAGGCGATTGGAGGGAGCAGACCGGCCTAAGGGCCTTGGCTGTGGTCTTCGAATAGGTCTCATAGAGCACACAGTGGAGATACCATGCGACGTTGGAATGGTTGGGGTGATGAGGCAAACCACTACCCCATGCCTACGGGCGGCAAAGAGTTTTTAGAGGGGAAAATAGGTACTGGTCATGTACTACCAGATGCCAGCTTAGACTCGGTTGTTGAAACCGTACCCGAGAGTCGGCTGCCGGAACATCCCCTGATCGATAGAACCGCCGACACTCGCATTCGTCATGCCCGAGGCCAGAGTCTGCCGGACTGGCTCGCCATGCGGAGCGGTCAATTCAATATTTTCCCGGATGGAGTTGCTACCCCTAAACATGCGGGGGAAATTCGCGAATTGCTCGCTGCGGCGAAGGGTAACGGCTGGGTAATTATCCCGTATGGTGGTGGCACATCTGTGGCTGGCCATGTGACGCCCGCGGAACGTAAAGAGCCCATTCTCACCCTATCTTTGGCCGCCATGGACCAGCTAACGCACTTGGACCCAATAAGCCAAATCGCAACCTTCGGACCGGGCACCAAAGGACCCGATATCGAAGGCCAACTTCGCCCTCATGGGTATGTACTTGGTCATTATCCCCAATCGTACGAACTTTCTACCGTCGGAGGCTGGGTGGCGACGCGTTCCAGCGGACAACAGTCTTGGCGCTACGGACGCATTGAGCAGTTGTTTGCCGGGTGCACACTGGAAACATTCGAGGG
>PKDL01000267.1 GCA_002863065.1 Pseudomonadota bacterium
GGTTTTTCCTGTGCTTCCTTTGCTGGTACCTGTGCTCTGTCGTTATCGAGCTGGACGACTGGTGCGTCCAGGGGAATCGATGGAGTGGATTCGGTAGCTGTCGGGGGGGGGGATTCGGTCCTTACCGATGAATTGGTGCTTGTTCGTTGCGGAGTGGATGCTGCGGTTGCCGTCTCACGGCTGGGACCTTTTTCACAGCTACAGAGCAGCACCATCGTGAACGTCATTATCTCTATAAATAAGGTGCGGCACAGCGGGTGATTCTGAAGATTGAACATGATGCGGTCCAGTAGGGTCTCGTAAATACTTGCTAGAACGACAGATTCAGCCGGTTATGGTCTAGAGCTGACCTTCAATGGCGAATGTCACGCGGTAGGTATTTTTATCGTCGACACGGAAACGCCGCCCGTACTCATCATAGGACGAATTGTAAAACGGATTGAATTCATTAAGGTTCTGTGAGTTCCGGCCCCTAACTCCACGTGTCCCGTCAATGTCGACTCCTGCGTCTGCGAACGTAATGTAGTGGCTTGTTGTGTGCCAGTAGTCGAACCCCAGTCGCACTTTGACGTATCTCGCGGGTTGGTATGTGAGTCCTACCTTGGCACCGTACCGTCCATACTGTTCGACATCGGTTATCCCGTTCACCTTCCTCTGTTGGCCGTTTGCTAGGTCCCGGGTGTAATAGGTTCGCGAGCACCCATCGCCTGGGGAGCAACCGCTTGAGCCCAATGCGTCGAATAGTTCGGTGAATTCACGTCCCTCGAACGTGTAGTCCGCCACGAGGCCTAGGTCTAAACTGAGGTATGGACCTTCATCATTAGGCCGGTGCCAAACATGAAATTCTGATCCAAGGAGCATGCTAAGCGTGTGGCCAGGAGAGACCAGTGTTTGTGTCACGCGCTCATTTTGAAAGGGCCCGCCCGGGTCGGGGAATCTCAGGATACCCTTAAATTCTACGTATGGTTCAACCACCCCGAACGATCGACTGATTGCAGTAATGAGAGAAAGTGCATGTACTGCTCCGCCAACTCCTGCTTGATTTGCTGTTCTTACAACCCCAGTAGGAGCGAGATATTCCACACCGAGAACCCACGATGGATAGGATGCATCGCGTGATTGATGGTAGGGCGCATAACGAAGGCCCATCACCATGTCGCCGAAGCCCACCCGACTTGGGCTGGTGTAGGGTAGGGAAAATAAGCTGGTAATGAGCGCACTATCTACGAGTGAATTCGAACCTGAAACACCCGTATCGTGTGCCAGGTTTGACGTCCAACCCACGACGATCGGTAATGTCATGTGGAATTCGAGGTCTTTATACAAACCAGCTCGTAGATCGATATTCAGTACATTGACTGACTCGGAGAATGCCATTTGTCGCGTATCGAGTACCTGAGACCCATCCGGGCACAGCGGATTCGGGGCTACACATGTCCATTCTCGGAGCACCAGAGATTGGCGGTTGATATGCACATACCGGATACCGAACACACCGTCCCACGACTTATCACCATCAAAGGCGTCGATGACATTGGTGATTTCAGCCGAGTGGCTCGGGCCGGAGTACCCGCAACTCCAAAGTATGAGTGCGGCAGCGAACCAGGATTTCGCCGTAACTCGTGGAACATTCATTACCTGAGTTCTTATCTGGTGGTCCCGGGCGCTGTCAATTCGTCACTGCGCGCTTCTGGTTTTGGGTGCTGGCGTTGGTATGGCTTGTATACCACTCGTAACTGCATGCGCCGGAACTTCTGAAGGGACGGTACGACCCGTACAGCTGGCGAGAGTCGCCGCTACCCAAACGGTTACGAGAGTCGGCGCCCAAGAGCGTTTTGGGATGTTCATATCTCTATCGGCCCCTTCTGTTGTGGTATCCGGTCATGTCCCTATAGCCATACGTATTCAACAGCCACATGTATTCGACTACTGCTCTTGTCGAGTCAACAGTATAGCAGCGATATGACTTTCGATTTCCGGTCTAGTTAGTGGACCATCGAAGTGGAATCCATCGATCCAAATATGTGGTCGGTCAGGTACTAACGGTAATCCATCGAGTAAAGCATCCTCTCGTGCAAGTGCACTGGCGGGCGAATCGAGACAGCTGGCGATCGCCGCATACTTCTGACGTACTGTAGGTAGGAGCGTAGTCGCATCCTTGGGTTCAAAACCAACGAGCTCACCCAGTACCTTCGAACCGACTGCACCGTTGGTAAGTTGGTTCGCACACGCTAAAATTTTTGTTGCGGCACAACTAGAATCGGTCGGGACACTGCATTGTGAATTTTGCATAGCTACCAGCTGTACTCGGGCCACGTTGGTGAAATAAAGACCGAGCTCAAGGCCGGCCTTAATTTGCTGCCGACCAGCCACATCGGTTGGGTTCGCGGCAATAGTAATCTCTAGTACGTCGTCTTTTAGCGGCGTATCGACAATGGGTTGCTGCATTAGAGGTCGCTCATGACGGCCCTCCTTCCAAGCTGCTTCTCGAGCGAGTACCAGTGGACTTCTCGCTGGAGGCGATGTTTTCAGCCGCTTCGGTAGTTCTGCAGCCATCGTCCGAAGACTCGTGGGTTGAAGACCACCACGCATGAACAGAGCTTCCGCCTGCCCCCGGAGTAGGAGCAGACTGTTTGGGGTACCGGCGGAACCGATGGCCTGTGCCAATAAGGCCTGACGTCTCACTGTTGATTTCGCTGTCGGGTCTTCGATGCATGTGCGCCATCGCGTAATGTCTAATCCTGCCGTTAACGCTGCGGATTCCAGGTCATAATCCGTATACGCGGGGCTTTGCGCGAAGAGCCTATCAGCCATCTCAAAGAACTTGCCTTGACGATGAGCGCATTCAGTCGCAATCGCTGCTGCACATGCGCGTTTGTGAAAAGGACGAGTTATCATAGGGTTACAAGCAGCATCTAAAGGACTGTGCATGAACGCAACACGGACGCCATCTGGGTAGCGTTTCCGGTAGGTTTCCAGGCCAGTCCACATCTTTTTGCAGTAGGGGCATTCGAAGTCAGACATTTTGATCAATGTGAGTGGTGCATTGGCAGGCCCGACGCTTGGAAGATTGTCGATGTCCACTGCAAAGGTGCCTAGTTCGAGAGCTTTTTCCATTCGTGCTCTGTCTGCAGTGAGCCGGTCGCCTGCGAACGCTTCAACTCGCCGTTCAAGTAGTAGCATCCCCACCCCGATAAGCCCCACCAATAGGAGTACATTTGCCATCACCGCGCGCGGATAATGGAAAACAGTAGTGATGGTAGTGATCATCCCTCGCAGAGGGTGGCGAGGGATGGCAAAGCTAACCAGAGCGAGTAAACCCAGATTAATGCCATACAATCCAATGCAGAATATGCACCATGACCCAAGCCACGCAGAATAGCCTGCTAGCGCAAAAGAGAGTGCAACCGAAGCGGTTGCGATAGCGGCGATAGCAGAACCTTCAAACGCACTCGACTCGCTCGCGTGGGGTAATCTTGATTTACGCCACCAACGGACTGCGAGGACGAGCACAATGCAGTAGGTAGCAACGCCGATTAGGCTCAAAGGAACAGGACCGATTGATGAGACTGCGCTGTCGAGTGCAATTGAACAGCCGGTCTCACTGAGGGCCTCACATACCCGAGATGAGGCGATGCCGGTTGCTTCATCCTCAATCTTCAAATTGACTAAGTAGAGCCCATCGGCAATGCCCAAAATTGCTAGAATGATGATTCCAATGAGAAGAAATGACACGTGCGTTACTCTCGCTACACTTCGTTTCGAAGTTGCCTAGGTATGTGGTCGCCTGCGCAGTGCGACTGCAATTATCATAATGAGAACCGTAACCGTACTTCCCGCTGCGATTTCTAGGTATGGTCGACTGCTGACGGTCTCCATTCGTTGTGGTGCAGGTATTACTATCCAGGCTAGTACATTGTTCTGTGTGCCATTTTTACAGTCGTCACATAAGGCCTGTCCGTGGATTGGGGCAGTAACATGGCTGCTGCTTCCAACATGGACCACTGCTTCGGTTGTGGACCAGTGCGACCGATACCGGCTTAGCTCCGGCTTGTTCTCTTCCGCAGTATCCTCATCCGTCCTATCGCAAGCCATTCGGCTATCGCTGTCCTTATCCGTATCGACCGGAGCCGCCGGCGTCTTTGGGATACTAGAGCTGCTTTTTGTGCAGGCAGTTTTCGGGTCGAGATAATGCGTGGCTCTATTTCCTGGTACGAAAGCTTGAGTTCCTGAAGCACGGATGACCAGTGCGTCTGGATGTGAGCGTAAAACTGCCGCAGCAATATCAGGACGCCCATCTGCCATCGCAGTCTTCACAGACTGCCCGATTACCATTGCGCGTGTTTTGAGCTGAGTCCACTCGGGTAGTGGCTTCTTGGTCTGCTTTTGGTGCCGACTTTCAAGTGATGCGGAAACCGTCACTCCGCCGAAGATTGCCAGGCATGCGACCGCCGTCCACCAGTACATGGTCGGAAAGGCGCCGTGCCCTCCTCGCCCCGTTACCTGGTAATTCAGCGGCGAACTGTCCTGAGTCTCTTGCAGATTGCTGTTGCGGTATTCTGGTGGTGGATTCGTTGGTTGCGTTGATGCGCTCGACGCTGAAGTTTCCTTCATGGCTGCCGGTGCTGCATGTCCAGGTCCGCGTATTATGGGCCGCGCATACGCATCGGATGATGGCGGTTTTTGGTTGCTCCCGCTCGTAGGACGAGTGACCGGTGAGTTGGAATGCGAGCCTTTTGATGCTGGGCGACTTTCACCGACGATTAGTGTTTGCGCTCTGGCGCGTTCCGGGTCAATTCGATGCTCCACCGGCGCAGCCGGAACGCTGTAACGGGATTCGATGACGGCAGTTGCAAGCCGTCTCGGGTTTTTATTTGGCTTGTAGTTTGGAATAGCAAAGGGCTGCGCGCATGCACCGCACCGGGCAACGCCATCAGTAATATTGGCGGGTTCAAACCGATTTCGTGCGCCGCAATGTGGGCATAAGTAGGCCTTCGCCAATCGTTCGCCTCGAAG
>PKDL01000035.1 GCA_002863065.1 Pseudomonadota bacterium
AGTGCCGCTATTAGTTAAGTTCGGTACCTTGCGAACAGACCTTAAGCATCCTCTGTCACAGCAAACACAACGGTCCTTCGGTGCAAACAAGGTTAGCTTCAGAGATGAGGCCCGCTGCCGTAGCTCTGGTAAGCGCCGACCATAGAATAAAAAACACCCCGCGTACCACCGCCAGCAGAAGGCTTATAAAATAGTCTAGATAGAGCCGCTAAAGCCCTCAACTCAACCACGGGAGAGTGACATCAAACGCACATACAGCTAAGAACAGGAATAATGCCTCAGTACGATACCATTATTGTGGGTGCAGGGTCGGCCGGCTGTGTACTTGCCAACCGATTGACTGCTTCAGGTGCGCACCGCGTACTTCTCTTAGAAGCGGGCCCCGACTATCCATCCCCGGCAACACTCGCGCCAGATTTAGCGGATGGACGTTGGAATTCGTTATTCCGACATGATTGGGGCTTCAAGCACCATCCCACAACAAAACAAATTCGGTTTCCGTTGCCACGAGGCAAAGTGGTGGGTGGCTCATCTGCAGTCAATACATGTATTGCACTTCGGGGCCAACCGTATGACTTCGACGAATGGGGTGCATTAGGCCTCATAGAATGGACCTGGGAGCAATGCCTGCCGGCATTCCGAAAACTAGAATCTGACCTTGATTTTACGACACCATGGCACGGAAATGAAGGACCGCTGCCGCTCAAAAGAGCGTCTGTTGATTCAATGTCGCCATGGCAGCAAGCATTTTTAGAAGCATGCGAACTCACTGGCTACACGCCGTGTCCTGACAGCAATGCACCACACTCTCGTGGCTATGGTGCCCATGCGATGAATTGTATCAATGGACGGCGAATAAGCGCGGCCGAGGCCTGGCTAACCACAAATGTCCGAAACCGTGAAAATCTCGACATCTGGTCCGGAGCCAACGCGTCGCATATTGGTTTCGACAATCTGAAAGCGACTAGCTTGCACGTGAAGCATCAAGGAACACTCAAGGAAGTGCATGCGAGCAGGTTCGTATTATGCGCCGGCTCCATCGGCACTCCCAAGCTGCTTTTTCGGTCGGGTATTGGCCCAAAAGCAGAGCTTGAGCGGCTCGGGATTAATGTACGGGTAGACTCGCCTGCTGTAGGTGCACGCCTGCTTGACCATCCCGGCGTTGCCTTCATGTTGCGACCCAAATGGGGCCGCTCCCATCGATTCGCACCAGTCATCCAAGCGGTCATGCGCTACAGCTATCGGGGAAGTGCATACGACGTAGATATGCAACTCCAAGCGGGATCAATGGTCCCCATTTTTCGGAACAACCTTCCGCTCTTCAGTCTCATGGCATCCATAGGTAAACCTCGTGGACATGGAACCATCCGCTGGAAATCAATCAAGATGAACGCGCGTCCGCAGATACACAGCCGCTTTCTCGAAGATCCGCACGACAGAGCCATGGCAGTTGATGCTATGCAGCGCTGCTTTGAACTGTGGCAACAAGCCCCTCTTCGGGAGATGGCCACACCGTTCTGGCCGGGTCCTAAGGTCCTCGCTAACCCAGAACGAATCGAACAACGAATCCGGAAAATATGTGATTCCGGCTATCACCCCTGTGGCACTGTTCCTATGGGTGTATCCAAAGGTATATCAGCCGCAGTGAACGGCCGTGGCCAGGTGTTCGGTGTCAGTGGTTTATATGTGGCGGACGCCAGCACCATGCCGACTATCCCATCAAGTAACATCAACCTTCCGACCTTGATGATGGCCGAGCGTTTCTCTGAATGGTTGATTGCCTCGTGAGTCGCCGAAGGTCCCATGCTATGGATTGGGGAACCATCGCGGTTCGTCTGGAAGACATCGTTGCTGCTCATTCCGGTGAAGACACATTCGATGAAGTGCATGCGCTAATCATCGCAAAATTAGCGCATACTCATCACCTCATGGAAGCCAGTGAATTTCTCCCTGCCAGCCGACGCACCCAACGGGTAAATGAATGGCTAGACTGCGCAAGTCATGCTTGGCCAGAACTACATACAAGCTACCGATCATCACTAGCTGACTCAGCTCTTGCCGAATGCGCGTCACTGCTCGAACATCGGTCTGTATCTCATCATTGGACTGAAGGACTTGATGCGATCTTCGAATACCTAACAACACGTCATATGAAGGGCAGCAAAGGGCAGTTTTTTACCCCTCGGCACGTCGTCGATCACATGATGCAGGTGCTTGCCCCACAACCACAGGAGACCGTTTTTGATCCAGCATGTGGCTCCGGTGCATTTCTCGTAAGCGCACGGAATAAAGATGAACGATGTGTGCTGTATGGAGCGGATATTTCACCTCGCGCAGCAAGGATGTGCCGGACGGCACTCGTACCCACTGGAGTGTCTGCGAGTTCGATAATCTGTCATGATTCACTGGATACTACGTGCGCCTTGCCCCAGTCATGGGTCGGCACATTCGATATCATTGCCACCAACCCGCCATTCGCGGGCGACGTGACCAATGAATACGTCCATTCCTACGCATTACACCAGCAAGGTCGCCGAACGGAGCGAGATATTCTCTTTCTGGAGCGATGCGTAAAGATGCTCTCTCCGAACGGCCGACTAGGTATCGTGTTACCTCATAATAAAGTAGGTAGTAAGCGATATGCCTACGTCCGGCGCTGGCTCCTATGCCACATGCAAATCTATGCTGTCGTCTCGTTACCCCAGTACACGTTTGCACCACACACCAGCCAGCGAGCAGTAATTATATACGCACAGAAACGCACGACGCCGCTGCATCGCCCCGATGACACTGAGCAAGTCTGTTTCGTTGTCACCAACGTCGAGTCGAAAGACGCAAGTGGACGTCTTATCGAAGATCCAGGTTCGAGCCATGTCCGCCATGACTTGGACGAGGCCGAAGAACGCATCAGAGAACATATAAAATCGTGTAACGTAGGTAACGAATGGCCCTAACTCACATCCGTTCCATTGGACAACTCGACGGTGACTGGACTCTAGCGCCAGAACGGTGGGATCCGCGTGCAGTCATTCCTGCCGACGGCCCCCTACTGCATACATTTTTCCGATTGGTAACCCATCGCGTTCCCGCCAGAAATATCCCAGATCACGCTCTTGTGCTGGACTGTGGCCATGCGGTCGAAGGCGTGGTCTTGACGAAGCAATCCCGCACGCCGCGAAGGCCCAAAAGCACAAAAACCTCACTACACGCGGGCGATGTCATCGTGTCACGCCTGCGCCCCTATCTCAGGCAAGTCGCGCTGATTGACGACGCCCTATTCCATCATCCGGATAATGACGCGAGTCGCCCCGTGCTGTGCAGTACGGAATTTTACGTTCTACGCCAACGTGACTCAGATGGTCCACCACCTGCGTGTATTGTGCCGTACTTGTTGTCGATTCCAGTGCAGAGTGCACTGCTAGCCGCTCAATCGGGTGGTCACCACCCTCGGGTTCCTAAGGATGTGCTCATGTCACTACCCTGGCCATTTACCACATCAGCGGCGGCGATTACTCAAGCCGAAGCAGTGCATACGCAGGTACGCGCCATACGTAATGGATTTCGAGGGCTGAGTGCGTTGGTCTACTAGAGATGACTCGCCCTGAACTGATCCATCTCGGCGTAGCGCAGAAACTATTCTTTACATTGGGACCAATGCTCCGCGTCGATACAAAGACCCAGAACCTCATCTCTTGGGCATTCGCCGTACGACACCTGTGTCTCATTTAGAGAACATGCGATTGTTCGCTCATCGAGAATACTGACGGGCTCTCCGCCTTCCATCGCGATACCCAAAAGACGTCCGTGACTCTCGCGCACCACGATTTCATGGCCCCTGTCTCCGAGCGTGCCAGCGGGGCCATCAGCCTCAACTTCAAGATGAGCGTGCCGAGCTACCACGCGAGGTTTTTGCACGGCGGTCGATATATCATCACCGCCCTGCATCGCATGCTGCAGTATGATCAGTGTCTCAGAAAGAGACGCGCCACCACCGAGAGCATAACGGAATGCGCCCGATTCGGTATCCTTCACTAGAAGGGGGGCTACTAGACTCGCCGGCCGACGATGCGGGGCAACCACATTGAGTGGTTTTTTCGCCGACGGTTCATATCCGCTCGCCAGACGCGACACTGCGGAATTCAAAAAGAAGCCATCTACGTACAAGTTTGACCCGAAGTTACCGCCTAGTCCCATCGTCAGAAGAGCCACATTACCATCTCCATCCATTGCCAAAATGCTCGCCCAATGGTGGTCAGGGAGTACGAGAGGACTATCTACTTCTATATTCATAGATCCGGGCGGTCTACCCGCGGTCTGAGTCCCATTGCCCGCCGTGTCGAGTATGAGTTCCGCTCGGCTAGCAATATACGGCCCGTCCAAAAGATCAACGCGCTTCAGTCCAGCGGCCTGGTAATCAAACACCCAACGCCGAAAATCTGACAATGCAAGCCGGGATGCCTCGGCTGACTGATGCGTAGATTTGCCACGATCCGCCGCGGTAGCGATGGCCAGTGACTGTAACAATGACACTCCTGCAGTCGGCTGCGGTGTGGTGCAGACATTATGCATCCCAGAGGCCATACAAACGGCGTCAGTAACTCGGACACGGTAGTCGCTGATATCATCATCTAGTAGTCCGCCCGGTTGCCAATCAGGTCCACGAACAGTGTCTACAATCCGGCGGCCTAGCGCCCCCGCGTATAAGTAGCTGCTGCCATCCGTACCGAGTCGGTACAGCGTCTGTGCCAACTCAGGAGACGTCAGTATCTCATCTTGATGACGAGGTTTATGATCCGCTCCGAAGAATTTTGCGCGCACGCGGTGGTCATGACCTACAAATGGCGCGTGCGTTAGCGCTTGGTGTAAGCGCCTGCCCATTGGTACGCCACGCATCGCCATGGCAATCGCCGGATTGACCAGGCGTCGCCAGTCAACTGAACCATGGGTTTTATGAATATCTGAAAGCACTTTCACAAAACCCGGTGTACCCACGCTCGCTCCCCCGAGGGCACTTT
>PKDL01000470.1 GCA_002863065.1 Pseudomonadota bacterium
AGATTACCGTTGATGACCACCACATTTGGATATTCCGGGTGTGGCTCACCGGACGTTCCAGCGGAAGACGTGCTCGTTGCTGGCTCCGCAGCTGGTGCAGCAGCGGGAACAGGAGCCTCACTGCCATCACAGTAGTTGTTTTCGGCGGTGCACATTTTGGCTTTCACGCACGTCGAACCATCGGGAGGGCAATAGAATACTTCAGAGGACCAACACGTACTTTGAAACCAAGTCGTACAGGGCCAACCCGTATTACGAACCACCCAATGATTATTCTTTACGCCCCACTGGTCTCCGAAAGACTTCGACGTATAGCTGGTGACGTGTGTGCAGCCAGTGAACAAAAATACGATAAGGAGAGAGGTAATTCGCAACATCATTCTTTCTCCAACACTTTTTTGCACTGTGCTTTTTTCTTATCACCCGTGCAGTACCACACATCAGACGAAAACCCTCCCGGCGCAGCAGTCCAGACGCCAGAAGATTTCTTGATCCAGGCCTTCCCTTCCTCAGCCTGCCGAGCTTGCACTTGATAGACTGTGCAGCCTCCGAACAGCGGTATACAAAGAGCAGCTACTGCAACGAGTAAGCGACGCATCTTTCCTCCAGTACACAATGTGATTTACACCCGCGAGCACCGTAGCAAGACATATAACCCTGGTCAAACAGGGCGTCGTACCACGGTTTGTATGCGCCAGCTCTCTATAGCCCTCCTGCGGCGTCAAGGGGCCTGGGGAAGCATCTGCACTTCACTACCGCAGCGGTATGCCCGGTATTTGACGTTGATAGTGATATTTGGCTCACTATCGCCCATGGGAACTCAACGTCATCGCACCATACACTGCCTTCCTGCACTCGCCTTGGCAGCTTTACTACTTGTACCTCAGCTGGCACATGCTGGGTTTCAACAGCGCTTGACGGAATGGCTAGATGACAAGGATGTCCGCGCGGTGGTTGTGGAGTTCTACTCCGATACATGCAAACCGTGCTTGGAGGCCGTTCCCAGATGGGAAGAATTACGTAAGAAGTACCACGACGCTGGCTTACGGCTCATTGTGATCAACATCGACGAAGTCGATAACGTAGGCCAATGCAAAAAGCTTCCGTGGAAACCATGGAGAAAGCTGTGTAAGCCGGAGCTTGCCGACGAGCTCGGCATCACGAATGTGCCCCAATCATTTGCATGGTCATGGCAAGGAGAATTGCTTGTAGCAGGGCAAAAAGATCATATTGAGGAAGTCGAAGACGCGCTTCAGGACTACTTCAAGAAAAATCCACGCGTACTTGTCGAAGCCACCGACGATGAAGAGCGTCCGGACCCCAAACTCCAAGCGATGGTAGAGAGCGAGCTGAACGTCAACGGGAAGATGAGCGTCGTGGTAGCTGAAGCCGAACGCGCGCGGCTCCGACAATTGCAGAAAGAGAGTTTTAGCGCTACCCGACGCGACGACCAGCGCTGTGAGCTGGGAACTGAGATGTCTGCCAACGTGCTCCTCAAAATCATGCGTTACGACGACTCGATGCTGCTGAAACTTCAAGAAATCGGTAGCAAGTGCCAGAAATCCGTCATCCATGGCTACAGCGCCAAGACTGCGGCGACCGATGTACGCTTTGCCATCAAAAAGCTAACCCGCAAACTCACACAACGACCCGTAAAACTTCCGGCATATGGAGGGAATGCAAAGGCCCAGCTCGGTGGTGCACGCGTCATCCGGCAGACAGACACATGGGACCCGACCAAGGGACGGGCAAGCAAGACGGTTGTGAACTTTGTATCCGAACCACCCGGGGCCTTCGTTATGGTCAACGGCGAGTCGATCAACTGCCCTAAAACGCCATGCAAACGAGCGGTGGCTGCGCGGCCATCTAAAGTCTCATTCAGCCTGACCGACTATGAGACAACTGTGGTGTCAGCAGATCTCTCAGGGCAGCCAGAGGTGCGCGCCACCTTGGTACCCACGTTCGGAACGCTAAACCTATCGGTAAATCCGCGCTCCTTACCTATTTTTCTCGACGGTCAGCCCCTCCCCTTGAAGTCCGGCACACTGGCGCGGCGCCTTTCCCTGGGGCAGCACATCCTGGAACATAAAGATCGCTGCTACACACCAGAAATTCATGAGTTTGAAGTGAAAAGTGGTGAGACCGTTGACCTAGACCTGGCGCCAAATCCGCATGTTGCCGCGCTTGAAATCGAAAGTATCGATGAACGATCCGATGCACTTCGAGCCAAGGTACTAGCCGATGGCGCAGAGGTTGGAAATACCTACGATTTGCTCAAGATCCCCATCTGTACCAAAGAAGTGCAAGTGCTAGCGAGCGACGGACGGTCTTGGTTTGTCAACCTACCCCCAGGCAAAGTGCAACCCAAAAGCCAAATCAATGCGACCGCCACTCTAAGCCGCAAAACTACCCGTGGCCGGGTATCTGAGTTGCAGTTCACTGCCGCAGCACAAGTCTCGGCCAGTCCAAACGCAGCGGCTCGCGCTCTTGCCTTAGTGCAATTCGCGTCACAGCCACCAGGTGCCACCGTCTTCATCGACGGACAACTTGCTTGCAATAGCACCCCATGTAGCCGCCCCCTCATTCGCGGACCTCACCACGTCAAGATGGTGCTGCAAGACTATGTGTCCTGGAAGAGCCCAATCCAAGTCGATAAAGACGACCTAGTGAATCGTCCGCTGACACCGGACTTCGCGACCGTATCGGTTAAAACCACACCACCAGGCTTGCCGGTACGCATTGACGGCGACGTCGTAGGTAATAGTCCCATACTGGACCGACGGGTTGCAGCCACAGCGCACGTCGTCGAAGTGGGGTCGGCGGATGGCCGTACCAGCTGTTTTCAGCTGGCCAAAGCCAATCTAGAGCTTAAGCGAGGCGACGACAAAACCGTCAATCTAAATCCCGAGGCCGTTCCGTCGGCGATCGAAATCATCGCACGCGATGAGCAGCAAAACGACGTCATTGCCGAAGTCTGGGCAGACGGCGATTTTATCGGCCAAACACCCAATGTACACCGGCTACCAAAATGTACTCAGTGGGTGGAGGTGAGGCATCCAGAGCTCGCAAGCACGACAGTTGATAATCTTGATTTACAGCCGAAAGCCGTTTCGAAATATTCGGTAACTCTGAAAGGCTCGGCATTGAAAGTCTCTTCTCGGGTTCGGAATGCCCGCGCAATGGTCCGTATCGACGGTAGATTTGCCGGACTAACCCCCTTTGATAAATCGCTCAAGCCCGGGAACTATCGGGTGGAAATTGACGACCCTTGCTACGTTAGAGAAGTAAAACAGGTGCGAGTGGTTCGTGGTCGTCGAGCAGAGGTGCAATTTCGTTCTAAACGGAGCCGCGCATTCTCTCCAGGCACATGTAACTCGCGGGGCCTGCTGTATATCGATGGACTCACGCCAGACAGCGCCCTCCGCGTCAACTCCCGCACCGAAGATGCTCGGACCATCGCTGCGGGCAACCCGCTGGCAGTCGCAACAAACGCCGCCATAAATATCTCGATCGTTCAGCCCAATCGCTCCATATTCACGACCACGCTGCAGGTGCAGCCTGGCCAAGCCAAGCGCATACGTCCGGACTGGCAGCTCATCCGATTCACGGGGGCCCGCCCGTATGACGCGTTGTTCATCGGCCCTTCCCCAAGTCTTGAAGCCGCTCGCGGGTCAAAACTTACGGCCTCGGCTCGGAGACTCCTTGCGGGCAAGAAGCCTATTGGCCTCTCCCCTGGAATATACCGTATTCAATACCTGCGTGAGGGTAAGCCGCCTATCAACGGCGTGGTTTCCATCACTGCACGAGACATCCGGTTCAGTGATGGGCCGTGGGAGCAATTACCCATCGAACGGACCAACGCTGAGCCGGTGGACATCGCCCTGCCCCTGCTCTTGGTGCCCAAAATCGTGGTGAGTGGCGCCAGCTCACGCCTCTTAGCGCGGCGTGATGCACAGATCTCCGCATCCGGGACCTGGTTGCCGAGTGGCGAGCCCCACCGAGTGGTTATCGAATCGCCCCGCCATGTGCGCCAGACCGTACGTGTGCAAGGGGAACCGGGAGAGACAGTACAATTGAAAGTGGACGAAAACGACATGCAGCTCCACCCACTCTGGGAGAAGTATCAAAAAACGAGCACGATGCGCACGGTTGGCTGGAGCATGGCTGGACTCGGAGCCGTAAGTGCGATTACGACCGGAGTTTTAGGCTACCTCACCAGTGAATCGGCGAATACCGCGAACACGGCGCTGCAAAACTATGCCGAAACCACCGACCTCGTCGCCTCCAGCAGTTATCAGCGTCAAGCTCAGAGCGCACAGTCCTCGTACGAAGGCTACCTCGCTGGAACCATCGCCACCGGCCTCATTACAGCCGGCAGCATCGCGACCGCTATCTATTTGCTTATCGAATACCCCAATTCCGCGCCCCCCGGCCTGCGCGATACCAGCACAAATTGGCAATTCAATCCGTGGTTCGCTCCTGGCAGCGCGGGCGCCACCATGCAGATGGGGTTTTAGGCGTTCGAGGAATAACGTAGGGACCGCTCCTTGCGCGAAAAAAAAGTCAGAGAATGGTCAACAACGGTGAGTCAAGAGGCAGGTCTGGTCAAGGGACATAAGTATCAAAGGACTGACCGAGCCAGTCGAAAACCAAGGTTGAGGTAGCGGCCGGAAGACACGCGCCAGTAGCGGTCCGCTGCACGCAGGAGCGACTTATCGTTGTTCCAGCAGCCGCCACGGAGCACCCGGTCGTAGGCTCCTGTCGTGCCTAGAGGGTCAGTACCCACGCTCTCATTATAGTAATCACTACCATATCGATCCCAGCACCACTCCCAGACATTGCCGCTCATGTCGTAGAGCCCAAAGGCGTTCGGGGCCTTGGTAGCGGCCGGATGCGTTTGACTGCCAGAATTGCCGCTATACCAACCCACAGCGTTCGCATCATCGCTCCCCGCGTAAAGCAGGTCTGTACCCGCGCGAGCCGCATACTCCCACTCCGCTTCAGTGGG
>PKDL01000113.1 GCA_002863065.1 Pseudomonadota bacterium
TCCACACTCATCGTATCGATATCATCGGCAACGACGACATCAAAAACCTTAGACCGCTTGGTTCCATCGCCATCTACCCATCCCTTGATGACTTGAACACGCGCCAAAGGCGCACCCTCATCTGTTGCATCACGATCGGCTTGAACGATGAACGTAGGCGCCGCGGCATTGGACGGAGCTACCGGGAGATCGCCACCCATCGGGACTCCCTGCTGATATGCCGCTTCGAGCCAGCCGCTGGCACCACAAGAATCAGCGGCAAAGCCCCATCCACCAAAAAATCGCGGTAAAATACGGGGCCCTGTAGTACCGAAGACCTCCCGACGCCGCATCGCCTCAAACAAGGCGTCGCGTGAGTTCTCTACGGACCACACACCAGTGAGACCTCCTGGATTCTCTAGTACTCCCCCCGGCGTTGCACCCGGCCGAGCCATTCGGTCGTCTGGTGATGCATCCTGAATCCCTAAATGCCCTGGATAAGTGGCTTCTGCCGTATTTCCGGCAAGACCCGCGTGTGTATCTGTCCCGGCAATGACTCCAAGTTTGAAGGGATTCGCCCCCATCCGGCCTTCTTCTTTCAGGCCGTCAATCAGCACGTAACGGTAGAAATCACGCCAGGACATACACCCGATTCCAGCATTACCACCGAAACCAACACCATCCTTACAATCGTCGAATACAGGGCGGAGCTTTTCAAAATCACAGTACTCATCTCCACCCATGAATGCTTCCAATCCGTTTTTACATTCCGCATCACCCTTGTGCTGAAAAATCTCCACAATGGGCTCCATACGCAGGCGGAACTCTGCCCTCTCCTTCTCCTGCTCAAGAGACTCCGCCCCCGGATACTCAGGGGTGAACATCGCTCCATTTGACCAGTTTGAGTTGTGCGGTATTGCCAAAACGTCGCAGCCGTTATCACCATCCAGACACTCGACCTGAAGACGCTGCCAAAGGCCCCATACGTCAGACTGATCAAAATAGGTCGTTGGCAAGGCTGGAACATTCTTATTGCGGAAGATGACATTTCTATGCGCGTTACGAACTAATGGTGAACCCGAGTATTCGTAGGCCACAAATGTCGTCAACCGGCATGCTTCGGTCCGATCGTAAAACGTCTCAGCTGCCTCTTGAATCTCCGACCACACTCCGGCTGAAACTGCCGGACAGTCCATACCTGTATCACCGCAAAGCTCTTCAAACCGAACCGGCGCAGTATCGGCCAGCGGTAACCCAAATTGGTAGACACTATCCTGTCCACCAATCCGATACTCTACGCACATTGGCCTCGCGTACACTTCTGAATCAGGGTCGGTGCACCCGCGAATCTCCGCGAGATATTCTGCGTGATCCGTAACTGCAACGAAGTCTAGCGGGCGTAATAATTTAGCAATACGAGTGCCCTCACCATTTTCATCGAGTGGTGGTAAACGCAATTCTTCTCCAGAAGCGAATCGGTATGCGTCTCTCGGACGGACCCGAATATCGTACGTCCACGCATCAAAGGACAGACCTGTATGCACATGCAAGTCCCCAAAGTAGGCATTCCGATAGGGATTTCGCCCAGCACACTCTTCTCGGGACTCGGTATAAACGACATCTGTACCGGCTATTGACTCGCGCACGACCGCCGCATCGCTAGCCGGCTCCAAATCCGCCGATGAATGCTGGTCAGGGCTAGATGGCGCAGTAATCTCTAATTCATTCCGCGATGACGTAGGGCTTGGCTCGTCAGACTCGCAGCAAATGCATGAGAGTATAAGCGGAAGGCAAAACGAATATCGTACGGTTCGAGTCATATCGTCGACCATCGCATATGGGAGCCGCGGGGTCGATGTCTCGTCTCCGCTATCTGACACGGCCGATATCAGAGCATTGCACCCAGGACGACCATCAAAGCTGCTAAAAAGACAACGACGACACCCACACGATCGATCGGTCGATAGTCCAGAATGCGCCAAGTACGCCCACTATCAGATTAGTCATTGCACGCGTGCGTACGCTCCAGACCGTGGCCGAATACCGCCCCAATATTGCGATAACTCCCCAAACAGAGAACAGCAACAACTGACCGCACTCGATTCCAACATTGAACCCGAAAAGCACTCCGATGGCATCATCCCGAGAGGTCCCAAACTCAAGAAGCACACCACCAAATCCGAGACCATGAATAAGTCCGATTGCTCCCACGAGCGCGGCAAGCTCGAACTGCCCGGGACAGGCTCTATGGCTACCGACGGTCTCCACCGCAAGCATGAGTACAGAGAACGCTATCAATAACTCTGTGACCTCACTCGACCAAGGGCTGAACCCAAATGCAACCGCTGCTAGAGTCAGGCTGTGCCCCAAGGTGAATGCAGTAATAGCGATCACACGTGATTTGAAGGACGAAACCCACAATAAAAGAGCCAATAGGAATGCGACATGGTCCCATCCACCGAGTACATGCGTCACTCCTAGCCAAATCGTCGATAGAAAGGATGACTTGTGGTGGATAGATAGCCCCGGTTGCGTCTCGGTGAGCGTCCCCAGCAAGGACTCTCCATTCGAGAACACGAAAACCTGTTGATCGTTGATAAGCCCTTCGAGCCGTATCTCCGATAGGCTGGACTCACACACCATCCTATTCAGCGTGGTAACGCAGCCTGATGGCGCAATGAGCTGCGGCGTATTGTCCCACCCTTCCGGAAGGTAAAGCGTGGCAGATGTTGTGTCCCCGTCCGTAGCCAAGTCGACCCGTGCAGCATCCATTTTATGAGCATGGACTGGACGTGCGAAAAGGAACAAGCATGCGCATGCGCCGAAAAGAAACCCCGTATACCTATCGCTTGCTATTGCGATAACCACTGCTGCTCCAGCTCCGATTCGTACGCCTCTATGCGCTGCTTACGCTGCTCCGACGTTAGGCGGTCTACAATACGTCTGGATACGGACTCCACCGTCGCCAAGGTTGCGCCTTGCCGTCGTACCACGCGAAAAATCATCTGCCCGGAACGACTATTGACGATCGACCACGCCTGCAAGGGCAGAGATAAAACCTGCTGTGGGGAGTCCATACCCAATCGATCCTTGAGATGGTCCACGGTCAGCGCACGCTGACGTACACCGTGACTCGTAGGACGTCCCAACGTTTTGGGGTCAGTTCCGGCCTCTAATTGCGCAAGCAAGTCTTCAGCGGCGCTGCCCTTGGGTACGGCAACAATATCTGCATCAATGCGCTCAGGAATCATAAATTCCTCCGGATGCGATGCGTAGTATGCCTCCACTGCATTCGAATCGGGTGGTGGCCCAAGCGCTGCCAATTCTCTAATTTTGTGCAGCAACCGACGACGAACAATGGGGTCTCTACGATCAAGTCCGAGAGCACGCGCGCGCTGTATCATGAGCTCATCAAGCAGCCACCTGCGCTCGAGGCGAGAGAGTTCACCGGCCGTCGGGGATGCACCAGTTGTCTGCTTGAATTCGTTGGCTAACGCATCCGATACATCCTGCGTGACTACGATTTGCGGTACCGCACCGTCCGCCGAACTAAAGAATCGGTCGAAAGCAACCAACGGGATTGCGACGAGAAAGAATACAAATGTAGCGCCGGCGCGCTGCATCATCATTGTCATCGCGTGAGTGGACGGTACTTTATACGAGTCGGTTGATCTGCGTCTTTACCCAGCCGTCTACGCCGGTCGGCTTCGTACATCTCGTAGTTACCTTCGAACCACTGAACCTCAGAGTCACCTTCAAAGGCCAAAATATGCGTAGCGATACGATCGAGAAACCAGCGATCGTGAGTCACGACCACGACACAGCCAGCGAAGTTGAGAATCGCCTCTTCCAACGCGCGCAGGGTATCTACGTCGAGGTCGTTGGTCGGCTCATCGAGAAGCACGACATTACCACCCTCCACGAGCAGCTTCGCAAGGTGGACGCGATTACGCTCACCGCCCGAAAGCTGACCGACAAGTTTCTGCTGGGCGGGGCCTTTGAATTGGAAAAGACCGCAATATGCTCGGACGTTCATGCTTCGCTTGCCGATATCAATAAACTCTCGGCCCTGACTGATCTCCTCAAATACCGTTTTGTCCGCCGCCAGTGTGTTCCGACTCTGATTCACGTAGCTCAGCTTCACAGTGTCACCGATAGACAGCTCACCCGTATCGGGCGTTTCTTCACCCACTAGCATGCGTAAAAGTGTCGACTTGCCGGCACCATTAGGGCCAATCACTCCCACAATGCCAGCTCGTGGAAGCCGAAAACTCAGATTTTCGAATAACAGCTTGTCCCCGTAGGCTTTGGACAGGTTATCTGCCTCGATAACGAGGGTTCCGAGCCGAGGGCCGGGGGCCAATTCGATTACGGCAGGACCGTCTCGGCGCGTAGTCTCTTGTTGTTTGAGTTCCTCATACGCCTTCAAACGCGCCTTGCCTTTTGACTGTCGAGCTTTTTGTGAGCTTGTCGCCCACTCCCTTTCTCGCTCAAGTTGCTTTCGACGCTTTGATGCCTGCGCATCGGACTGCGCTTCACGCTTGGCTTTTTCTAACAGCCAGTCCGAGTACGAGCCCTCATAGGGAATACCTCGTCCGCGTTCAATTTCTAGAATCCAGCGCGTCACATTATCGAGGAAGTAGCGATCGTGAGTGATCACCAAAACAGTCCCAGCATATTCACGGAGGTGCCGCTCCAACCACGCTACAGACTCTGCATCGAGATGGTTCGTCGGCTCGTCGAGCAGTAAAATATCGGGCTTCTCGAGAAGCAATCGCGTCAGTGCAATCCGACGTTTTTCACCACCGGACAGGTTGGTAACCTTCCAATCACCCGGCGGGCAGCGTAAGGCGTCCATCGCAATTTGCACGTGATTGTCATAGTCCCAACCATCGCGGGCCTCGATTTCATCCTGCACACTGGCCTGCTCGTCCATGACTTTTTGCATCGCATCGTCGTCGAGGGGTTCGCACATTTTCATATTGAGCTCATCATAACGCTCCAACAGCTGTTTCAGCTGC
>PKDL01000276.1 GCA_002863065.1 Pseudomonadota bacterium
CTGGGCGCTAACGTGTAAAGCTCGTCATCCATTTTTTGATTTTTCGACTGTAGCTACGGCCGCGGAGATTGGCCCCGCGCGAAAAGGCAGTCCCCAAGGCGAAGACTCACGCCTACTCTTTATGAAGCGTTGGTAGTAGCCCGGAATAACCGCTGCAGTTAGATACGTTGGCTGCAAAAACGGAAATACGGGTCCATAGAGGCATATGGGAGGTTGGAGTGGTGAACGGTATTGATTTTAGCGTTCTCACCAATCAACGTCCGGCAGCATCCACAGCATGAACGGCCAGTAGATATATCAACTGCCTTTATGTGGTGGACACACACGCCCGGCTCGTCTCTACTGAGTCGAGCACTATGGCGACGCTGCGAGCATGTATGATTAGAGTCCATCACCTCGAAACATCACGCTCGACTCGACTTATTTGGACCCTTGAGGAGCTCGAATTAACGTATGAGTTAGTTGAGTACACGCGACATCCAAAAACCCGTCGTGCGCCTCTCAGCGCGAAATCCTTGCACCCACTCGGGCGCTTTCCGATGCTAGAAATCGACGGACAGATACTGGCCGAGTCCGGCGCGATTCTCACCTATCTCGTCGAGCGTGAGGGCAAGCTTGGACCCATTGATGGTAGCGCCGTGGATTACACCTACTGGATGCACTATGCCGAAGGCTCAGCCATGCTCCCGCTGCTGGTCAAGCTGCTCACCAGCGGCGTCCGTGGCGCCCGATTACCGTTTTTCATCAAACCCACCGCCAAGACTATCGCCAATACGATCGACGAGAACTTCACGGATGGCGAGCTGCAGGCACATTTTGGATGGATTGAGCAGGCGCTTGAAGGCAAAACCTATTTCGCCGGAGAGCAGTTCTCCGCCGCGGATATCCAGATGTCGTATCCCATCCAAGCCAGCTTTGCCCGCGCCGATGTATTTCCTGCGCGCCCCAATACCAGCGCATGGCTCGAGCGAGTGCAGTCGCGGACGGCGTTTGCCATCGCACTACAAAAAGGCGGCGAACCCATCATGACCGCTACCCCACAGTAAGGCAGCCGGCCTGGAGCGGCGGTGCCTCCCCGATCATGGACTCCCGCTCGCTCTCTACAATAGCGCCTAGACCCCTGGGCATTGGCGCACATAAACAAGGTTGTATGCGCCTGGAATGCCGGTCTTAGAGCGCTTCCGAGCGCGCGAGCGAGCCCATGGGATCCCACGCTGGCAGTACTACAGGCTCTGTCGCTAATGCCTCCAGCATCCGCCCGGTGAGGTAGGTTCGAGGTGCTGCGATTTCGAACATATACTCATCAAACCAGCTGTCGTTCATCGTGTAGTAGCCCTTGACACCATTGTCTTCGCCCCACGAATTCTCCACGCGCCAACGCCTTGTCGTACCATCCACCACATCGACCCCTGTGAAGAGCATGGCGTGCGTCATCATGGTCTGGCGGTGGTGGAGACGCGCGGCTTTATCCATGCCATATCGGACCCCATAGAGTTCTTGGGTCTCAAATAGCTTGGCATCCCAAAGGCCGAGCTTACGGTCCATCTGCTGCCCCACATCGCACCCCATCCATACGGGTATCCCGTCTTCCAAGAGGCGCCGCGTGATGTCCTTCATCTCGCCTACCGGAATGTTGAGGTACACCACGGGTGGGCCACCGGCCACATTCTGCAAACAATCGACGGTGTAGGTCCGGTAGTAGTCGTTGCGAGGATCATCGACGAGGCACACATAGTTCTCCCAATCCTCTGTGACGTACTCAGCCAGAAACTCCTGTGGCGTCATGGTGCCGGCACGATGAAACTCCTTGTCCTTATCGCGCCATTGCCAATCAAATTGCTCCGGTGGAGTACCGAGATGAATGCAGAGCACCCGCCAGATGTCCGCCATGCGCGCCTCTTTGTGCGCGCGGATGTCGCTCTCGGATGCGCCTGAAGCAGCCTTTGTACGCAGCTCATAAGCGGCGGTGCGCAAGATCTCTTTTAGAGTCGCGTTCATAAACCGTGTCTCGCTGCTGCTATGCGACTCGGGATAGGCGGATTTTGGCACCAACCCATGCTTGCGAATGAGATTCATGGCCATATTCCACTGTCCCCCATCACCGATAGGATCGCCCAGCATGAAGTGTGTCGTTCGGTCGTCGCTAGATAGCTCAGCGCGCTCAATCATCACCTCGAGAAAGTGATTCGAGCGCTCGAGTTTGTCCCAAAAATGAATATGGGCCTGGCTGAACTCGAAGTTTTTCACATTCAACTTTTGCATTGCCCCCACCCGGAAAAGGTTGAGAGCGGCAAACAGCCAGCATCGACCGCTACGCTTTTGGTGCGTCGCCGACCACTGATCTAATCGCGTACTGAATGTGTCATCCATCTGCTGCACGTGCGCCCGACTGAGGCTAAGGCTTTTCACGTCGCGCCCACAGACAGCGTTCTGAGCCACCCGCGCCCGGGGATCATCCGCAAAAGCAGCGCGATAGTATTCAATTTGCTTGCTAGAGATATCTTGCGACATGGTTCCCTTCATCTTTTCGTGTCTGAGGTTGTGTTCTATCGCCGGATGCTAACACGCCTTGCGACCAAAACCTCCCGCCCGATCGGTCGCGAAAAGATGTCACTAGATATGTGCAACTTTGGAAGCCGAGAGATGTGCAACATAACACCCGTGTAGCCGGGCAGTGTTGGGGCACAGTTGTTGTGAAATGAGTGCTATGAAATGTGTGCAAATTGTACTAACCGCTTGGTCGACTAGCTCGCATCGCCTACACTGGCCTAATGTCAAAACCCATAGTCTTTATGATGCTCCTGGCGGTCATCGCCGGGTGCTCGGAGTCTACTAACGCTGAGACCGGCTCAAACGGTTCCACGAGCGTAGATGCTAGCGGCACAGCCACTGCAGACGCCAATGATGGCACCGACGCGATGCTCGCTGATACCGCACGCTCCACTACGGATAGCGCGCCTCCAAGTTGGCCCGTAGATGCGTCCATGGAGGTGCTCACTCAGGGCGTAACTCACGTAGTGCTTTCCTGGACAGAAGCTAGTGATGAGAGCGGCATTGCGACCTATCTGATTCTCAAAGATGGTGAACAAATAGCGCACGTGGACCGCTCCACCACCGTCTTCAAGGTGGAAGGCCTCACTGATAAAACGCCATATGGCTTTCGAGTAGAAGCAGAGGATACCGTCGGCAACCAAAGCAATGACGGGCCTCAGACCACCATCACGCTGGCAGATGTGACCGCTCCTGAGCTCCCTTCGGAGCTGCTCATCGAGGCACTGAACGTTGGTCCCACAGAGCTGACTATTCAATGGAGTGGGGAGCTACCCACCGATGAATCGTTGACTTGGCGGATTTGGCTCGACTTCCAGCAGGTTGCAGGTCTCGACAGCAGTACGATCGAGTATACGTTCGAATCGCTGGTGCCTCTCACCTCCTACACGGTTCAGCTGAGCCTGGTGGATGAGGCCGGTAATGAATCAGCGCTCTCAGAACCACTCGTAGTGCAAACTGGAGATGATGCTGCCCCACGGTGGCCCGACGGGTCTCAGCTTGAAGCAACGAATATTGAGGAATCGACACTAACCCTTACCTGGCCAAACGCCACCGACGCAGACAGCATCGCCCAGTACCTTGTCAGCCAGGATGGTGAAACGATTCATACCCTGAACCAAGACCTCACCACCGTGGAGGTCACAGACCTCACTCCATGGACTGACTATGTGTTCAGCTTAATTGCGGTAGACCCTTCAGGGTTGCAATCCATCCCTTTGGAGCTCACGGTACAGACCGCCGACAACACGCCTCCGATGTGGCCTGAAAAGTCGCTGGAGCTTGTTGCCGATACCGGCGCCATCACGCTCAGTTGGTCTGCAGCCGAGGATTTAGGCGGGCTGGTGGGATACCGGGTATATCGCGACAACCTCCTGATGGGAGAAACCGACGCATCGACCCAGACTCTATTGGTGCCGGATGTACCTGACGGTGTCGAGCTAAGTTGGCGAGTGGAAGCATTCGACGCAGCCGGTAATGAAAGCACCAATGGTCCGACGGCAGGAGGGATACTGCAGGATGTGACGGGGCCCGTCTGGCCACCAACGGCTGAGGTCAAACTGTTCGATGTGACAACGAATTCTGCGGTATTCACTTGGGATACAGCGGTGGACGCCGGAGGCATCGCGAGTTACGACATCTCCGTCGATGGCGCCCTTCATAAAACGGTCGCAGCCAGCACAAACCTCACCTCGGTGACCGGCCTGAGCCCAGCCTCGCAAGTGACGGTTTCCATCGTAGCTCACGACCTCGCCGGCAATGTCAGCCCTGAGTCCATCAGTCTCACATTCACCACGGGTGCACCGGATGTACCCACCTGGCCGGTGACCTCTACACTTGAAGCGCTCTCGATCACACCCGATACCGCCACCCTGAGCTGGAGCATGCCCAACAACGATGTGGAAGTAGCCTCCTTCTATGTCTACAGCGATGATGCGCTGGTCGCTACTGTTCCATTCCCTGAAGCTGAAGCGTTCATTGAGAATTTGATACCGGATAGCACCGTCGAGCTTCGGGTAGAGGCGGTAGGGCTTTCGGGCTTGGAGTCCACAACAGGCCCAAGCGTGACGGTGACAACCCCGTCGGTCCAAGCCCCCCAATGGAGTGACTCTGCCCTGCTATTCGCAACGGCGGAGAGCGAGACGAATGTGAACCTCTCTTGGACAGGGGCACCTCCTGAGGTGGCGACTTACCATGTGTACCTCGACGGCGAAGAAACGCTGGTTGTCGATGCGCCGGCTGCAGGCACGACCATGCTATCTCTGGACGCCACAACGACCTATACCATCCGGGTAGAAGCTGTGGGGCCAGAAGGACTTCAGAGCGTGAATGGGCCCGAAACGGTCGTCACCACTTTGGATGAGACCCCGCCCACCTTCCCTGCAGGGGCTGTGCTTTCCGTCGGCGCGATCGGACAAACCTCTGCCGAACTGAGTTG
>PKDL01000375.1 GCA_002863065.1 Pseudomonadota bacterium
ACGCAGTTAAGTGCATTCATATCAGTGCGTTATGAGATTGGCTTGGTGTGGTGTGGGCGCCGGGTTAGGGCTTAGAGATCCCCGGCATGCCGATATACTTTACACCATGAGCTGCTGCCTTACAGACGTAGATTGAATGTTATCGTGCGACTTGCTAGTCGAACGAGCATTGGCTCCGTGAGCGGTCATCTGCAGTTGTTCGGCATGCTCTATCCGGACAATAAAGCGGTGACTGTCCACAACCGAGCGCAGCGTAGATACGAATTGGTATTGGGTACCAAGTACGCCAGACATTCGGCAGCATAGTTGTGTGGACGCGGTTACAAGTGCGTTGCTGTCCATCCGTATATCGATGTGGTCTTCATTTACTGACCAAATGACGCCTTGGGATACCGTGCCGTTGCAAGCTATCGTCACAGCCACGCCCTCTGGCATTTCACGGGTTGTATCTAAATAGCGCAGAATGTTTTTCGGTGGGTGTACGCGCCGTCGCAGTCGGGTGAGTTCAAGTATATGCCCAAAGTATTGCGCATCCGTAGCGCCTGCCGCTTTCACCATATCGACGTATCTAGCAGCGGCTAGGTTGAACCGTTGTGGCGATACAAGAAGATCCACCATGCTCGAGTGTGGAATGAGTCGGGATAGATGCTCGAGCTGATGTATTTCTTTTGCCCCAAGACCGCGTTCCAGCGCCATGGTACGAACATTCGCAGTGTGTAAGTCAGACCGGCTTCGGGAGTGAGCCGTGACCGCTGCAGCTGCGAGTACGATGAGCGTGATTATGATTGCGGTAAGAGTCGGTTCCACGAGTATTTTTTCAACCTCCACTCTGGGGAACGAATC
Source organism: Pseudomonadota bacterium (assembly GCA_002863065.1). GTDB lineage: Bacteria > Myxococcota_A > UBA9042. The sequence goes on from PKDL01000375.1 coordinate 844, forward strand.
GAATCGGCAACAGTTTAGAACTTTATGGGTATTTTTTGACCCTAGGTAAAAAAACACCCATATGGCAGCGCCGACGTTTCTGTAAGGCCTTGTTATTGCTAGTTTTTGTTCTCTTTTATTATTTCGGCAAGATGCCGTCACTAATGTGTAGCGGATGTTGTTTCGAAATTGGGAAGAGCCTCAAAAGTGCTTGATGAGGGCTTTTTGCCTAGGGCCTGGGTTTATTTAGACAGGGTTTAATTGGACCCTCCTTGCGTGGCGTCGCGACCTTTGCAGCCGCGGGAGATGGCACGCAGTATGCTACGCTGTAGTTAGAGCCAGTTGCACATGGGAAATTTGATGACACCTACATTGGAGCTGTGCATCGATATCAGTCTCTTGTGGAGGAGGAGAGTTCGTTGCAAATACCCCCTACCGATCTGATGGTCATTGAGGGTCTTATTGAGAGACTTCATTCGCTAAAGAGAGAGTTAGTGGTGCATCTGGCTGAGACGGCTAACGCTGCTGCACCAGTTGATTTGGAGCAGCCGTTCGGCAGACTTTCCCGGATGGATGCCATGCAGCAGCAGCAAATGGCGCGGGCTGCACGCGCGGGGCAGACACGTCGGTTAGAGCAAGTAAAGTCGGCGCTAGCTCGCGTGGAGCGTGGTGAATACGGAATGTGCGTTTCATGTGAAGAAGATATTGAGACCGCACGCTTGGTAGCCAAACCGGAGGCCCCGCTTTGCCTGACCTGCCAGAATGCGCTCGAACGGTCCAGAAGGCGTTGACAGTTCCGTAACAGACAAAGTGCTCGTGCCCAGACTGACCGTGACGTCTTCAGACCTTACCAACTACTTCCTATTACCTAATCGCAGTTGAAATACGCGTAATGAGCCGCGGGGGTCCATACCACCGGTGAGTATTGTATTGCCTGACTCGGAGACATTTAGTGTGTTCGGCTTACCTCGGCCAGCATCACCGGCGGCCACCATAGACCCGTTCTCGATGGACCAGACCCGTACGCCGCCCAACACGTCTACAGTGATGAGCATCTCTCCTGACGGATGATAGGCGAGTCCTGTGATTCGCGTTGGACTGCCTTTGAGCCGCTTCTTTTCCTCACGCTCTTCAACGTTGTAAAGCACGATAAACACCCTGTCTTCGACCATGGCCAGGAGCTTGCCGTCCGGTGAGAATGATAAAAAATCAATAGCGTGACCTCGTCGTGTCCACTGAGTCTCGTTATCGGCGATATGCCGGATGATGGTGATGTTATTGGTTTCAGTTGACGCGAAACGCTGACCTGTAGGATCGATTGCTAACGCGCGGATCGGACTCGTATGGTCTGTGAACTGGAGGGTGGCTGAGTTCGAGTCTAGTCCATGACGTAGTATCGTGATGTCATCACCAGCTGACCACAATGTCTCATCATACGCGCTGTATTGCAGGTGTCGAATCGCTCCATTATGCGGTTTAGTGTCCTCAAGAATGTCGCCACTAACACTGGAAATCCTCTGTAGGCGCCCGTCGAAATGACCAACAAGAAGTTCAGTCGACTTCGGTACGAACGTTACAGCTGAGACTTGACTGCCTTCCATAGGTATTTCGCGCAAGTCCTTGTCAAAGGAACCTGAAAAGAGTCGGCCTTCACTCGCCACAGCGTACGACTTCGTTTGCTCTGATAGAGCCGCGGCGCGTACTGAGCCATTGACTGGCGGTAGACTTATAGGCTTGCCGATGAATTCGCCAGTCGTGGTATCAGCGGTACTCATAGTGCCGTTACTGGCCAGCGCGATGACCTTCTCGGTTCGGGGAATGAAAGAGACCATGTCGAATTCCAGGGCACTGGCGCGAGATTCCGATATCGCCTCAGAAACTTGTAAGTCCGAAGACCATAAAGTGAGATCACCTCCGCGTTGGACCGCTGCAATCACGCCATCGCTAGATACATCGATATCTGCGAGTCTTGAGCTGGCACTGAGCCTCTTTTTCCCGAGGATTCTGAATTCATCGGCGTCGATTATAAAGATTTCATTACTCAGGCTCGCTGCGACGAGGGTGCGATGGTCCGGGCCGTAATGAAGACTTGTGATTGAATTACGAAACCTCAGCGGTTCACTTACTTGCCGGCCCGTTTCCAACGACCACTTGCGAATTTCAGCATCTCTGGCGCCCGAGAATACATGGCGTCCATTGGGGGCGAATACCGCGGCATATACGCTCATGGTGTGCCCCTCAAATTGGTGAAGAAGCTCTAGCGTATCGATACGCCAGACGCGTATCGTGTCATCAACGGACCCGGATGCAACCAGTGCTCCATCAGGACTAATCGCAAGTGCCTTGATGTCGCCGTTATGCGCCTTATTCTTCCGGTTGAGTACCGTTCCTGTCTTTACATCCCACACCACTAGTTGGTTATCCGCTCCACCCGAGATCAGCCTTCGGCCGTCGGGCGTGAACGCTAGCTCAAGCACTGCTTCACGGTGTCCGTCGAATGTCTTTATGGACGTTCCTGCAAGGTCGACTTGGACAATAGATCCGTCGCCTCCACCGATGGCTGCTGATTTACCGTCTGGTGCTACGGCGAAGCCTCGTGCGACACTGCCGGTCGGGACATCGATCGCTTTGACTAAGTCGAGCGTCCCATAGTTAGATTTTGGGGGTGGAGATGTTGGTTCGGAAGTGACGGGCACCGGGTTTGAAGGATGCTTCTTACTGTTGCATCCAGAGCACACTATGATGAGTTGGTGTAGCGCGAACGCCACGCAAACGAGTCGTAAACCTGTCGCGATTCGAATCACCTTGATACCTTTCGTATATCAGCCACTACTGTTACGCGATGGCATGGGCTTCGCAAGGGGTGGTTGTATTGATACGTCGAATTGTGGGCGTCGAGGGAGGGTCTTGTGAAAAACGCGAGCACATTGAGAGTCGTGTCTCTTGTGCTGACGTCGCTTGCCGCATTACCCGGTGCGTATGCCAGTTCTCTCGATTCACCTTTGCCGACCGTAGATAACACGGGACCTCCTCGTCGCGCCCCGCATGATAGCGCGAAGAAATTTGCCGATCAGCTCGACCGTGCCGCTGCTTCGGTTGTTACTAAGCTCACTCAACTACCACCAGCCAAAACACATTCCGAAAAAGGGGTTAGACGCGAAGTTGCATCGTTTGCTCAAGAAGCGAATGCGCTCCGGCGGCACTTAACACGATTCTTGATAGATAAGAATCCCGCATATAAAAGTATTGAGCGATTGAATCGAATTGCATGGGGTATGCACAAATCGTTGGATAAAGCGCCGAAGTACCGAGCTATCTGGGGTAATTGGGCTCGTACGGTATCATTACTTCGCCGCCTACAACGCGCCATGCCACGTAAATAACCGCGCCTATTCTAGTGGACGACCGCAACAATGATCTGGATGCATTGAGTTCGTGGTGCAGCATTCGTACATTGTAGCGGTGTTTGGGGTTTGCCGGCTTATTACTCTCACGAGCCTATGTCTGTTGGGCTCCTGTTCCTCGTCTACTGACGGTGCAGCAGAATCTGCATCGAGTGAATCACGGCTCACGTACACATTGGTAGCAGGTGCGGCGTGTGCGGAAGGAGCTCCGCCACCTGGCGTCTTCACTGAAGTAAGTCAAGAGATTGGAATTGACTTCAGCTATGACGATCGACCTCCTTGGGAGCTTAACCCTGGTGAGACCGTGCAGCGTGATTTCAGTGGTGTTGGCGTAGGTGATCTCGATGAGGATGGCGCTTTAGACCTCTACTTTTCGAACTCTGGCCAACCGGATGTTTACTATACCACGGGCGGTCGCGGGCCATTACAGTTTCGGAGAAATGTTCGCACTGGGGATACCACTTCTTCGACTGTAGTGGCGCTTGCGGATATTACCGGCGACGGGCACCTCGATGCCGTTTTGCACGAGTTCTCATCTTATTTTGTGGCCGGTGATGGAAAAGGAGGGTTCGGAGAACCCACATTACTCCCCAACTATCAACAGGTCCCAGAGGCTGAGTATGAGGTTTATGGTTTCGCGATTGGCGATGTGTCGGGGGATGGTTGGCTCGATATTTACAGCGCCGTGCATTTGCAGTGGGCCTCTGACACTTGGTGGCCGGGTAGGG
>PKDL01000080.1 GCA_002863065.1 Pseudomonadota bacterium
AGTCCAATGTGTTCAGCATTTGGTATGTATCAATTCATGCAGAAATGTGTGTACATTACTATCGAAGATGGTGCAGTGTCGTTTTTTGCTGATATTGGGCTGGATTGTTGTCTTGGATGTCTCTGTTCTGTGGTATGTTCTTCGTGGTGCATAATCTCATTCAGTTGCGCAGAGAGCATGGCGTCAATCTGGGCTATACGCTTGTTGCAAGTCGCAACCAAGTCATTGTCGAGGGTCATTCCCTCGTCCAGCACTTGGCGTGCGAATTCTCCGATCAGGTCCCGGGCGTGAGGCTTTTGAATTTCCTCACGCGCCATTTTCCCGCGGTCAATAATTTGGTCCAGCAGTCCGCCGGTGGCGGCACCGGCAGCAGCGCTCGTTGTCGCTTCGGTAGTATCTACCATCTGTCGTTCCTTTCCCTTACCGGGGTTAGCTTCCTAATTCCTTACGAATTTTCTCAAGGCCGTCTGACTCTGCTGCGGCTTGGAGCTCCGCAGTCAGTTCGTCGTTACCGTCGAGCTTACCCGCAAGGTCAACCAGACGCTGTCGCGCCTCAAGCAGCTGGCGAAGGGGCTCCACCTGTTGCACGAGCGCAGCAGGTGAAAAATCGTCGAAGCTTTTGAAGTTGATCTCGACCGGTATGCGTCCGCCATCAGGCGTCATTTTGTTATCCACGGTGAACTCTAAACGAGGAGTGATTGATTTCATCACATCGTTAAAGTTGTCACCGTCGATTTGAACGAACTTCCGTTCACGCATCTTAGGGAGTTCTTCGGCTCGATGACCCGACAGGTCCGCCATAATTCCAACCACCATCGGTAGTTCTTTGTTCTCGATGGCGTCGCCGATCTCTACATCATACGTAATTTGCACGCGCGGCGGACGGACGCGATCGAGCTTGTGCTGTGTACTCTCTGCCATGCCCACTCCAAATCTTGTTGTTGGTTGCCGGTACCGGACGCATGTACCTACATAATACCGCGTTGGCACTCTCTCTACAGCCGACTAAGCGCTGTTCCGACCGGACACTACTTCAATCAATCAGCCTGGGTCAATGTTGTGACCAACTTCACAGAATGTTTTTTCAAAATGATTTGTTGGGAATAGCCTATGCGGGTGCACAGGCTGTTTGTGCGTCGCGGAAGTCACGCAAAAAGCGGTTCACTCTTCACGGTGAATCAACCGTGAACACTGGCAAGTATATCGCGATCATTCGCCCGTAGAAATGCCGATCACGTCAGCAAGCCATTCGATTTGTTTTGGGTCGTGCATGAACTCTTCAAGCACACCAACCAAGGACTTGTCACCCCATGAAACCGCCCTGCGGACCAGATACGGTGTTGGACTGTGTGGTTCGACTTGCTGCAGATAATCGGCCGCCATCTCCAAAAGTTCATATGCCTGTGCGCGTGAATTAATCACAATCTCGCCCCCTGCCGATTGGCTAATGGATGCATTCGATCCGGCGGTGTTTGGGATATCACCATCACCATCGGACTCTGATGTTTCCTGCGTTTCGGTTACGACCTCCTCGGTGGGCGAGGTACTACCAGGCTTGTAGCCCGCAGCGTCAAACACAGTATCTTCAAACACCGTCTTTACTGTAGCCAGTAGGTTTCTCAATGCTCTAAATGACGGCCCATCGCGACCAAGCTTATCGTCGAGATAGGTGTCTAGTGCATCCACTCGCAGGATCGCCGCCAGTACAGCGTCGTAACGCGGAGCCAGAAAGGATCCCTCGGTCTTCCCTGCACTTTCTACAAACCGTTCTAATGTAATCTTGCCGGACTCATCCGCTTTCTTGAACGTTTCTGGATCCTTGGCTCGCAGCCGTTCCAACTTCAATGCGGATTCCCAGTCTCCAAGGGTACATGCGGACATGTCACCCCGAGTCGGATTGGTCAATTGCATACGCCGAAGCTGTATCGTCAGCGTCTCGCAAAGCCAAACCAGGGGGGCAGTGCGAAAGTCGACGTCGCCGTCACGCACCTGGGGATGTACGGTCTCCCAAAACCTTTCTGTCACATTGTGCAACAGCGTTAGGCCACGTTCAAAACCCTTGATGCCGTATCGATTGTACCAAGCCTCCGTGAGCCAGAGGACGATCTGCAGATCTTTGGATTTATTGGCTAGCGCCTCGATACAAACGGATTCAATTTTCGCCCAATCTGCCGTTTTTAGACTGTGCTCCCACACCCCTTGGGGTAAATCGGCCCGGTCCTGTCGCCGAAGCTCTATGACCGTATCGTATGTGCCCTCGTAGCGGAGAGATTCGCCACTTGGCAAGTCATCCTGAATTGGGTTGTGGAGTGCTTCCCAAGTCTCATCAGCTATACTGAATGTGCGCACAGATTCTCCTTACCGGAACTGTTCACGACTTTCGGGGTCAGGCATCGGGAAATAGAAGCTTTCACGTCCCTCTTGATTCAGCTTAATGAACTTATCTAGCTCCGCGAGACTGACTTCACGCTTGCTTTTCGGTTCCCGAAGCTGCACTCGCACAAAGAGCCGTGCTTCGCGCCGTTCATCATAGTTCGGATGGGTTGCTTCCACCTTGTCCCGACGCGTTTCAACGTTGAACTGTAATACGTGCGGACCGCGATCGAGTTCCTGTTGCTCAAGTACCCCGCTGCTGGCTTGGTGTGCCTTAATAAGCCGGAGGACTGACCAAGGGCCAAGGTATGTATATCGAAGTCTATCTCCCTCTATCCGAATCGAGGCGCCAAATGCACGGTACGGTGAATCGTATCCGTCCCGAGCCCATCGAAACAACATCCGCACGGGATCATGCATTACCCATCGCTTCCATTGCTCTTTTGAGTTCCGCAAACCAAGCACAGTGGAGCCAATCTCATATTCCCAATCAATGACTTGGAATGCACCGCGTTCATTGGCTTGATTAACCCGAAAAGAAACGCCGGTATCGAAGCTCAAGTTGGCCGAATTGCCTTGCAAGGTCAGCGTTTGCTTGAAAATGCGGTCATCCACACGTTTCAGCTGCCGTAAGAAACGTAGCGCACGACTCGAGCCATTTAGGCCTGATTGCTTCAAATCGCTCTCGTAGGAAGCAAGGTACTGTTGCACCGCATTCAGCGCGCGGCGTGCATCGGCTGGGTTGGCATTGTCAGTACAGTCACAGAACGGAAATTTATCCAACACTGGGTCGAGATATTCGCTCGCAATCCGCTCCAAGGCTTCGTATGCACGGTCGGCACGTAGTACTTCGCATCGGCTTAGTACTGCCTCACGTATCTCAGCTTCGGCCTTGCCAAAATAATCTCGGCTTTCCGCAGCTACTGTTTCAGCGCTGGCCTTAGAACTAAACTCACATTTCGCGCTATCGAACTTGATCAACTCGGTGAGGATAAGCGCGTCCAGACGGTCAACAGAGTTCCCTGGCTGCTTTGCATCAGCCGCTTTCAGGGCAGCAACTATGCCCTTCCAAGTTTCCAGTGTTCTCGACACTCTCTGCGCTTCAGCGGGGTCAGACACTGCGGAATCAACCGAACGGTTATCCAACAATTTCACAAGCGGGTTACCCCAGTACCGCGCAAGCCGCTTCACCTGATTCCGCTGTTCTGTAATGGTGGCCCGCAAAGTCACAAAGTCAGTCGCACTAAACAGAGGAAACGCCGGGGGCTCTTCTCCCATCCAGGTTAATAAAGCCCCCTCAACAGGGCGATAGGGGCGTAATTGGTCGAGTACGAGCTCAGAATGTAACGTGAGTAAGGCTGCTTGTTGCGTGATGACGGACTCAAATTCGTTATTGATGTCCTGGAATCCGACTCTGGCCAACCCTTCCCGGAGCTGATCGAGCAGCGGCATGACCGACACAAGGCGTCCCAGGTCGCGCTCCTGTAGTCCCCCTGTCGTTTCTACTTCCTCGACGTCATCATCACCATCGTCGTCATCATCAACAATCTCTGAATCCGCTGCGATGCCTACTTTCCGAATGACCGCTGCAGTACCAAGTTCCAGGGCCAAATTTCGCTCGCCGTGAATCCGCGCAACAGTAGACAGCCTAGTGCGGAAAATGTCTGCTAAGTCACCCCACCCGTACTGGATGGCAACGGAGTCATAACTTTCGATCAGCCGCTTACTACGCTGCAGGACATCCCCTCGCCAGCCGATCACAAACTCTGCCGGTATACCTTCCAGCTTTTGCTCAATAGTGGCACGACCCTCAAGTGTGACCTCGTCAGGTTCCTTCGGGAATTTCGCGAAGTCCAACGTAACGAACTCATTGAATGCCGCTCGAGCATTGACAAGATCGGTATGCAGTTCAAAGCGGTTGCCTGTCGTACTAAACCGCATGAGATTTCCGATCGGAGGAACGATGACGTTGCGCGTTTTGTCCTGCACTTTCGTAAAGGCATCTCGACCGATACGGTTGATCTCTTCGACCAGCTCACGCCCTGGCGATGGGTCATTACGCGGCACGCTCGGCCTCGCGAAAAAGCGGAGACTTTCAATATCTTGGAAGAGAGCTCCTACTGGAGCGCTGACCGCGAATTCTACCCCGCTCAGTTCCGGAAAACGGGTTTGTCGAGCGCGACGCTCAGCAGACTCAATTGCCTTCGCAAGATTATTTATCGGTGCGAGGTGCTTAGGGCTGGGTGACTCCAGCACTTGGTAATCGCGAAAGCCAATCAACTCGGTCCGAAGGCGTTCGATCGCCGTTTCTAACTCGACTGCTTCATATCCAGACTTGAACATATCATCGGCCAAAGTCACCACAACATCTTTGGCAGTGTCGCGGAACATCGTCTCATCAAAGGTTTCGCCGAACACTTCAGCCATAGCAACTTCGTGATAACTCGCGTTGGTGAAGAACGCTTTCTGAAGCTCAGTATCGAGCAGGTTATTCACCATATAGCCCAGCTGAGCCACCGTCTTTACATCGTCTTTGGTGGTCTCGGCCGACTTCGGGCCCGCACTAGGGTAAT
>PKDL01000442.1 GCA_002863065.1 Pseudomonadota bacterium
GCCTTGCCGATCACATCGAGGGCGAGCGAGCCGTACCGCTCCTCCATGTCGAGCACCGCGCCCTCCTTGGACGCCTGGAGCAGCTGCGGGATCAGGTTGGCGTTCGCCTGCCCAAACTCGGACACCATGCGCTGCAGGTAGAGCTTGTGGAAGCCTGGCGCGATCGCCCGCCGCCGCTTGGACCACGTCTCCTTGTCTGCGGGGATGAGGCCCTTGCCCATGATGTCCTCGAGCACGAGCGACAGCGCCCCCTTGTCGTAGTTGTCCGGATTGTCGCGCAGGATGTGCTTCGCGATCACCGGATCGTTGACGACCATGAACGACTTGGGCCCGAAGCAGAGCTTGTAGACGGGGCCGAAGCGCTGGCTGTACTCGTGGAGCCCGAGGTAGAGCCGGCTCAAGACCAGCAAACAGAGTCAGCGTCAGGCGAAATCGACCCGGGCGAGCGGAATGCGGAGCAGCAGGGTGTAGAAACTGAGACAGTGACACCTGAGCCAGAGCCCGAAACCATAGTGGAGCCACCTGCCGCTGTGATTATGCCCCTGAGCGACGCCGCCGATGTGGTGGAGTTTGTTGAAGTCGAGCGGTACATGGGGCTTTGGTATGAGATCGCTACCACGCCTTCTTTTCAGCAGGCGGCGTGCACTGGCACAACCGCAGAATATGATTTTGACGACGCTAACGGCTGGGTGAACGTCACAAACACCTGTTACATTGGAGGACTCGACGGTTTTCCCCAGGGTGTTCAAGGACGAGCCGAACTCGTTGACCTGGACACCCAAGCGAAACTGAATGTGATTTTTTTCGGCCAGAGTGCCCCATACTGGGTGGTAGCACTTGATGGTAGTCCGGGTGATGAACCATATGATTGGGCAGTCGTATCTGTGCCTGGTGGCCAGACCATGTGGCTACTCTCACGCACCCGGCAGATGTCGGACGACAAGCGGATGGCGATTGAAGAGCACCTTGAAGCGCGAGGCTTTCCTATTGAGACTCTCGTGGACACGCTCCAGGGAGAGTAAGCGCCACCCTTTGTATCTTCTGCTCCGCGCATCTCCGGCGGCTTCTGTCCATTCACCCCCGGCAAATGAACAGTACGAAATGCCTCATTTCCACTACCGAGTTAAGTGCTGGGAGCGTCCTCTTTTACGCGGTGAGCGTAACGGAGGTGATTTCTGCGGGGGCTAAAATCCGAATCGGTGGACCCCAGAACCCGGTACCACACGAAACGTAGATCTGTGTGAGGTCATTGTGGCGATGTAGCCCTGCATTGTAGGGGTGAATGAACTCGCCGATCACGGTGATAGGAAAGAACTGGCCGCCATGCGTATGCCCGGACAGCTGTAGCCCCACGCCGTAGCCTGCAGCTTCGCGGATGGGATTCGGGCGATGCGATAACAAAACGAGCTCACGCTCCGTGTCGCGCCCTGCCATTGTACGCTCGAAGTTTTGAGCGTGGGCGTCATTGAACATGCGACCCTGCCGATCTGGGATACCAGCCAGGTCGATACTAGCTCCACCCGGTGTAGTATCGCCGATCGAGACGTGTTCATTCATGAGGGTTTGCACATTCAGGGTATCTAGAAATCTCGTCCAATCGCCGGCGCCTGAATAATATTCGTGATTTCCGGTACAGAAAAATTGGCCGTAGCGAGATTTCAGGTTTTTGAGTTTGGCTACATCTTTCCCGATGAGTCGCACGGAGCCGTCGACCAGATCGCCCGTGATAACCACCACATCAGGTTTTTCTGCATTTACTTTGTCGACGATGGCGTCTAGGAAACGGCCGTCCAAGAGGGGACCGATATGTACATCCGTTAGTTGTACTATTTTGAGGCCATCTAATTGTGCCGGTAGGCGTGGAAGTCGCACGGAAATTTCGCGTACGTCTACTTCGCCTAGTGCATTCTTGGATCCAATGACAAAGGTTCCGACGGCAGTAGCTGCTGCTAATCCGCCCGTAGTCCGAGCCATAAACTGGCGACGTGCGGGGTTGGGTATGGTCTGAAGCTCGTCTAGTAATTCGGCCTCCTCAGCATCGGTGAGTTCCACCTCATCGTGTACTTCTGCGAGAGCGTTATTGGGTTTCGCGTGACGCCGAAAAAAACGTGGAACCAGCCGAATTGCGTCTACAAGCAGCAGTAGGACGACCAATATCGCAAACAATCCCATCCATGAGTACGCGGTGAGAAAAAAACCATCGATTGTGTTCCGCGGTATCCTTCGGCCGAGTGCCATGGCGAGTGGGGTCATTATTCCCAAGGCAATGATGAGTCCTGTAAGTGTCTTTCTGAGCCACCCGCTGGGGTAGGTGTCTCGTACGAGCCGCTGCCAAATATATCGGTGACCAAGGACCGCTGTGATGGTGACTACGCTGAGAAAGATTGCGATGACTATGTATCTCATGTTCGTTACCGGCAACGTTGTAGATTACGGGGTTAGACCCAACAGCGCCTATCGGACAGCGACCCTATCAGATAGATACATCGCGCATTGTGATAGAAGCAATGGCCATTAACGATTCTGTGATTGCCGAGTGACCGGCGTTGCTCAAGTTAGGTCAGCTTGATGCGCCGCCCGACAAGGGGGCGCAAGAGACGAAGCATATTCTCACTGAGGCTGTTGGAATGTAGGACTGGTGTCGTACCCAATTGACGAGGACTTCAGAGGGCCTACAGCTCTTGCGAGTGGTACTCAGCGGGTGATAACTCGGAATTCGATACGTCGATTCTGTGCACGACCTTTGCCTGATTCGTTCGAAGAGGCGGGTTTAGTCTCGCCGAACCCTTTGGTTTCGATACGGTCGGCCGCAACACCCTTAGATACCAAGTACGCTTTGACTGCCTCAGCGCGCGATACGGAAAGCTCCTGGTTGCTTTCGACAGAGCCGCGGTCATCAGCGTGACCCTCGATCGTCACTCGGACCGATTTGTATTGCTGCATGACTTCGACAGCCTTGTCGAGCACCTTGTAGCTTCTTTGCTTGATCACCGACTTGCCTGTTTTGAAGTAAATCCCTTCCATTGTGCCTTGGAATTTCTCGGCCACCACTTGAGGTAGGCACCCCTGCATCTCCACCAAGCCGTAGACTTTCGGGCATTTGTCTTCTGCATCGGTGATTCCGTCGCCATCGGTATCCGGGCAGCCGGCCAACTTCGCTATACCAGCTACGGTGGGGCACTTGTCGTCTGGGTCGGCGATACCATCGTTATCAGTATCGGCACAGCCTTGATGAGCTTCAACACCAGGGGCATCTGGGCAGCGGTCCGCGGAGTCCGTGATGTTATCCCCATCGCGGTCCGGACAACCTTTCATATCCGCCGGTCCTGCAACTTCGGGGCAGTCGTCTTTACTATCTTGTATGCCGTCACCGTCTTTGTCGGGGCATCCCTTAGCACTTTCCACTCCAGGAGTATCGGGACAGGCGTCTACCTCGTCAGCGATGCCATCGTTATCTCGGTCATCTTCGATGCGCCATGCTATGAAATCCAAACCAAGCGTGAGTTGAAAGTTATATGCTTCGTCTTCTACACCAGGAGTGAAGATGTGCCGTGCTTCAACCCGCATCGCAATCAGGTCATGGAGCATGATTTGTGCACCGATGGCGGCGTCTGCGTGCCAGTCAGTGGCTTCACCAATATCTCCGCCGACGACGCTATAGCCGCCACCGCCGAGGCCAAGATAAATTCCGACGACATCCATGGGGGCCGTAAAACGAAGTAATGCGCCATAGTCAAGGATGTGAGCATTTCGACCAGGAACGTCTACCAACTCACCGTTTGCTCCGGTAACCGTAGAATCACCACTGCTACCCGGCAGGTATCCGAGGTGGGCCTCTAACGATAGCCAGTTGAGAAATTGGCCACCGAGTCGAATTCCCACGACACCGGCATCTTCGAGATCGACGCCTTCTGAGCGGATGTCGGCCATAGACCAGTCGCCAAATGAAAGGTGACCACCGCCGTATACGCCGAGGTATACGCTCGCATTGGGCAAGTCCGCGTTGGCGCTCGGTACGCTGATGGCAACCGCTACCGCCAAGAGCAATATCTTATTCCGCATCCGCATGCCCGTACTCCCTGTTTGCGCTGATGTTTCGCTCCAGTGGGAGCGGCATTTCGAAACTATATGTCCTGGGCGAGGTTTTTATTCGTTCCGAGTCCGCGGTTCATACCGTCAAAAGCACTCGGGTTCAAGGGTATCGTCTATTCCGAGTCATCATTTGCGCTTGGTATGAATGCTAGATTTAACATTCTCGCATCAGCGCTTACGCTCAAGTCGCTACTCAATCGATTGTAATCATGTGAATTTTATGTGGTTCGGAGGCGCTTCAAGGATGAGTGACCTGTTGCAACCGGGAAGCTGGTGCAGTTCCTGCGGCAATACCACTCGTTACCCAAGCAGCGTGCACTCGACGGAAGCTATCCAAACTGTCACCATGACTACTGACGGTGATAACCTAGCGTCCGCAATTGGAGATAACGCCGGGGTTATGCGTAGCGTTCGTTTAGGAGGGTCCGCATGCGATTCATAGAATGTAAGAAGCTGGGTCAGAAGCTGCAGGGTTTTGACAAGCCACCCTGGCCCGGACAGCTCGGTCAACGCATTGTTGAGGAGATATCACAGGACGCATGGCGGATGTGGCTTGAGCACGCCAAGATGCTTATCAATGAGTACCGGCTCAATATGGGAGATGACGACGCACGTGCATTCATCACCGAGCAAATGAAGGCCTTCCTTTTTGATGAAGGAAAGTCCGTTCAAGCGGAGGGCTATGTACCTGATGGAGAGAGTGGAGAGAGCTAATCTTGTTCCGGTCCGTCTTTCACACCCAAAAGGCGACCTAGTGCCAAGGCCATAAACGCTACAAGGCCGGATAGCACGGCTCCCATCCGAGCAGGACCCTGGAATACTGCTGCTGACTC
>PKDL01000532.1 GCA_002863065.1 Pseudomonadota bacterium
ATGGCATGGATGACGGTACCGCTGATGGCATGGATGACGGGACAGCCGATGGTGCCACTGACGGCGCTACCGATGCCGGGGCACCAATACCCGATTGGGTAGATCCTGAGGTGCCAGAAGGCCCCATACCGCCACCGTCCGGCACAGGCACTACGCCGGAAGAGGGCGATTTCGCATGGGGTGATGTGGGCAGCTATATGATCAGCGGCGCTCTACCCATTCAAGGTCTGGGTTGGGATCAGTATCCGCAGTACGGTACTGCAAAGATTTTAGCGTGGTCAGATAGTGAGGAATGCGTGTGTTTTGATATCGAATGCACCACGTGCAGCGCTGAGAGCTGCAGTGCGGAGAGTTGCACCTATGCCCTCAACGAAAACCATACATTGACCAAATACCATGTCGAGCTTCAGTCGACCGAATACACGCCTCATACAGTGACATTTGAGGTGAATATTAGCGCGGATCCAGCCATTACTTACACCACGATCGAGGACGTACTCGGCCGTTTGGAACGGATACCGGTAGAGTACTGGTATGGCTTTCAAATCATCACCGAGTTCGGTCGCGGCATACAATTTTTACACGGTTCATACTTCGCGGGTGGTGCCGCAGCGTATGGCAGTATGAATTATATCGATACACAGACAGCGGACCTCTTCGTCCTTCTGCATGAGCTGGGGCATACATTCGAGCAATACACCCGCATAGGCAACCCGCCCACTCAGGAGCCCCAAAGCAATATCCTCAATCCCATCTGGCGTAACGCCATTCGCAGCGATGACAACCGGACGTCTTGGTATGGCAACAACAATGAATGGGAAGACATGGCGGAATTTGCGCTGATTCACGCGCAGTGTTTAGTGGAAGGCAGTCTGGACTCATTAGAGGGTCTGAGCCCCGAGCGATTCCGAATTTGGGAGCGGATTTTACTGAACGGCACAACCATCAATCAGTAAAGCGGTGCGACACCTTTGCTTTTGGGGGCACGGTGTAGGCTAACACCTAAGGAGTGGTCTGCCTCTTGGAGTAAAAACTCAATAGGAATAGGGCAGGGGGCGGTAGTTCAATAGACTCCAGCTAGCGCCTCCTTGGTGCCACCATGTGGAAACGGAGGGCGGTGGTAGCCGGCCAACAGGCCAGAGTGACTCACGGTGAACGCTGAAACGCGCATTGCTCCAAGTTGTTATGGCTTCCGTAATGACAACGGAAAGAGCATCGGTACTTCTTGTCGGTAGTTCTCATAGTCTAGCCCGAAGGTTCGAATGAGGTGTCTCTCCTCGAAATGAATGCCGATGCGTATGTAGATCGTCATCAGACTTGCAAAGAAGAAGTGCCCCGTTGTCATGAAGGGTGTGGCCCAGCAGACCAGAATGAGGCCGGTATAGATGGGATGACGGACCTGGTTGTGCAGCCAGCTTCTCTTGAAGGTCATTGGTTTACTCTGCACCACCCCCGCTTGGCGAAACCCAATGAGGTCCATCGCATCAATGGCAATAACCGCGGCCAAGGTGAGTAAAAGTCCCAGGGTAAACAGCACATAGATACCGATTTGGCCCGCGGGATGCTCGACCCACCAAATCGAGTCCGTCATTGGTTG
The DNA here is from genome assembly GCA_002863065.1 of Pseudomonadota bacterium. Classification (GTDB taxonomy): domain Bacteria; phylum Myxococcota_A; class UBA9042. The sequence continues at coordinate 1,598 of PKDL01000532.1, forward strand.
CCACAAGAAGGGAACCACTCCTAGCACCAGACCAGAAGCGAAGACGTACACACTCCTCTCCGCTTCGTGTGGTATGCGTTTGCCGATCCATTGCTTGAACCATGGTCTGGCCATGACCGAATGCTGCAGTCCGAAGAGCAGGATAAGTAGTAGATTGGGCAGCCAGGGCGGCGATAGCTTAATCCAAGCTGGGCTGTTGATAGATAGTGAAGGAATCAGCGGTAAGAGGAAAAGCGCCAGTGATAGTACTCCAGCGGTGGAGGCGAGCAATGCTATCCATGCGAACATCTTGATGGCGAGCGGTTTCATGCAGGTAGCTACGGTCCTCTGGCCGGCTATCAGTCTCCACATCGAAGATTGCGCTGATATGCCTAATACCGGATACAGACGCTTGCGCCCGAGCTGTACTGTGTCCGTCGGGCATTGCAGATGTGAGGTTGGCGGGCAAACGGTGCTGCCCGCCGTCGTACATTACTTCAGCATTGTCACTTGGGTGGTGTCTACGTGAACTCCAGCAGCTACGCGTTCAGCGGTAAATCCCGGGTCCGCCATAAATGCTTGCAGCGTCTCGGGCGCATCAACAGACATCACGAGGTGAAGTTGTTGCTCATCGTCTAGCTGAACGCCTTTTAGGATCACCTTGCCGCCAGCCGCCTCAATTTTGGGCAGTGCTTCGTTCTCGAACCACACGTTGAATCGGTCGTAATCGTCAATTCTCTCGGTCAAAAGGAAGTTCATAGTCAGTCTCCTCAATGTTTTTTTGTATGTTCAATACCGCTTGTTTGAGCCCCCACGGCGCGTAAGCGTGAGGCACCATTCCACAGGTCGAGCGTCGTTTGCAACGTAGCTCAAATTAGAGGTCCATCTTGCGATGTTCGCAACTCGGTATTTCAACCGTTGAAAGCCGATCAATACGATTTAGGACGCTGCCGAGATGTGCCGTTGTTCGTAACTTCTGAGAATATATTGGCCTGTTTTTGTAGACCGGCATTGATGAATGAAATCCTGAAATTCAGATGGGAAATCCTCGGCAGTGGGCATCTTTACAGCGCCGTTCCCAAAGTTCTTCGGCATAACGCAATAGGCAGCGAGACTGCAAAATGCGATATCGAATGCTCCGAATCCTGACTCTGGGGTTAGGGTGCCGCTTTGTTCGTCCAGTAGGTCTCCAACCTCGTCAAATATGCGGAGAATCGTCTCTTTGCTTTGATTTGCGTTCTCGGGCGTGATCGCAAGTAGCTGTCGCATACCACGGATTACTTTATCTTTGATAAGAAACCATAGACCGCGTTCATAGAGAGAGGATGATGCAATCATCCGGTTGAGCAGGCGCCGAGACTCAGGAGCGAGTAAGTAGTGGTAGCCTAACTGCCGGACTGCGATGCCCAGTTCTTGGTCGAGCTTCGTCTTCCAGTTATCGTCAATCGCATCGAGCGCATATGCTGCGATATCCCAGCTGTCTCGTAGGATACGACCACCAGGAAGGCAAAGAAGAGGGACGGCATATTTGCGTCGGCCACCGTGGACTCCGCTTTCCTGGCCTGCATAGCTGCTATCAGAACGGTCTGCTTTATTGCTACGCAACTGGCCGACAACCTTAGCGTGGTAGCCCGGAATATATTGGGCTTCCACGAAGTCGATACCTGCTCGTTCAAGGGCCCAACGGCTGAATTCGCAATAATGAGAATACGGTATGGTGACGAGGTGTGGGCGAGCTATTGCCAGGGGCTCGAAGGATGTAGGCATGAACATGATGGCGTCCTCGGTACACAATGGGATGTTGCATTAGCTATCGTAGAAAATTACGCATTTCGTTGTGGGCTGCTTCAAAGACAGTGATTCCGCCAGCACCGTAGCTATGGCCCGAAGCCACTGTACAGATGGTGCATGAGTCCAGGTCAAAGATGCTTCCAAGACGCTGTAATTTATGCGGGTCGCATACTGCATCGTCTGCACCACAAATGACGAGTACTGGTCTTTGGAATGCAGCTAAGTCCTGTTGACGATCGTGCAGGAAGGTATTGGCAGATGTACTCGCTGTCTGGAGCGCGTCTAAACAGGCTGACCAGTAGCCGGCTGGATACATATCGCCTCGGAGTGCATGTATCCCTCGCATGACCAGCGCAGGCGGGGCATCCGTCGGTGGCATTCCCAACCAGGTATAGAAGAAGCGTTCCATCTCCTCATACGTTTCCCAGCCATGTAAGTCTTTCCATTGGCCTGCATCCATGCGCTTTTTGAAGGGGTCGCTGGCCGTCTCGTAGAAGTATGGGACCAGCAAGAGGAGGCGCCCCAGGCTTTCTGGGTATTTGACTGCGTATTGCGTTGCGATACCGCCGCCCAAGGAAAAGCCGAGGAGGTCAAACGGTGTATCTAATGAAAGCGCGGTTCTGACATCGTGGATGTAGTTCGCCATACCTTCAAGCGAGTCTGCTGGAGACTTAAAGTCAAAGTCCTTCGACACATTGAGGCCATGATGAGGTAATTCGATGACGAGCACCCGGCGCTGAGCCAGCTCGCGAGCCAGCTCGATCATGCGGAAGCTCATCAAGTGCATAGAGACAGTTGCACCGGGCAAAATGACGAGAGGTGGTGCATCTGTATCGTCTGACCAAGGCCGCTCCAGATACCAGGCTTCATGGCCATTGGGTAGTCGGACTGAACGACGAATGAATCCCGCCTTCTTCAAGCTTTTGTGCATATTCGCGAGAACCAGCTTTTTACCTACGACTGGTAGTGCAAACTTCGATAGGAGTAGCCATACGATTGCCGCTGCGACTACGGTGTACATCGCTATTTCCATACGTACTCCATGATATTCACTTACCAGATGCCGTCGGCCATCCCCCAAAGTCAATGCGTCTGGGCAAAGTTTCCTATCAAAACCAAGTAGCCGTAGAAACGCTGATGCGCAGAATGCGGTGGGCAGAGCATGCATTTTGCAGGGTGATATTGGTGACTCTGTTTATCTCACCAATACTTTCCCACTGGTTTCGTTCGCTGGGCCAAGACAATCGAAGAATCTTTGTGTAAAAACGCCCATCAGATATTTCGGGAAACCGTCCTTGCGGATCCCAAATCGATTCCAACATACACATCAATTTCCGGAAACACGGGAGGCAGACAACATGGGTACAATAACAAATGAAATGATAACAGCCGCCCAAAAGGCTTGGGGAGACGGTATCGTACGAATTGCCGCCGCACACAGTGCTGGTGGTGATTATGCGCAGGTTGCACATGACCATGTAGAGACCTTGTACGCGTACGGTCTTACCTCCGTTTTATTCAAGCCGACACTGGCAGCGGTACAGCAATTCCGTTCAA
>PKDL01000254.1 GCA_002863065.1 Pseudomonadota bacterium
GGACGCGGGGCAATTGTCTATCTCAGATGGCTGCCCCACCCTAGAAAGAGTTTTAGGTCAACCTCTTTGGCCGAAACAATACCCAATGAGAGTAGAACGACAAGGGGTTTTTCTCATTGTTGTTTCGGACGGTAGAGCATCGCCCAAATGTGCTCTAGTGCGATGGTTTATAAGCAGTAATCTCTTTCTGGACATTTGAAATGTACAAATGTTTCGAGGTTCCCTTTAGGCCCTCGAATATCATTATCTCTACGCCCTAATTCCCGCCAACCCCGGCTCACTGCGAAGTCAGCGACTGAATCGACAGCTGCTCTTCGTTGCATCTCATCGCGAACAACCCCACGTTCACCCACAAGTCCCTTTTCGACTTCAAACTGTGGTTTGACCATCACCAACACATCTGAAGAAGGTGCCAGGACCTTCCCAAGTGCGGGCAATATCAAGCAAACCGAAATGAAGGACACATCAACTGTGCATAGGTTAGGAACGTCCGGAAATGAAGACATCGTAAGTTCGCGTGCGTTTGTTCGCTCATGCACTACTACTCTCGGGTCGCTGCGAATTTTCCAAGCAAGTTGATTATATCCAACGTCGACGGCGTACACCTTCAACGCACCCAATCGCAGCATTACTTCAGTAAACCCACCAGTAGACGCACCAACATCAAGAGCAATCCGACCGGATGCCTGAACGCCAAACTCGTTCATTGCCGGTTTCAGTTTGAGCGCCCCGCGACTAACCCAATCTTCACGAGATCTCGTTTTTACACGAAGGACTGCTTCTTCCCGAATTGCACTGCCTGGCTTACCTGCTGGCGTATCATCAACTAGGACAACGCCTGAAAGAATGAGGGCTGCAGCATGCTGCCTGGACGGAGCCAATCCGGCGTCCACCAGCGCCTGGTCAAGACGACGCTTCGCCATTATTCAATGGACTTGGTCTGGAGTTGCCCATCGCGAATTGCGATAAGCTCGTCCACTCTCGCTTCTGCGGCTTCTAGTCTGCGCCGACCATTGGACGCCAGCGTAAGTCCACGCTCGAATGCCTCTAGAGTTTCATCCAAAGACAATTCCCCCTGTTCGAGTCGCTTGACCTCGGCCTCAAGTGCGGCAAGCACGTCTTCAAAGGGCTCGGGGTCTTGTTCCGAGGGTTTGCTATCCGGCATCAATCACTCCTTCAGGCTACGGCCACACCCGCATTATTAGATGCAGGGAGGGGTCCTAATTCATCGTTTTCATATCTAGCTCTGTTACATTATCGACATGAATGGTCCACGACCACCCCATGTAGAAAAACGTACCCGGCTCGCACTGATCGTTACTGTATTAGGGTTTGGCGGATTTGTGTCCTGCAAGCAAGCCACACCCACCGACGATCGCCCCCCACATACGCCGGTAGCGAAGGAAGAATGCGAGGCGAAATGGATGCAACTGGAGCGTTCGATCACGCTGACTAATCGCTCCCGTGCAGCATTGGCGGCAAATCAGGGGACACATTATTCATCGCTAAGACGCCAGGAACGCCAAAACCAGGCGGTTAATCTGGATCAGCAAATCCCCATGGAGGATGCTCATGATCACAAAGCGCTACGCCTTGCAATTGAGCAGTCATCCGGAGATAGCGCAGTCGTAATTCGGGACGTAGACATCAGTAAAGCATCTACAGCTAAACGAGCACTGCCCACAGAAACCACCAAACCATTTATATGGACGCAGGACGATGTGCTCACATCGTATGATGTGCAATTCTTCGTAGAGTCACTAACTGCCCGCCGGTTCGCTGACTGGTATAAAAAGCTTCCGATGCGACTTGAGCGAATACTGATTGTGGACTCCGCCAAACAGCTTCCTGGAGGACATCAGGTCACAGGCTCCGTTTACAGCTTTAGGAATGTAGTGCCACCCGTTCACGGAATATCCTCAGTCAGCTTGATAGAACTAATGAAAAGCCACGGGATAAATGAGGATGTCTGTACACCCTCGCCTGGACGACTAACCCGATTAGAAGCGAAGATAGCAAAGACAGAAAAGATGAATGTGGCGGCGCAAGACACGCTGACAAGATTAGCTCAAGTACGGCTGGCGGGATTTCGGTTCAAAACCTTCGAGCGCGTGCGTACCCTACGCGCACAGCGTGCGTTGAAGACGATCGTTGTGCCCTAAAGTCGAGAATCCTCGACGCAAAAGTACTTGCTTTCAACTGCAGAGAACGTCTGGCAGCTTGAGCCACCGGGGCAGCTGTCATTTGCTGGGTCGCATGTGCGAGTACATACAGACTCGCTACCCTTCCAACTTAGGCAGATATCTTCGGGGCAACGCGGATGAGACTCCACCACGCAAGACAACGCTGCGCCACTTTCTCCACCCTCACACACTTGGGTAATGCTGGTGGAAAATGGGCATTCTGAGAACATCCCATCATCGGCACAGCTTACGGCGACGATAGCAAGGAAAACGACGAGGCAATGACGAAGCATACTAACCCTCACACAGACAGCTTCCAGTTCAACCGCATGATACCGCTGCGACATAAGCGAGTTATATCGTGGATCGAACACAATAGGACATCGCGATCGTATAACTTTAGCAAAAATGGCCGAGTTCGGAACCCAGTGAAACCCTGATTCAAGTGGATAGCGCTGCCTGACACGCACCCTCGCCATAACCGACGAAATGCACAGCAGTTGGAGGCCATGACCGGTAATGCGGTGTACCACCGTAAGGTTGACCGTGGACCGTCTCCGGTTGGCAGAAGAGCTGCCACACTATCGGAAAGGCTATTGAAAACGGTCGCGTTCGCGAATCCGCGCTTTCTTACCACGCAGCGACCGGAGGTAGTACAGCTTCGCACGCCGTACCCGACCCTTGGTCTTGACCTCTATTCGCTGAACTCGAGGGCTATGTAACGGAAAAATCCGCTCAACGCCGACGCCATACGATATTTTGCGTACGGTATAGGTGCTGCGAGCACCATCATTGTGGCGACGAATACAGATGCCTTCAAACAGCTGAATACGCTCTTTGTTTCCTTCGACCACGCGCACGTAAACGCGAAGTGTGTCGCCTGCCCGGAATTCCGGAAGGTCAGAGCGCATTTCGCGCTGCTCGATCTGCCTGAGAATGTCCATTCCGCTACTCTCCCAACAGCCTGTCGAGCACAATTACGGCGGCCGCCCGCACTGACAGGTGGTTGTAACCGAGCGGCCCTTCCGGTCCCGAAATCGCTGGGAGACGGATGTTAGCTCGTTCTATCACTTCCGGGGCCAACCCCCACCCCGTGCCGAATAGCAGGAGGATAGGCGAGCCTGAATTTCTAATCATCGCAGTCACTTCACTGAATGGCGTCGTATCGTCTACGAGGCTTGCTCCCGTAACTGCAATCAACGGTTTTTCGCCGGTGATTTCGCTAACCCGCTCGACTGCTTGGTCGATGCTGGCAGCGACTTCAATCCGGTCAAAGGCCTGCTGGCGCGATGGGCTCTTCGAACCCGGGCCATCAGCCCAGTGCCGTATCACCCGTCCGACAAGCTCTCGTTGCAAGTCGATTGGCGTTACGACAAAAAACCGGTTCACCCCATATGTTCGGCCAGCACGCCCTAAATCATGGAGATCCACGTTGGTTACGGCGGTGCTGCTGACCTCACCGTGTCGATTGAGCACGGGATGGTGAACTAGGGCGAGGAAGATACCCACTTTCAGTTACGTTTCAAGCAGTTTTTTATCATCTAACGACAGGTCCTGCTCCGACCACCGATCCGGGCGGTCTGTTTTGGTGCGAGTTAGTGACTGCAAACGCCGCCACTGAGCGATTGCAGCGTGATTTCCGTTGAGTAACACATCTGGTACGCAGTGACCGCGAAAATTACGAGGCCGGGTGTACTGCGGGTACTCCACCAACCCCTGCGACCAGGACTCGTCGATAGATGACTCGTCGTTACCTAGTACTCCTGGTAATAATCGTGCGGTAGCATCCATTGCTACCAGTGCCCCCAGCTCCCCGCCGGTGAGTACGAAATCTCCAATACTCAATTTCTCATCTACCCAGGCACCGACGCGCTCATCTACGCCTTCATATCGACCACAAATAAAAGTAATACCAGGTAGCAATGCATACTCCGCAGCGACCGACTGATCGAAAACCCTGCCAGCAGGTGAGAGGAGTACAGTGTGCATATGACCAGTCTCGGCTCTCAGCGCCTCTAGGCAACGTACAATTGGACCTGGCGACATGACCATACCGGCGCCACCACCGTAAGGGGTGTCGTCCACATTACGATGCTTATTGTCGCTGTATTCACGAATATCGTGGACGCCGAAATCGATGAGTCCGTCCTCTATTGCACGCCCGGTAACGGATACATTCATGGCGTTCCGAACCATCTGGGGAAAGAGGGTGAGAACGTCAAAGCGCATCAAGATTGCGCCTCCGAAGTATCGTCGTGTTGCTTTGGCGCACTGCCGTCAAGTTCGATATCGAACCAATCCAGCACATGCTCATAAAGCACCACTGGAGGACCAAAGGATTTGACCGTATCAGTCAATATGGGCACTAAGAGTTCACTCCCGTCCAGACGCTCAATTTCTAACACCTCACAGCTGGTCTCGATCACGCGCCGCACCTTTCCAACCTGAAACCCAGAGCCAAATACCACTGATTCACCCTCAAGCTGATGAAAGTAAAATTCATCCTCAGACTGCAGGACGGGAAGAGCAGATTTGGGTATTAGCAGCCTCCAGCCTCGATATTCAGCAGCTGAGTCGCGGTCATTGATACCATCAACCCGCAGCATAAGCGTCCCTTTCCGACCCGCTCGAATACCGACCACCGACCAATTCAGAAGCTGACCAGACGTTTCATCGGGTGCTGCGATATACAAGATTGTCTGTCGCTTAGACG
>PKDL01000359.1 GCA_002863065.1 Pseudomonadota bacterium
TCATCTTCACAGCGCTCGTTCTTATTGGGCGCAAGCCGCGGAGCATTTCACGTTTTCTCATTGCTGCTGTGATCGCTGCGGCGCCGTGTGCCCTGCACCACCACTTTACCTATGGTTCGGTGTTCCAACATGAGCACTTTGTCGACGAAGTATTTCAAAGTTGGCCACATGCCATCTTCGGCTATGAGTTTCAGTATACGGGCCTACTGAACTGGCCTTTCTTCACGGAGTACATCCGAACCCCGTATAACCCACTCCCCACAATTTTTTACTACCCGCTCAACATGCTGACGCACCTTGGCAGCGTCATAAGCGCAGCGGCTATCATGGGTGGGTTCGTGTTGATGTTCAGGCAGCACCGGCTGGCCTTTGCACTTCTTCTTTGGTTCCTTCCGCAATATGCGCTCTTAGCCGTGCTCGAGAACTGGATGGACCCAAATAAGCTTGGCGTTATCATCTCTCTGTTTCCGATTTTAGTGGTGTGCCTCGGGCTGGGCCTACACCAGATGCGACACAGCCGCGGAATCGGAATGGCGGTTGCGATAACTGCCGTACTTAGTGTTCTGTCATCCTATTCAGCCCAAGTACGGTTCCCAGACGATACACGTTTCTACGAAAAATACCCTCGCGTACGCAAGGAACGAGCAGAATACTACGATTATGAGCGAGAGCTTCTTGCTACCGGCTCCCCATTCCCCAGCGGTTACTTCTTCCAACAGTACACTCGTTTCCATCTCGCAGATCGCTTGCAAATGCTTGGGCAAGACTGGCTTGACCGACGCTTTCGACGGCCGGCAGCCCCAATAGAAAGCTACGAAGGCGACACCATAAACCTCAGCATCGACCTCTCTACACCGTTGATGGGTCGCTCTAGAATCACCGAAAGAGGACATGTACCGCACGTACCTATTGTTGATGCTGTTGGTGCCTCCACGCAGATTGCAGTGAGTGGATTGAAGGGATGGGAGAATGAACTGACGACCGAGGCACTCGTCGCAAGAAATACCACAAACAGCGTGGCGATATATTTGCGTTTTGGAGAAGACGGCTTCGCAGACGTCTCGTCAGACAGGGTCTACAGTCTAGAGCAACGTACACGCCCGAGTTTGAAGCATCTCACTATTTCGGCATCGTACCTCAACCTCACCGTGCGCCCCGGAGACCGAGTGCAGATATATGAGACGGTTTGTTTGGATGAAGTCTTGGTCTACGTCTGGGAAATTGACGTCTCAGATGGCGACCTCAATGAATATCCCCCAAGGAAAATGTTTCACAATTGAACTCTCAGGCAAAACCGTGCCAGAGCTCCCTCTCATTCAACACCGAGGACGCGCCGCGCCTAGAACGCGAATACAAACCGGTTTTCGACCATGAATGACGGTACGGCATCTCCGTTTCGATCGTGCAGCGCGTCGCCAGGCATGAGAGCGGCTGCCTCTACGGTCCAGGTAAAGAAGCGCTTGAAAGTCCATTCGACTTGGAGATCGATTTCTGTACCGTAGTAGTGGCCCACGCGGCCTCCATGAAAATTCACCGCATCATCCGCTATTTCAGCACCATCCTCGCGCAAGGCGGTTTCCACAGGATCTACCACCCCATCAGGGCTCCATGCCATCAGTACCCCGAGGCGCAAGTGGACGTCATGCTGTGGATTTTGAAGTAAGCGGAATTTCACCTGCGGAAAAATTGCCAATGCATTGGTAAAGCGGCCTTGAGTAGCAACTTCCGTGAGAGGGAACGACTCCGCCTCCAACTGCCTCAGGTTTTCCAATCCTACCGCTGCGGACCGTGCTGTTTGGAACGCGAAAATATGTTCAAACATGAGCAACCCGACATTAAAATCGCGCGCAAATCCAAAGGATGTAATCGCTCCAGTCGCTCGAGGATCGTTATCGCCTCTCGCATAGTCCAACTCGAACGCCAGCTCCACGGGCCCTACTTCGTGACTGTAAAAGAAGTGTAATCCGAATTGTTCAACATCTTGAATCTTCGCCTCCTTATTCGATAACACAGCCAGGCCTTCGGATACTTCACGCGTTTCACCGAAGACCATCGACAGCTGCAGATTGAGGTATGCCTTGTCGATCCGCGTTTCAAAGCGGATGGGTAGCGCATAAATGGACGTGTCGAACTTAGCCGAGTTTTTGTGAACGAAAGTGAAGGTAAGCTGGAAATCGCGCCAGTCCGCTCCGCCCCAATTGGCGTTTTTCACCCTCCAAGATAGCAAGGTGTTTACCTGCCAAGTGTCATCTGCAACTTGGAAGATAGAATCTTGAGCATTCCAATCGAAGGTCTGAGCGAAAATAACTCCATCCTCCAAGGAAGGATTCGGCTTATGGTCCGCCCCATTCCGGATCACGTTGGCAATCTCGTCTAGTTTCGTACCGAATAACACGCGGTCAGCCACTTCAGGATATCTAGATACCCCCCAGCGGTTTGTACGGGTTCCGGGATGGGCGGCAATGGCCGCGCCCTCCGCCAAAGGCTGGCGTCCGACGCGAATGACGCCAATCGGCAGTAACACCTCGCCAAAAAGGTTGACGACACGTATTGGATCCAATCCTCGCAACCGTGGAATATAACTGTCCTTGTCGAGCGGGTCCGCACCAGGCCGCAATCCAACTTCCCACCCCGCATTGTTGGGCCATTTTGCCGCAATAGCGAGACCATTCTCCGGCTCAGGATCGGTTCCTATTTCGCCGTTATCGCCGAACAGAACGCCGTCTAGCACGTGCAAGCGGGCGTACACGCCGCCAATCCCAGGGTACTTAAAACCTACGTCGAAGTTTAGTCGTTGTTCGGTCCAGAACGCACCCGTTACTTCCGTCCCGGAGATGTCTAATGGGTCAATATATATCGTTTGAACACGATACTCAGCTCCTAGCACCAGCCAATCCGGCTTTTCAAAGAGCTGACCTCGCTCGAACCGCCGTTGTGCCTCAGACGCACACGGCACAAAGAGAATACTCAGCGCAGCTAGAAAGACGTATGAAGGCCGAAACCAATGCATGGGATCTCACGGAGTGTTCATGGGCACAAAACCCAATTAGACTATTTCTCAATTATTATCCTGAGTCTCTGTCGCTTTTCTCACTCGGTCAAGCTAGGGAGCCACTCCACTACAGTTCGCTGACACAGAAAACCCTCTGAAGGAGTATCTCGCCTGACTGACGCACCCAACCCCACCAGCCACAAAAGGACCGATACACTCGTAACCAGTTCAAGGCTGTGTGAGTGACACGAAGACACGTCCGTCAGTCACCTCCACCGGCAGAGGCTCCAGATGAGAGTCTGGTCCAAACCCTGGAGACAAGTTCCGACCTTCTAAGTCGTATGTCCAGCCATGGAATGGACAGGTAAACACTCCACCACACTTTCCGCTTTCATCCCATTCCAACTGCACTTTTTGGTGTTGGCACTCATTGACGAACGCACGGATGCGTCCAGACCAATCTTTCACCACTAACACCGGTACCCCATGCAGGAGGGAAGTGAAAAAGTCACCTGCCTCAGAAAGCTTCGACTCCTCACACACATGCAATCTGATCACTACTCGACTTGCTTCCGTAAGTTAGCCATCAGACCCGGAAGTGTCTTTTTGCGGGCCATCTCTTTTATCGCCAAGGGGATATTAATGTCGGGTTCCGCCACATTCTTATAAATCACCAATGTGCGCCCCCCTGGATAAGGTTTCAAAGTCCAACTCCCAACATTGGCTTTGTAATCACCCTCTATCAATTTCCAAGAGCGCACCCACTTCTTACCAGGGACCACCCGATGAGTTGCGCGCGTCACCGAGCGTAATGGCTTCAACGGAAACGGCGTGTCAACAACCGTTTCACAAACATAGGTATTTGCACTCTCCTGGCGAATCAACCTCGCTGATTTTATTTTTGTCATCGTTTTTTGGTAGCGGTCACAGTCTTCGATAATGCTCCAGATCGCCTCTGGCGAGGCATTCAGGATCGCCATCATCTTAAACCGCTGATGCCCTCTTTTGGTTTGGCTGGTACTCAACACCGTTTCCCCACGCTCCATACGAGCTAACCTCGGGTCAGGTGCTTTACCCAAAGCGGCGGTTGAAACCAGGGTAATGGCAAGTATCCACCCTCGCTGGTACGTCACTGTATTACCCCTTTAGCGCATTCATAATGAGACTAGGCACTGCCGACCATGAGCGGTCGCGCTCCAACCGGAATAATGCCTTACCTACACCTAGAGACCCTTTATGGCCATCAAACCAGGCTGGTAGAGGGAAAATCCTAAAGGGCGCACGCAGTACGGTCTTCACCGGCCTGTCGATCATATAGGTGTTATGCACGTGACCACTCCCTGACCGTATGTCTTCCGCCGTATGCCCAGGCGCCGCTCCCCAAGGAGGAGACGACAGCCCAAAAATAATACCCGACCACACGTTGATCGCGATTCCCCCATAATTTAGCTCATCAATTGCCTGTTCCAAGGCCTCTGCATGTACTTTTTGGGAACGACGGTCGATGATGATGCTGCAAGACAGTGTTCCCCAAACGGACGAGTTGCAGAAGTCGGTTGCGGATCGCAAAAAGGCTGCGGCATCGCCCCCCGCCACCTCAGTAACAGCTACCACGCCACAAAATGCTTCATTTGCGAGCGCATACTCTGACGCACCATGACCTATCCCATCAATAATCGTCCAAGGTACGACTCCATCTCCATCGGTTCCGACCACACGGGCGTTAGGATAGGCGTCTCTAAATCCCTGATATCGCTCTTGAGCCCCTGGATAGTATGCCTGTCGCGCTGAGGCCTTCTGCAGAGCTTGTCGAAAGGCAGATAGGAACTCGTCCTTTTGTGACCACGACGAATCCAACACTACTAGCTTGCAAGCAACGCAGTTGAATGACCCA
>PKDL01000115.1 GCA_002863065.1 Pseudomonadota bacterium
TAAAGGGTTTGCTATTGGTTCTGCAGCGCTGACCGCACTCGCCCTGTTCGCGTCATTCGCCAAAACGGCGAACCTAACCACCATCAATGTGATGCAACCCCAGGTTATGGCAGGCGTCTTCCTTGGCGGTATGCTCCCTTATCTCTTTTCCGCCATTGCAATGAAGGCCGTAGGTGATGCTGCCTTCGAGATGATCGAAGAAGTTCGTCGCCAGTTCCGAGAGATACCTGGCCTACTCGAAGGCACTGGTCAAGCAGACTACGCGCGCTGCGTAGATATCTCGACCACCGCCTCCATCAAACGTATGATCGTACCTGGACTTATCGCTGTCATCTCACCCGTCGTGATAGGACTTTGGTCTATTGAAGCACTGGGTGGCCTTCTCGTCGGCGTAACCGTCTCCGGCGTCCTGCTAGCGTTGTTCATGTCGAATGCTGGTGGTGCTTGGGACAACGCCAAAAAGTACATCGAAGGCGGCAGCCACGGTGGTAAAGGCTCCGACGCACACAAGGCAGCAGTCGTAGGTGATACGGTGGGAGACCCATTCAAGGACACCGCGGGTCCTGCTCTCAACATTCTCGTCAAGTTGATGAGTGTAGTTGCAGTAGTGATCGCTCCTATCCTCGTTAGCTTCCATACTCCGGATGCTCCCAAAGCTGAGACAGCAGCGGCACTGGTCAATGCCCCCGAGGCACAAGTGCGAACGGTCTCCGCAAAGGAGCTCGATAGCGACAGCGAAAACACGACGGTGCTAAAAACCGTTGACGAATAGCATCGATCGCTAGTACAAGCCGCAAGCCCGAGTGTTCTATCTGAACATTCGGGCTTTTTTGTGTGTTTCTAAAGCGAGCACACGAATACATCATTGGTCGGTAAGCGAATTGTTCGCTCGCCACGTTTTTACTCCTTGCTCCGACTACACGTGCGGGGCCAAAGTCCAAAGGGAGACGCTAGGCATATGCCCGCGCCCACTGTTCAACGACATTACGAAACTGTCATTCTGCTACGTCCGGATGTGAGCGATACGCTCCAAAATGAAGTTCGGGAGCGCCTGCAGAAAATTATCGAAACCGACGGCAAAATTGCTCGCTGGGAGACCTGGGGCAAGCGCAAGCTTGCATATGAAGTCCAGAAGCAGAATAAGGCCTGGTACTTGTACTCAAGCTACGTAACGACGCAAAACAGCATCGCTGAGATGGAACGAAACCTCCGGATCATGGAATCCGTCATGCTGTTCCAGACGGTGCGTCTATCGGACCAAGTGGAATTAGATACGTTTGACTTCGACTCCGAGTCGCAGCGGCGTACTCCGCTCTTCATGACGCCAGAGGAGGCGGCAGCGAAGGAGGCAAGCTACCAGCGCGAGCAAGAATGGGCTGCTGGCTCCAGCCGAGACGAAAGTCGTTTCACCCAGACATCAGAGGCAGCCGCTGAGCCAGAGGCAGCCGCTGAGCCAGAGGCAGCCGCTGAGCCAGAAGCAGCCGCTGAGCCAGAGGCAGCCGCTGAGCCAGAAACAGCCGCTGAGCCAGAAGCAGCCGCTGAGCCAGAAGCAGCTGCTGAGCCAGAGGCAGCCGCTGAGCCAGAAGCAGCCGCTGAGCCAGAAGCAGCCGCTGAGCCAGAGGCAGCCACTGAGCCAGAAGCAAGTACCGAAGAAGAGACAGAGACCAAACCTGAGGTCGAAGGAGAGAATAGCTAATGCGATTTGGAAAACGTCGTCGTTTTAGCCGTCGTAAGGTGGATCCCTTCCTTGCTGACAAAGAACTGACCATCGACTACAAGGACCCGGTCTTATTGCGCCGTTTTATCAGCGAGCGTGGCAAGATCATTCCCCGTCGAATAAGTGGTCTCACCGCAAAGAATCAGCGCAAGCTCGCCGTAGCCATCAAGCGCGCGCGGAATATTGCATTGCTGCCATACACGACGATTTCGTCGGACTAAGGGGGACATGTCATGCCACTACAGGTCATCCTCAATGAGGACGTGCCCAACCTAGGTACCGTCGGTGATATCGTCACCGTTGCTGATGGTTACGGCCGCAATTACCTTATTCCACGCAATCTAGCCGTGCCGGCAACAAGCCGAAACGTCAAAGAGCTGGAGCACACGAAACGAGTCATCGAAGCACGTCGTGCAAAGATGATGCAAAGCGCCCAGGAATTAGCGAAGCGCTTGGCAGACGTCTCCATCACCATTGCCAAGACCGTTGGTGAAGACGATAAGCTCTTCGGTTCGGTAACCAACAGAGATATCGCAGATGCTCTTGAGCGAGAAGGCTTCCAGCTAGACCGACGCTCCATTCTAGTGGATTCCCCGATTAAAAATCTCGGTGTCTACACGGTGGACATCAAAGTCCATGCCGAGGTTCGTGCTCAGATCAAAGTCTGGGTGGTCGCTGAGTAGGCACTGCGAACGATGGAATGGCTGCGTGTCACACTACTTACCTCGCGAGAGGAAGAGGAGCACCTAAGCCAGAAAATCATCGATATTACGCACGGAGCAGGCACTGAGGTCCTCGACCGACGTGCCGCCCTACTCGTTCCTGAAGCTGCCGAACTCCTTCCCACGCAAGTACTCCTCCGCTTTTATGTGGAAGCGGATACCTGGCCTGCAATTCAAGAGCGGGTACTCGCGCTCCACAAATGTGATTTCGTTGACGCTTCACCTCTTGAAGACGATTGGCAGGAAAACTGGAAACAGTACTTTCGGCCAACACAGGTGAGCCGACGGTTTTTGGTTCGACCACCCTGGGAACACGCCGAAGATTCACGCCCGGGGCGCATCGAACTTATCGTCGAGCCTGGGATGGCTTTCGGTACCGGTACCCATGAAACAACTCGCCTCTGCCTTCAAATACTCGATCAAGCGCGTTGGGATTGGAGTACAGTTTTAGACGTTGGGTGCGGCAGCGGTATTTTATCTGTTGCCGCCGCAAAGCTAGGTGCTTCCCAAGTCATTGGACTGGATGTCGATCCAGCGGCCCTTACGGCAACGAAAGAAAACGCAGAACGCAATGCGGTACCGCACATTGTCACCACGCGCGACGCGTTAGTTGGGCAGCTCACCGATGAATGGCCGCTAGTACTCGCTAATATTTTGAGCAGTATTCTGATTGCCATCCGAACCGATCTATTCGCTCGAGTCGCTCCAGAAGGCCATCTTTTGCTAAGTGGGATACTTTGCGAGGAACAGCTCGAGGTAAGAGAGGCGTTCACGGAACTCGGTATGGAGTGCATCAAAACCGTCGAACTGTCTCAATGGTGCGCGCTTGTGATGCAAAAGATATGAGTACCCAACGGCGCATGATTCTCTCGACGGACCGGCTCCCGGCAGAAGGGGGACTGGTAAACCTCCAAACCGACGAACAACGATATCTGCGAAAAGTGCTACGCCTACAAGTGGGCTCAGAACTGCAAATCCGCGATGGTGATGGCGGCGAATGGCCTGCTCGCATCATAGATCGCGCCACGCTTTCCCTCGGCAGTCGTCAGCAATTAGACCGGGCTAAACTTCCGTTTATAACCCTCAATTTCTGCCCTCCGAAGGGACGTAGACTCGACCTACTCCTGGAAAAAGCCACGGAACTCGGATGCTTCGCTCTCCGACCAATCCGTACAGAACGCTCTGTGCGTATTGTGGAGAAACTAACGGAGCGCTGGTCGGCGGTCATTTTGGCCGCTGGAGCACAATCCGGTGTTGGCTGGCTACCAGCCGTAGAGCCGCCCATAGCGTTTTCAGACGTAAATCCGCCAGTTGAGCGCCTTACCCTGATTGCGCACCCAAGCGGTACACCCTTCGCGTCGGCACTCAAGAACCAAACACTTCCTTCACACATTGACGTATTCACTGGTCCCGAGGGCGGCTTTACAGATGCGGAAGTCAGACAGGCCACTAAACAAGGAATGCACCCCATCAGCTTGGGACCTACTATTCTTCGAGCGGAGACAGCGCCTATTGTCGCGTTGTCAATGATACACGCGCTAACATGGCGCGGATGACATCAATCTCTCCCGCTAATCCGCTGTAACTAACGTTCCAACTCCGCGCTTTGTAAGTAGCTCAACCAAGGATGCATGTTCCTGCCGACCGTCCACGATACTAACTCGGCGAACGCCTGACTCCAGTGCGCTGAGACAAGCTTCCACTTTTGGCACCATACCACCGCTAATGGTGCCGTCAGCAATCCAAGCACGCGCGGTTGAAGCTTTCATTCGACTCACGAGACCATCTGGTCCTTTGACACCCTCTACATCGGATAAAAACAGCAAGCGTGGAGCGTTTAGTGCAGCAGCAACTGCAGTAGCGACACTATCGGCATTCACGTTGAGTGGCTTGAAGTCGCTATCCACTGCTACTGGTGCGATTACCGGGATCACTGATGCGGCGGTTGCAGCATCTATTAGCCGGGTGTCCACCGAATCGATGTCACCGACACGCCCTAAATCGATCGGCTCACCTGTCTCTCGACTTACATGACGACGGCGATTTCCACGCATCCAGCCACCACCATCATGACCGCTCAACCCGACACCGCTGCCGCCATAGCGGGAGATCGCAGCCAAAAGGTCTCGAGATACACCACCAACCTGAACCAACTGAGCGACCCGCATCATATCGTCACCAGTTACACGGAGCCCATCGACAAAATTTGGTTCAATGCCTAAACGTCGACCCATCTCTGAAACTGCAGGTCCACCACCATGGACCAAAACTACCTCGATGCCAACCGCTCGAAGCAGTACCAGATCTTGCGCCACCGCATCGATAAGCGCATCGGACGTCATCGAGGCACCACCGACTTTGATCACCACCCGTTGGCCGCCCCATCGTTGAACATAGGGGAGCGCTGTTACCAGGGCGCGCGCGATAGAGACTTGTTCATCTGTCT
>PKDL01000192.1 GCA_002863065.1 Pseudomonadota bacterium
CGCTGGGCAACTGGTTCTCCTCGGCACGAAGTAGATGTTCCTCGAATTCACGCGTCAAAATCAGATGCTATGTGACCTTCGAAAAAAATTTTCGTATGTTTTTTTCGCTTTCGAACACAGAACCCCAAAAAAGGCTGTCTGCAACCCTCTGTAATCAGGACAGTTTAAATAAAACCGACGTTGTTATCGGCTTGAGCCAATGTCGGGGTTGACGAAGACCCCGGCCGTGCAGACAATACGTCCGCTCTTCTCGGCCTTTGTGAGGCCGGGTCACTGGAGGATCTGTTAATGCTGTCGCGGTTCACGTTCATGTTGAAACTCCTATCTAAACGTCGCCCTGTGCAGGGCGTATCTGCACGCCGGCTATCCCGTAGCACCGTTGCTCTCCTTGCAATCGTAGGCCTGGGACTGACCCAAACCGCGTGCGATGGTACTGCTCGTATTTTTCTACGCTTGCTATCAGTCGACACACCACAGGTTATCGGCCTTACTCCCGTCAAACTTGTAAATGGTGCCAACGGCCCACAATGGGTTCCAGCGTGCAGTGGGGACGAGACAAACTACCGTCTAGACTTCAACATTCTCACCACGCAGCGCCAACCCGACTCCAGCGGTAATATCGACAGCAATCAGCAGGCACGTCCTAACGATGCGGTCTCCAAGACTCAAGTTAGACTGGGCACGAACCTATCAGCTAACAACTTTGAAGTAGAACTTACCTGTCTGGAACCGACAGATGGCACGCAGGCCGGAGGAGACTGCGCCAACCCTGGCTCCCAAAGCGTAGGCCTGCCAGACGAAACACCGCTCCAATTCATAGACCACATTAGTCAGTCGGTGTGTACACCAGACAACTGCGATGTTGGCAGCCGCGATACCGGCGTCGGAGTCGCGTTTGTTATCGACCAAAGTGGTTCCACAAGTGGTCTGGTAGACGGCAGTGCGCCGGAAGGCACCCCGACCTGTCTTGAAGGACAGCCAGGGAGCTTCGACTCGCTCGCAGGTTCGCTAGCCCCTTGTACGTCCGATAGTCGCGGATACCGTCTTACCTTCGTACAGAAACTTCTGCAGAATCTAAACCGTCAAGATAGCGTAGTCGTATACGCAGCAAGCGAAGCAGAGGATGTCAAAATCGCCTGCAACCTGCCGGGTCAAGTCGACCAAAACGGACAACCGCTGTTGTGGAATGAGCTTGCAGAGTCCCTGAAAGAAACCAACTGCTACTCGACGGATAAACGTCTTTACACGTCTACAGGTGCCGCCGACATCGGAGTCGCAGACCCGCTGCTCGGTACCGGAGGGCTACTTGGCCAAGGGGAAGGTCGTTCGAATATCTTTGCGGGAGTGCAAAAGTCTTTCGAATTCCTTCAAACAAAACCCCAAAGTGCGAAGCATATTATTGTAGTGACCGACGGGCCCGATACCTGCAACGCAGAAAGTGATGCCTTCCAATACTGCTTCGACGCTGCTGGGGTTGGACCGAAACCGCAAACTCCGTGCCCCACTCAGGTTAGCTACAGCAACCTACGCACTGCGATCGAAAACTACACCTCTGGCGGGCAACAAGACATCCACATCACGTTTGTCCAATTTCAGTCTCAAGCATACAAGGCACCAGACCCACGAATGCAGCAGCTAGCTTGTTTGACTGGCGGTCACTACTACTTCGTGAACAGCCAACGCGTACAAGACGGTGTTCCTTCTGCAATGTTTGATAAAATACGCACGAAGCTGAGGACGTCGCTCACCGGTTATTGGGGCCTGGTACTGAATGTTCCAGGGCTCACTGATACAAGTACAGCCGCTTCCGCGAAAGTAGGTTCTAGCTACGCCCTACGAGGTCTGTTCCGAATGACGCAGACCCCATTCACCGCTGGCGACTATTCCGTAAGCTTTGGATTTGGACCGGCGAATCAGGATGAAAGACTTCAATTCACCCGACGGTGCACGTCCGATGCGGATTGCAACGGCACGGGCGAAGAATGCACCCTACGCTGTGACCCGGAACGTGGTGTTTGTGCTACACCTCCTTCGGGTCGAACGTGCTCTGGTAATACTGGGATCTGTTGCCAGGGGGCTTGCGACACTAGTGGTGTAACGACTTGCGAAGACCCTAATGACCCGCTGGTGTGCCCCTAGGCACGACAGCTCACGATTAGTTCAGTTGACTAGCGATAAAGCGAACCCCGGCGCCGCCGGGGCTGTGGTATCTGAAGGAGAGGCGGTTCAATGAAGCGATACGGGATGCTCAAGCTGTTGGGCTTTGTGCTGACATGCGCAATGCTCGCACCCGCGGCGGCGATAGCTCAAGACGATGTACCCTCGGACCCATTGGACCGAGAATTTGACTTGTACTGGGCCGAAAAGCGCGAAGTGCGGAATATTCACAAGCGACTATTCCTAAAAGAAAGTCGCCATGAATTCGCCCTTTACTTCGGTGTCGTGCCGAATGACGACTTCTTCACATACCTGCCATTAGGGCTGAAGTATGACTATTACTTCTCCGAGGACTTTGCCATCGAAGTCGCCGGCTCATATTTCTTCAAGCAGAACCGCGACCTGAAAGATTTTCTTGAAAATGAAATCCTTACAGGCGGTCAGATCGACGTGCAGCTGCCACAATATCTAGTGTGGCAAGCAGGTGCTGGCGTTCTCTGGACGCCCTTTCACGGCAAAGTCGGTATCTTCGACACCAAGTTAGGCCACTTCGACTTCGGGTTTTACCTCGGGATCATGGCGCTGGGAACTGAGGTCCAGAAAGAGGGTGTGGATGATACCGAAGGCCGGGTTGACGTTGGCGGTAACGTCGGCGCAACCGTACGGTTCTACGTTCACGACTATGTCGCACTACGTATCGATTACCGGCACTTTTTCTACAACGCTAGAGATGCGGATGACAACAGCCGCGGGTTGTCGTACCCCGCTGAACTCACGTTCGGTCTCAGCTTTTTCACTGCAGCTCCGGAATAATAGGGACGGACCAAATGCTAAAAGCTGACGGTTATTTGCCTTTTGTTTCCCACAAGGAGCCCGAATGAAGAAACTCATCGTACTGATTTTTGCGGGCTCGGTGCTCTGCGCCGCCCCCGCATGGTCGATCACCAAGACGGAGATCATGACCTTAGCCAAGGTCGGAGTCCCAGCCGACGAGATGATCAAGGCTATCGAACGTGACAAGACCGTTTTCAACCTTGCTGTCACTGAAATCTTGGAACTGAAACAGGCTTCGGTACCGGAGAAGGTTATAAAATTCATGCTGAAGACCCCGCAGCTCTTCGGTGGAGACGCCGATACGCCGGGGGGGACAAGCCAGTCAACGTCCCAGACGGCCGACGAGCTTACTCCGGAAGAGCGAGCTGCTCTCGAGGCGAAGCAGCGTGCGGAAGCTCAGCGGCTTGCTGAGGAAGCCCGGAAGGCGGATGAGGCCCAGCGCCGCGCATTCGCTCAGGGCATCCTGAAGAAGGGCATGGACTTAGCGAACGGCAAAAACTGCACCGCCGCCATCCAGACCTTTTTACAGTTCATCAACGAGGGAGGCTACGCGCGTGGCACCGACGAGCACTATACCGCTTGGTTTGGAATCGCGAACGCCCTGTCAAAGTGCGACTACCATCAAAGCTCGGCTCGGTATCTTGTGGATGTGCTCCTAGAAGGGCCCGACAAACCGTTCTTCCAAGCTGCATTTTGGCAGCTTCGACAAATCAGAAAGGTGCTGAATTACTCTCCCCCCGATTTGGAAGAGCTAACGCGGTTCTCGGTTGGAAACTTTAGCCGCGGATTCCAGGACGAATATAACTACTTTCTGGGTGAGTTCTTCTACGACTATAACAACTTTACGAGAGCCCTATCCTTTTTTGAAGGGGTGAGTACGGACGCTGCCGATTACCCGAAAGCGCAGTATCTAACCGGTCTCGTTCAAGTACAAAACCAGCTATACGGCTCGGCCGTCCGCAGCTTTCAAAACGCGATTGTGGCCGCTGAGAACGTGAACTCTAGCGGCGTCGCAACCCTCAGCTATCTCGCGCTGGCGCGCCTGGCATACGAAGCGGAAAACTTCGACGCTGCAGTATTTTACTACCGCAAGGTTCCCACAGATTCACCCAAGCTTCCGACGGCTTTTTATGAGTCCGCATGGACGTACTTCATCAAGGGTGACTACGGGCGCGCTTTGGGGACATTTCAGGTCCTTCATTCACCCTACTTCAACCACTACTTCTATCCGGAATTATGGATTTTGGAAGCCACCGTTTACCTAAACATGTGCCGAGCCAACGATGCCAAGGAGGCCATCGACCAATACAATGCGCAGGTAGAAGCTATGTCTATCCCGCTCAAACGCTTGTTAGCCAAGTTACGCACACCAGCAGACTACTGGGATGCCCTGCAAGGCATCGTAGCGGGCGACGAGCAATACTCTATCGACCCGCGTATTGCGCAGCCAGTGTTGGCAAATGTGGAGTTTTACAATTTGTACAAGACGGTTCGCCAAATTGAGCGGGAGGAAGCGGCGCTTCAGGACGTGCAGGAAGCACTCGGTCAGTTCGGTACGGATCTTTTGGCAAAACTGGCGGCGCTGCGACAGAGCCGCCTAAACGAGGCGGGCATTAAGGTGCAGCAGGTGCTGAAACAAGTTGAGGCTGAGCTTGCCGACTACTCGGTAAAAAAGGTCGAACTTGAAGTAGATATTGAAGCCGCTGCGATGGACACGCTGAGCGACGAAATGCGTGGAATCACACTGGACGAACCCGACGAGACCGTTGAAAGAGGTGGTTCAAGTGCTATCGCAGGTTCCGATTCGATGTCATGGAACTTCGAGGGTGAATACTGGAGAGATGAGATCGGTGGGTTCCGATCGTCTCTTGTCAGTCGGTGTAC
>PKDL01000210.1 GCA_002863065.1 Pseudomonadota bacterium
CAGGAGAAATGAGTCCTGCGACTGTGCGCAGAAACTCGCCAACATGCGAGCTGGGAACACGCAGGCGGTGGTCCGCATTTGCTCCTGCGGTAGAGAACTTCCCTTCTACGGCATACAAGCGGTTCATCTTATCGGACGCTTTTTTCAGTTTCCGTCCGTTCGCGAAGCCCCGGGAAAACAAGACTCCATCGCCGTCGCTAAAGCAGTCGGTATCTAAGGCAACTACGACGTTTGCCGCAGTGGCATCCGAGTAAAAAGTGTGACCTGCCATGCCGACAGAATCTAGACCGGCTCGAGCTGCTGCGTTATTAGCCCAATCATGCCGGAATATTTGGGCTTTCGGGAGTTTGTCCGCGACCGACTTCAAAAGTCGACGACGGGTAGGTGACGGTTCTCCATCGAGAAGGATTGCAAGTCCGGAACCGGCCGCGCTACGCAGGGTAGCAATTTGGGCGTCAAATGCCTTCCATGCTTCGTCTAGCGATATCTCAGCTCCGTCTTTCGTTGGCTTTTGAATCCGGTCCGGGTCGTAAACATCCAGAACGGATGCCTGAGCAAACTCGTTAGAAGCACCCTTCGATAACGGGTGCTCAGGGTTACCTGCAACTTTTATCGGACGACCATCTTGGCTCTTGACATGGAGCCCGAGCACAGTGTCACCCATTGCCCAGGAGGTTCTGTAGTAGAGTGGCTCTCCTGGTATCATGTGCTCCGGCCGCTTTGTGTACGGCAGGATGTGTTGAACACCCTTCCGCACACAACCGGACGTCAATGTCGAGCCCGCGAGAGCGGCAGATGCCCCCATGATCCCGAAAAAACTTCGGCGGTCTACGTCGTTGAGCTCGAGGGTCTCGGCACCTGGTTCGAACTCGCGAAAGCGATGGGGATCTGTCACAGATCCCTCAGCTCGGTCTTCAAGGCTCCGCCAGTACTTCATATCGTCGTTCATCGGTGACACCCGCTGCAGTGCTGAGGCGGCGCGACAGTGCGTCCCGTTCGACTCGTTAACTTGTTATGGCCTTCGTCTGGAACCCAGTCCATCTGAGTAACTCCGACGTCATCAGGGCGAATGTGTTTGCCTGGGTCGCGGTGGCACTCTAGGCACCAGCCCATCGATAGCGGTTGGTCTTGAGTCACCACCTTCATCTGATCTATTCGACCATGGCAACTGGTGCATCCGACCCCGGCGGCGAGGTGTACGCTATGGTTGAAGTAGGCGTAATCGGGAAGCATATGCACCCGAACCCATTCAATTGGTTCGTCGGTTTCCCAGCTTTCGCGTACCTTCACCAACTTGGGGCTTTCTGTCTTCACCTTCGAGTGACAGTTCATGCATGTTTTCGTGGGTGGCACTGCAGCGCCCGCTCCAAGCTCTACCGTATTGTGGCAGTAGCGGCAGTCCATGCCGAGTTCACCCGCATGAAGCTGGTGACTAAAAGGTACGGGCTGTTCTGGAGCATATCCAACATCCGTGAATCGGGGACTGCCCCAATACCAGAATGAGAATACGACAGATCCAAGAAGAACCGGACCAGCAATAGCCAATCCGAGAGGAATGTAGTTTGTCCATCTGGGGAAAATGAGAGCCACTTCGCTACCTTCAGTTCCCTTGTCCCAGGGCTTTTGGGGGTTTAGCCGTAGTCCCTGAAACCGCCTTCACCGCAGCGGGGAGCCCGTACCGCATCCCTGCTGCGGAGGCCGTCCCACGTAAGCGAACGAGTTCTTGCACATAGTGCACAACTGCCCAGAGATCACGGTCGGAAAGTCTATCTACCCACGTCGGCATGGGTGTTCCCCCGATGCCAGCGGCAATTGCACGATATAGTCCCGCCCGTCCCTGAGCGGCCGGCAACCTATCACTGAGAAAGTCAGGAGGCAAGACCTTCCCGTATCGAGTATCAACTAATCTGGAATGATCGGTATTTTCTCGTATTTTCAATGATTTGCGCGGCTTCTCGCCTGTGCGGAGATCCAACTCCCTAGACATATTCAATAGCTGATCAGGATGGGCGTATGCGGGGTGGCATGACCAACACTGTGCCTCCGCATGATAGACCTCATAACCCCTTGTTATCGCTGACATTCGATCGCCTTTCCAAGGGTTCTCGGTCATCACAATCGGCTCGCCAGCTGACTCAGCCTGCCATCTTGGGGCGAAAGTCTTCAGGTATTGAACAACTGCTGACAGGTCTTCATCCGGTAGGTCGTGACCCGGCATTTGCGTCCCGCGAAGCCCGCGTTTGATGACACGTGTCAGGTCTTCATCAGTCGGAAGCCCGTCTCCCCGGACGCTAGTGAACTTGTAGAAACCGGAAGTCAGGTTCCTCGGGGCTTTGCCGCCGCCACTGAGCCGGCTTCCCTCCCCTTCGGTTCCGTGACAACTAGAACAGTATCTTCGGTAGACAAGTTTACCGTGATTCAACGTGTCTGCGGAGACTTCGACGCCGCCTAGAACTTGTGGCGCAGTAAAGCCAGGATCAGGGCAGCCGGTCGCGCACACAATGGTGCACGCAACCCACGCTTTACTAATCCGGTGGGGCAAATTCACTGCGCTATCCGTTGCAGGTCGCCGAGAAGCGTCTTCACGCCGAGGTCGTCGGAGGCGTAATATCCCCGTACGACACCTTCGGCATCGACCAAATAAAGCTTACCCGAGTGGGTAATATCCCTCGTTCCTGTCTCATCCACTGTTGACTGCCCCATCGCTGTCTGGAAACCGTCCACGACCAAATGACGTATTGCGTCAAAGTCACCCGTCAGCATGTCCCAGCGCCCGGAAGCGCCCCACTTCGACCAGTATCTTGCCAGAGCAGCTGGAGTGTCGTTATCTGGATCGACAGTGATGCTGATAAACCTCACCGGTGGGGACATTGTGTCACTCGCAGTGTGAAGGTAGGCGACCTTATTCATGAGGCTAGGGCAAATGGTGCGACACGTTGTGAAGAATGTATTCGCTATCCACGGAGCGCCGATAAGGTCCTGGCGGCTGATTGACGCGCCGCGTTGATTTGTCAGAGAAAAATCAGGTACCTCAGTAAGGCTTGGTAAAACGCTTGGGGAAGCCGCCGCACTTCGCCGAGGAGGCTCCTTACATGACATCAGCAGCATGCTACTGGCTACACCCAATACCCCTACTAATATGCGCTGTAGAACGACATGACCCATCACTTCAAAGTCCTTTTGCGGCATCACGGACGACATGCTGACTTCTATGAAGTACTTCGTCTTGTCCTTCATCGTGCAACCCGTAAAAGCCACGGCACTGCCCGCTACCATCCACGAGCACAAAACCTATATCCCAAGGGTTATCAATTGTTCGATTATCCAATGCTGCGAGGTTCCTCGATAATTCAAGCGCAGCATCCCAGTCAGTTGACGGGTCAAGCATTATCAGTTCGGCTGTGGCTTGTTTACGGTCTAATGCTGCCAAAAGCTCGGTGGCTGCCTCGGTCGCAATACCGCACGCAGCCCGTACTTCGTCAGCTTGGGGCAGAAGGCTCTCTGGTCCGGAACATTCTTTTGCACCAAAAGCCAGGATGTGAACCCTGCCCGATAGTGTCTCGGACGAATACTGCGTTCCGGAGACGTCAAGGAGGGACCAACTGGGGACGGCACCAAGCGATAATGGAGCGTCTGGAACGCGCCGCGTACAGTCGCGTAACATGGTGATGGTAATGGCCCCGGCAATAAACGCGATGAGCCACGGATTCCGCCACGCCGGTCCTTGGTATTCATTCGGGTCCGACGACTGGCTATCGTTCATTTCGGCCTGGCTCCATTACCCTGACAGACCTTCAGTGCCACAGCAATCGATAGAGCACAAAAGACTCCCGTGACTAGGAGTGCGATCCACATATTAGGTGCGACCCCAGAGCACTGGTCGGCTGTCATTGCACCCCGAATGGCATCCACCATATACGTCATGGGATTCGCGCGCATGACCCATTCAACTGCGCCGCCCGTCGGCGGAAACATCGCACCGGAAACCAACCATAACGGCAGCAGCAGCACACTCATGACACCATGATATGCCTGCGCCGATGGAAGCACCCACGCCATACAAACACCTACGGCCGTTAGTGCAGACGATGACAGAACAATGCTTATCAGTAGTACAGACCAATACACATTACTGACGTCCAATCCCGTTAGGGGCATCAACGCTAAGAACAAAGCGGATTGTATCACTGTCATACTCACAACACCGCTCAGCTTCCCGACCACCATCGCCAAACGAGACCCTGGCGCAACAAGCACTCCCTGCAGAAAGCCGCTTTGCCGATCTTCGATCACAGAGATCGTTGCGAAAATCGACGTGAAGAGCACTACCATGACCAAAATGCCGGGATAAAAGAATTCGAGGTATCCCATGCCTGAAGCCGTAGGTGCCAGGTAATTAGGAGCAATGCCGCTGCCGATTACCAGCCAAAACAATAGGGGTTGTAGGACTACACCAAACCAGCGCGAGCGCTCCCTCTTTAGTCGCAGCATGTCACGTCGCCATAGGGCCCGAATGAGTCCTAGGTCGTACCTACGCGCTGTACTCAAAGCTCCCCCAATGCTTCACCGGTAACCTTTAGAAAGACATCGCCAAGACTGGGTCGCCGCAGTGAGATGGCTCGAAAGCTGCCCGCGGGAAACATCTCCACGATACGGGGCAAGAGACGATGTCCCTCATCAGACTCCACCAACACATTATCACCATCGACAAGTGCGGCGATCGACAAATTTGCATGGATACGCGCGGCTACCTCGTCTGGTTGTTGGGCCGTGATGACCACAACGTCTGCCGCCACTCTGCGACGCAGCTCGTGTGGAGCACCCGAGGCC
>PKDL01000211.1 GCA_002863065.1 Pseudomonadota bacterium
GGTAGCTTTGCATTTGATTCAGTTTGATAGGCATAACATCGGTTCGTCGACAAGGTACCAAAGCGGTTGGGTAAACCGTTTGTCGTGATAAAACGGAGCAGGCTTACGAGGGCTAGGCGGGGCTAAGACAGTAAAAATTCACACAACGTGTGTTTATAGTGACAACCACCTTGACGCGGGAGACACAGCGGTCGTATACCGCTCACCGGCATAAAACCGTCGCATTCCGCGCTCGGTTAGGGTATTGGTCGCTAGTTGAAAGCGCCAGATTTGGCCTAAAAGCAGACTCCACCTACCCAAAACGCCACGGCATATGTGGTAGGAACGGAACAGGCCGATCGTGATTGCGGCAGCGGAGAGTGGAAGCGGATGATGCAGCGCAGGTGGACTCACATAGTTTTGATGCTGGCGGTTTTCGCCATGGCATTTACAGCCCCGACCGAGCAAGCTCACGCCCAGTCAGTGCGTGACCAGCAAACCGGTGGTACCAAGAAAAGCCCGTTGGGTGGCTTTGGTGGGCTGGTGATTTTCGAAAACAGTCTGGGTCGGGGTACTTTTACCGGGGTAGCGAATAACGCAGCAGCGCAGCCCCTCTGGACGATGTCGTTTTCGATGTGGCCCAACTATGTGCTGTCACGAGACCGCGGGTTACTCCGACTCCAAGTTCGTGTTGGTATGGACATCAACCTCGTCGAAAACTTCAACTCGCTCAATACCGTTAGCAGCGATGCTCGCCTACGCGATCTTCAGTTGGTGGTCCAGTGGCTAAATTTCGCGCAATACAAGCCTGCGAAGCTAAGCTGGTCGGCATTTTTCCGCGTAGGGCTGCCCACGTCCCGGCTGTCCCAACTAGAAACCCGGGTGATGCAGGCCCGTGTCGACCTCAATACGGTCTGGATGCCGCTGAATTGGCTTCGGATAAACTACTTCTTCAGCATGTATCGAAACTTCCACCGGTACCAGAACCGCGTGGTTGACACCGCCGATTTCGACTTCCCGCCGACCGTACGCTCAGGCGGGCCCGAAGCTTTGGGTAGCGCATTACTCGCCACCGGTGTCGAGAATGCGCAGTGGCAGCTTCTCCACGGCGTGGGCTTCACATTCTTCAAGAGCGGATTTTATGCCGCGTTCAACTGGTTCTTGCTCCAAACGTATGGCTATACGCACTTCAGCAACGATGCCCAATCTTCACGCTACGGGTCCGACGGTCGGAATCGACTTGACCTGATGGTGGGCGCGATCGAGCTTGGGTACTCTGTCAATCGGTATTTTACCATTGCGTTGGGATCGAGCACACTGCAATCCCCGCTCACAGCCAATAACGAATCAGTACGCTTCCCGTTCTGGGATACCACCAACGGGGCGTCTAATCGTCAAACCTTCTACCTCGACCTTGTCGGCTCATTTTAGGAGGGCGACGTGCAGGCATTGAAACACCTAACAACCCGATTTTGTAACTTTTATGATTTGGAGAAGCCGCCCATGAAGCGTCGCAACGGTACCGCGTTGTTATGCTCCGTACTTATCGCATCCCTCGTCGCACTCGGTGGCGTCGGTTGTGCTGAAGAGATCGGAGATATCGACCGGACTCAGGCCAATAAACTGAAAAAATCTCAGTTGGCCGGAGCCTGGTACTACCTACAAACAATGACCGACGTGCCTCAGCAGTCGGCGCAGGGTTTCGTTGGAAACACCAACTTTGGCAACTCCGCGAAGGTGACCTTTGAAATAACTGAAGACTGGTTATACGTCGTACCGGTTACCGAGACCGTCCAGTTCGCGCAATCGCCCTACAAGCGAAAGAACGTGCGAAACTTTTGGACGCCAGGCCAGAGCGACCAATTTGTAGAGATGTGGGTCGGTGAACCGATTGCCGCGTTCCCGATCGAGAGCCACTTCGATATCATTCGGCAGTACAACACGTCCACAGGAAAGCAGTCGAATGTTCTTGAAGAGAATACGACCGACCGCCCGTGGCACGCACGAGAGTACGTTCGGGTGAACTGGGGCGCGAACGGCGTCAAGGACTGGGCATTCCCTACTGGGACCTACCCCGTGTCATCAGTCGACCACTTCGTACAGGAGAACGAGGATGATTACCTAGCGCAGGTAGGGCAGGGGGACAATCCAGACGCTCCAGAGTTGAAGGAGAACTACTTATCGTTCGTAGTTAAGGCTTACATCGCGCCGAGCGGAGTAGATTGGCAAGGAGCCACTTGCAATCCGTACGGGATTTCAAATCGTGACTGCGCAGGGTCTGTTATTAAAGTACGCCACAGCTTCAAGCGCGCTCCTGTTACACCAGACGTAGAAACCATGGTGTACACCAACGGCGAACACATGGATAAGTTCGGCTTCTTTTTAGCCGACCGATACGCTTACGATGAGATGTGGAATCTGACAGACTCTCTGCGCGATTACAAAGCGCAACGATGGAACCTGTGGGATCGTACCTGGGATAATTATGAGGTCATTACCGACGACGCGGGCCAAGCTGTTACATGCTGGGAGCACAGCGACTGCGGTAGCGACGACCAAGTCCTCGATTACGAAGCAAAGAGGTGTATTAAGGAGTCACTGTACGAGGCTGGTACGTGTTACAACTCTCGGTTGTATCAGCATAAGGATCGAGGACTACGTCCGGTCATCTACCATATGGCTAACAATGTTCCTGAGCCGCTGAAAAAGCAGCATTACCTCGCCGCGGATTCGTGGAACGATGCGATGAAAGACACCGTAGCCTGGTTGCTCACCCTGGAAGAGTACGACCGGTACTGGACTCGCTCCTGCAACACCGATCAAGACTGCACTGATGGCCGGTCGGATATTCTCGTTGACCAAACCGTTGATACGCCACGCACCGTCGCAGCCTCTCCCGACGCAGCTGGCAATTGTACTGGCGGCGCCGTCGCAGTGAATGGTGAATGTCTATACGGCGTCAGCTGTGACGTCGAGACCAACCCCTGCGCCAAAAATCAGGCATGCAACAACGGCTCCTGCTTCTGGAAAGAAGACTCGGGCCAGAGTGGTCAAGTGTTGAATCCAGCACTGACTAATGGCGCACGCGGCATCACGATGGTCATCACCAACAGCGCCGACGGCGTGGTAGCCGTACCAGTACAGGATGACTACCAGAATCCTACCTTGGCGGGTGGTCAAGCGATCGTACGCTTCGTTAACACTAGCGGGGCTGATGCCACACTAACCGTTGGTGGCGTTGATGTTGGTTCGTCCCCCTCAGGTACGGCATGGGTAAAAACTGCTACAGCTGCAACGGCCGGTAGCGTACAGCTGACGGCTGGTGGCCAGTCGGTGTCGGCAAACTTGGTTGTCAACCAATACCACATCGTCGTGTTGTCTACCGATGGCCTGTTGGTCTCTCCAGCACTCAATCCATCCGGCGACGGAATTCGCTTCTTGCACATGGTGCCAGATGCTGGGTTTGTTGACGCTGGAGCCAACGGAATTCGGAGCGCAGAGAACCTCGGATACGAAGGCGTATCCGACCGAACGCCAGTGCCTTTTGATGAGGCCCGGGTAGTAGTCTCGACCACCGGAGCTCAAGGTGATGTAACCTGTTACTACACTCAGCACGAAGGACGCTGCGCAGGCTGGGCTGGCAACTGGACCGATGAAATGCAGGCCCGTTATGAAGAAGTGAAGGCTAGTGTGCCGCCGATGTGGCTGATGTGCGAGAACGAGTATGACGCCGCTAGTGAAGAAGCGGATTATGCTGCTGCACAGGACAACTACGACAATACCTTCAATAACGGTAGGTATAGCACGATGGGTGTGAATCCATACGCTCCAGGAGGCGGCACAGAGTACGACGGTATTTACAATCCTTGTAAAAACATGGTCGAAGAGCCCACCACCATTAAGAAGATAGGCGATATGCGCTACAACTTCGTATACTGGGTAGGTGAAAATCAAGCATCAAGCCCCCTTGGGTATGGGCCGTCTGCCGGGGACCCGGAGACAGGGCAACTCATCTGGGGTACTGCGTACTGCTACGGAGCGCCGACTCTAACGTATGGTGAAGCGAGTAAGGACTTAGTTGACCTAATCAATGGCGACTTGAACCCCGATGACGTCGTCACGGGAGAGTACATCCGCCAATTCGTGAAGGATAAAGGCGACCCGCTATCACCGTACAACGATAACACCCTGTATTACGGCCAGATGGATGATTTTTCACGGCTCCCGCCCGACGAAATGTTCAAACGCAACGGTCAGTTTGACAGAAATGGTGTCGTATACCCCTTCGCGGAATTTAGCGTAGACGCGCAAACTGAAATCGCTGATTTTATGACGAACAAGTCAGTGCGAAAGGCGATGCTCAAA
Organism: Pseudomonadota bacterium; assembly: GCA_002863065.1. Taxonomy (GTDB): domain Bacteria; phylum Myxococcota_A; class UBA9042. The sequence goes on from PKDL01000211.1 coordinate 4,345, forward strand.
GGACTCCCGACGGTCAGCAACACCTACGCGAAAGACCGGTTAGAAAAGATCCGAGGTACGCGAATCGAAGACCTTCTCATCACCGAAGAAGTGAAGCGTGGACTTAGTGGCGGCCAGCTTACCGGCAATCTCCCGGCAGATATCCGCGACGAGATGTCACCGGCGACGTGGGCGAACTCCGTAGCGCAGAATAACGACCGGAACATAGACCGAACTCTGCTTGCGACCGCACCTTGTACCTACGACCGGTCATTTGTGGACGACAATATTTATGGGCTGGCGAAAGAGTTCTCATGCACGGAAGCAGAGCGTGAACAATGGCAAGCGGACCCGTCGTCCCTAGACGGCAAAACCTGCCTCCAAGGCGACGAGCTTCGGTGGAGTATCACCAACCGTATTTTGGGAGGGTTGATCGAACACGAGGTTGGCCACGCCATGGGTCTTCGACACAACTTCGCCGCCTCAGCTGACCTCTTCAATTTCAAA
>PKDL01000214.1 GCA_002863065.1 Pseudomonadota bacterium
ACCTGTCGCGGCATATCAATTTAATCCGTACGATAACGACGCGTTTTCGGCTGATGCTTCGGTCTTGTTGCCGACAACATCTAATGGTGTCGAGTATTACATCGCCTCCAAACCATCGAATGATAATTTCGGCGCATACTTTGCCGTGGTAGCTACCTCACCAGGTGAAACTGGTGTGACGGTCTACTCGAAGTGCAGTACGGCTGGTGGAGGGGGACTTTCGCCGTTGAGTCCGAATACTACGGGTGCATTTACGCTGACAGAGGGACAGGTTGCTAATGTGGTGACTCTGGGTGCGGATCAGGACCTCACAGGAACGCGCATAGTGGCAACACAACCGATAGCAGTGTTCAGCGGTCATACCTCAACCACTACCGCAAATAAGGGCTATACCGACCACATCGAACAGCAAATGGCGCCAACAGGCGTATGGGGTGCGGAGCATCTTGTAGGGCGCTCTGAGCCGCGCGGGACTGAGCCCGATTACGTGCGGGTGATTGCTTCCCAGGATGGGACATCAGTCGCGTTGACTCCGTCTGTAACGTCACCCAATACCAAAATTCTTAACGCGGGCGATTATTGGGAATTCACCACCTATACGGATGTGTTGGTTACTACCAGTCAACCCGTGATGGTGGTTCAATTGCTAGCGTCTAGTAATGAAATATCTAAAATCGGAGAGGCATGCACCACGGCATCCGAATGCGATAGTCTATATCTCTGTGAACAGGGTGCGACTCTTTCGCCCGAATGTACGCCGCCGTCATGTACTTCAGATGCCAATTGCCCGGCTGGGCATCTGTGCGTGGAGTTAGATCCGCTATTTGGCGAAAAGTCCTGTTATCCCATTGGTGATCCTGCACTGATCTTGGTGAGTCCGGTATCACAATGGCTAACGTATTACGTGTTTTTTATGCCGAGCAACTATGCTGAGGACTACGTCACAATCACCACGGAGCTCGGGACTGAGGTGGTTTTAGATGGCGTGCTCATACCAGCCAGCTCTTTTACGGCGGTGCCTGGTACAGGGTACGTAGTGCATCGCCAAATGCTTACAGATGGGGTGCATGAAATCAGTGGCAACGGTCCGTTGTCGATCTCCGTGTACGGATACGACCGGGATGTTTCTTATGGGTATCCGGGTGGACTCGGTTTGGCATCACAGCCCTAATGCACGTGTGAGAGAACGATGTTCTTCGGGGCAGTAATCGGTTACGCTTTGTGCGTACGTGTAAATAGGAGCGGTCGTAATGTGGAAACGTAGTGCATTTCTGACGGTACTTTGCGTGTTTACTGCGTGTGGTGGTTCAGATTCCGGCAATGACGACCCGGGGGCGAATGCAACCGGCGGTGGTAGCGCATCGGCGGGAGCCACTGCGGGCTCAAATACAACTACTGATGGTAGTGGAACGGACGGGTCCACCGCTGCAGACGGGTCGACTGCCTCGGACGTCAGTACGTCCGGTTTAGATGGCTCAGAAGGCTTAGCTGCGGCTAATGGGCTGGATGTAAGCGATGACTCCGGAGATTCAGATGGTTCGGGCGCAACTAGCGGACTGGACGTCAACGATGGTTCCGATAATTCAGGAGGCTCGAGTGGGACCAATGGCTTGGATGTGAGCGATGACTCCGGGGATTCAGACGGTTCGGGCGCATCTAGCGGACTGGACGTCAACGATGGTTCCGACAGCAGCGTTGGGCTAGACGTGAGTAGCGGCATCGATGAATCCGATGCCACAGACTCATTCGACGCGGATGATGATGGCGAGGTTGATAGCATCGATGCGACGGACGGAGGAACCACTGGCGGCAATACGGATTCCACTGATTCGTCCGATGGCACGGGTAGTACTGATGGTGCGGATTCGGCAGACAGTGTGGATGAATGCGAATCACTTTGTCAGCCAGGTTGGGAGTGCGGTGCTGATGGATGTGGTGGCAATTGCGGTATTTGTGCGCCGGGGCTGAAGTGCATTTCGGGTAGTTGCGAGGAGAAGGGAATCGAAATTGTCGTCGCAGGCGGACACAGTTGCGTCCTGTATCAGGGAATAGTTACGTGCTACGGGGCTATTGGGCTCTGGAGCTCAGGTCAGCCAAAGAATGTAGGCCAGGTAGCAGTTCCATCAAGCCTGACAACCAAAACAGTGACTAATGTGGCGGTGGGCCCAGGTATTTCTTGTGCCTACACCGCCGACGAAGAGTGGTTATGTTGGGGGGACGATCAGTACGGAGTCGGAGTACAACCACCCGTTGCACTGGTGGACGTTGAGGTGGGGGCTGGACACGCCTGTGGCTTGACAGCCAGTGGATTTCTATACTGTTGGGGCGCCGAGTATACGTTCGACGATGGGACATCTGGTAACGTTGGCCAGCTAGACTTCCCAGCCGGGATCTACGAAAATTTTTCGCTTGGGAGCGCCCACAGTTGTGGCATCACCTTGGAAGATGAGCTCATTTGTATCGGAGCGAATACAGATACCCTTGATGTTGGTCAGACGATAGTCCCAGCTGGGTCCTATATCTCCGTAGCCGCAGGGTCCTATCACACTTGTGCCATTCGTACGGATAAGAGCGTTGGGTGTTGGGGGTTGAACGATTATGGCCAAACGGATGCGCCAACAGGAACTTTTGAGAGTCTTTCCGCAGGACGCTATCACACATGTGGAATTCGAACCGATGGTGCCATCGCATGTTGGGGTTACATCGGCGATACGCTTCCCGATGTGATCCCGGGAGGCTTTAACTTTGCGAGCGTACACTCGCAGTGGGTTCAAACCATTGCGGTGCGTACTGACAACACTCTGGCCTGCTTTGATATCTGGAAAGACAATACTCCGCCGGCGCCTATGTCTGAGTATGGCTGTCCTTGTGGAGATGGCATGTGTCAGGACTTTGAGAATGAGGCTTCCTGTCCAGAGGATTGTGGTAGCGGAGGCGGTCCAGCGAATTGTCAGGTGACGGTTTCTGTTACTTCAGGTGAATATCCAAGCGAGATATCTTGGAAAATCTTGCAGTCAGGCATCACCGTATGGAGTGGGAATGCGCCGACCACTGAGATCGTGGATCTGGAACCAGGAAGTACCTATATATTCGAGATGAGTGATTCATACGGCGACGGTTGGAACGGCGCCGTATATTCAGTTGAATCGGGTTCCACGACGCTGTCGACCGGCACTTTAAGTTCGGGGTCGATAGGCTCAAACACCTTCTTCACCCCGGGGGTCTGTGCCAATTCGGGGAGCTCCGGCTCCGGCTCCGGAGGGACGAACGAAAGTACGTGTGTTACGGAGACCGGTTGTCCTGAGTGCTTTAGTGGTTGGTCCTGCCAGTACAAAACAAGTCCAAATGGTTCTTTCGTCACAGACTGGGGAACTTCTCTGGATTGGGAGTTGGGTGGGTCTGGAGCTTCCAATCTTATGGTCTTCAGTGAAGCGGAATCCTATTGCAACAGTAAAGGGAGCGGCTGGCGACTGCCAACCCGGTTAGAATATCAAGGCCTCTGTGGAGATGACTGGACCTATCCCGATGGGTACTGGGGAACTTTATTGGACGTGAGTACATTTGATGACTGGGAGATCCAGCAGGGCTATCCTTATTGGACGGGCGATCCGAATCTGCCCTGTTGTTATTGGGCGTTTTCGCCGGTAAGTTGCGATTCGTACTCTCACACATGCTGTCCCAACCCAAGTAATGACCCGTTAGAGTATGGCTATGTTCGATGCGTGAGAGATTCCACAGAAACGCCGTAATTCCAGTGCAGCTGGCCGATGCAAAGGGAAGCTGAGTAGGCCCCATATCATCTTGGGGTTGCTCGCATCCAGGGCACTAGGGCCGGGAGCTATCTTGAGTTCCCTCAAGAAGCTCGGCTCGCTTTTGCGCCAGTTGGAAGATACGTGCGGCCCGAGCGTACAAATTTACCATATTTGGAGTTACCATTACGTTCGGCATAACCCTGCCAACGTGCTTTCCTGTTGTTCTATCATGGGTATGCCTAGTCTATTTGTGAACAAGTCGCTGGCTTGTCTTCGGGGGGGCAAAAAAGAATTGAACAACAAGCCCATGAAGCCTTGCCTTCGCTATCGTTTGATTGTGTGGCTCGTGTTTGTCGCGGGTTGCATGGAAGAGCCAACCTTCAACAACCCTTGGGTCGTAGATCATGACGGAGATGGGCTCCTTGGCCTCTACGATTGTGATGACTCGGATGTAGGCATCGGCAAATGTGAGATGGGGCAATTTTGCACCTATACCGAGCAATGTGCAGGGCAAGGCGTGTGCGTGAAGGGCGTGTGCGAGTGTACGCCGGAGAACTTCACCGGTGCCTTGTGCCGCATTTGTGCGAACGGCTGGAGCGGCGCTGCATGTGATGAATGCCCACCAAATTACACGGGAGCGTCTTGCGATACCTGCTCCAATGGGTGGGTTGGGACGTCCTGCGATGTGTGTCCAGCAAACTATACGGGCGGTTCCTGCGATACATGCGCGGGTGAGTGGGGTGGTATGGCATGCGATGTGTGCCCTGCCAACTACATGGGTGACTCCTGCGACAGGTGTTCTAACGGCTGGACTGGTGCGTTGTGTAACATCTGTGGTTCGAACTACGAGGGAGCTGCCTGTGATTCGTGCTCCAATGGCTGGACTGGTACATCATGCGATGAGTGTCCAGCGAACTACACGGGTGCTGATTGCAACACGTGCGCGGGCGAATGGAGCGGCACCATGTGCGATGAGTGTCCAGCGAACTACACAGGGGCTGCTTGCGACATGTGCTCCAATGGCTGGACTGGTACATCATGCGATG
>PKDL01000534.1 GCA_002863065.1 Pseudomonadota bacterium
AATCATCGTTTTTACGAGATCGATCCCGTACACGCATTCGGTCACAGGGTGCTCTACCTGCAGTCGCGTATTCATCTCCATGAAGTAGGCTTCGTCTCGTCCGGCATCGACGATGAATTCCACGGTGCCGACGCCTACGTAGCCAGCCGCCGTCGCAAAAGCGATGGCGTGACGCTCCAATTCGGCGACTCGTTCTGGAGTCGTAAGTGGACCTGGCGATTCCTCAATAAGCTTTTGGTGACGCCGCTGAACGGTGCAATCGCGCACGCCATACGCACGCCCTACTCCATCAGCGCCTACGGCTACCTGTACCTCGAGGTGGCGCGCCGTTGCGATACAACGCTCGATAAACACACGCCCATCGCCAAAGGCGCGCTCTGCCTCCTGTCGTGATGAACGGAATGCTGTTCCTAAGGCATCGGCGGAGTGCACCATCCGTATGCCACGTCCACCACCACCGGCCGCAGCTTTAAGAGCCAAGGGATATCCGATTTCTTCGGCCCACTTTTGCACGTCCTCGAACGTATCGACCGGTTCTCGACTCCACGGCACCACCGGTACGCCATTCGCTTCAGCTAGACGCTTAGCGGCGATCTTATCTCCCGCCAGACGCATGGCGTCTGGCGGCGGGCCCAAGAAGGTTAGTCCCGCCTCCTGACAGCGCGTCGCGAAGTCCGCATCCTCTGCCACAAATCCCCAGCCGACCCAGACTGCATCACAGCCAGACTGCTGTACTGCCGCAATCACCGCATCGTGATCCAAGTACGCCTGAGCAGCGGTCGCGCCATCGGCAATATTCAGTGGGACCGCATGGTCGGCTAAACGTGTGAATGGTGTGTTGTGGTCGGGCGTCGTGTAGAGCGCGACAGTTTCAATACGAGTCTCTTGATGCTCAAGATTCCACTCATGTGCTGCACGCATGAACCGTACAGCACATTCTCCACGATTTATGACCGCTATACGACGAAACACGCTCTATCCTCATTACGCGAGCTTATGTGCGGCTATGACCCATTTCGCGAGAATGGGCATAACAGTGAATTCCGGTCCCTAACCGATGGCTGTAATCTGGTCAAACGTTGAATGCAGATGTTGCCGGTTTGCCACGAAAGAGCGCCGCATTCTCTCTCGCTTGGTTCGAACATATCCTCGCGACAAATCAACCAAAAACGTCATCTTTTCTGCGCCTTGGAAGCACACCACTGCAATATTACCGTGCATCGCTGCCGTTGTACGACAACAGCTGTGAATATGACTGCGCACAATACGTGCGGCGACAGCTTCACAGCCCATCGGACGTCAGCCTCGGCAGAGAGCCAACGGACTATTGCTGAGTCACTCATTCTGCGGGTTCCCATCGTACCACCTGGAAACTCGCTCGTTGGTACGTCATAGTTCCCACCATGGGACACCGGCGAATTACCATTTTTACTCTGATTATCATGCTCTTCGTCAGCGGCGTCGCGCTGAGCAAAGGTCTGGTCTATAGCAAGTTCATTCACCGCACCGGGAAGTCCACACTGCCTGGGCTATTCCGAGTCGAGCTCAATCATGCCAAGGCGAAAGGGAAACATGCTGTCGTAGTTTTTACCGCAGACTGGTGCACTCCATGTCAGGCGCTAAAATCTTTTCTCGATGAGAGCCCAACCGTTCAAAGAGAAGCACGCGGCGGGCACTTTTTATTTATCGATGTCGATGAATGGCGTGGACCTGCACATCGGCTGATACCGGATATCAATCCCCGTAAGTTACCCACCGTCGTACGCGTAGATTACAACGGGAAGGCAGTGCACCAATGCTTTGGTACCGACCTCGGACTGTTAAGCGAGGAAGCAACGGGTAAAACCTAGCGCGTCTTGTGAAAGGCCAAGCCCCACAGCGCCCGGCGTACGAATCGGACCCCGCATTGCGTCGGGAGCTCCTCAAACGTCAGGCGGTACGAAGGAAAGCAACCGCGGCAGGTGTCAGGCCGGTACAAGTCGATGTGCAAGGCGCCCCGACAGGCTCAGGTCCAGTCAAAACATGGACCTTGAAAATCACCATTACTAACCCGGATGCGCGGAGAAAGTGGTTCATACTGCAGGCTGATCTGAACCAACCACTTTCGGAATCTCCACTCATCGACAGCTTTGAAGTACGGAAGTTCGACGAGCACGTCCGAGCTACAACGGTCAGATATTACGGTCAACCTGGCTTCTTTTTACTGCCTTTGGGCGGACAAGGTCAGGCAGTACTTGAGGGTTGGCAGGTATCTGGGATGGGAACTCCAAAAAACTACCAAGTGGCGGAACTCAGTTCGCTACGAATTGACGGCACAAAAGCGCGGTTCGCAAAAAAGGTGCCCTACGTCCTCAACTTGAAACGCTCTAGTGATAGCAAAGTCGTGCATAGCGGCGATGCAGTACAACTGGAAATGCGCTTCAAAAAAGTCTACGACCAACCACTCAGATAACCTTTGGACCACACCCTCGAATTCAGGATGCGCTGTCTGACCGCTTCCTGCATCCTTATATCGACTCTCTGATGACGCGAGGATAAGCACGCCATGCCTCTACATCGACGCGTACTCCTGATTCTCCTGACCGTGTTTGGAGGGGTAGTGGGTTGGCAACTGCTCGGTCGTACCGTGGACTCTGGACCGCGGACGGCGCGTGCTGACCTCACCTCAGAGGAAGTCTCCAACATTCAGATTTTTCAGAATAACGCCCCGTCCGTCGTGTTTATCACGTCTACTGCTGTCAGATACGACCGGTACACCATGCGACCGCTAGAAATGCCTCAAGGCACAGGGTCTGGATTTATTTGGGATACATCCGGACACGTAGTGACCAACTATCATGTCATCGAACAGGCACTGAAAGAGCGAAATATACGCGTGGAAATAACGCTGTACGACCAGACCACGTTGCCCGCTTCGCTGGTGGGGATCGCTCCGCATAAAGACCTTGCGGTGCTAAAAGTCGATTTACCGGATGGCGTCGGTCGGCACATCCCCACTGGTCGCTCTGACAATCTCATTGTGGGCCAAAAAGTCTTCGCCATCGGCAACCCCTTTGGCTTCGACCACACGCTGACTACCGGAGTGATTTCCGGACTCAACCGCGAAATTCAGTCTGTAACCAACCGTCCAATACAGGGTGTGGTTCAGACAGATGCTGCGATTAATCCCGGCAATTCGGGCGGGCCACTATTGGATTCGAAAGGTGAACTGATTGGCGTAAATACTGCCATTTTCAGCCCATCCGGCGCGTATGCAGGTATTGGGTTTGCTGTCCCTGTCGATACGGTCAAACGCATCGTCCCCCAATTGATTGAATACGGCAAAGTCATCCGCCCCGGTCTAGGAGTAGTCGTCGACGAGAGAGAAGGACTCGGACCGGGGGCACGCATCCTCCGTATTGCACGCGATTCTGCGGCCGATAAAGCAGGGTTACGTGGGGTGCGTCGCGATGCTCGCGGCCGCCTTCGATTCGACACCATCATCGGAGTGGACAACGTGGAGATAAGTACTCCGCAAGACTTGTATCGGATTTTAGACGACCGCGAGGTAGGAGACAGCGTGATATTGAGAGTCCAGCGGGGACCGGAGCAGGCAAGTGTCAAAGTGATATTGCAGGCACTGGACTAAATCAAACGCAACTCGGCCCCTGATACACTCGGAAGAGCAAGACACTAGAACCTCTGTCTCGGCGACATACGTTGCCAAGCTGAAGCGAAAAGCCTCTTTGGACAGCGGCGTTCCCACAAAGAGACCGTCTACCCGACGCTTGCGCTATGCCTGAACCATTCAGATGTTCAACGTACCCACGATCGCTACACCTGAGGACCTAGGGACTTCGCCTGCGGCAGCCGAAATACCCCGGCAGACAATTCTCGGCTGACCATTGACGCGAAAACCGGTAGAACACGTGGTTCAACGGCTCGCAACATGCGCGTCTACAAGGAGACTCTGGTGCGCCAGTATCTATTAGTAATAAGTCTTGTTTTTGCCACACTTCTCGGAACAGCTTGCGGCGGCGACACCAGGACCACTCGGTCCGCCTGGTCAGATGACTCCACCGATGCTGATGATGGACAAACTGGTTTCGGCTTTGCTGACACGCAAACAACTGCTTCAGGCGGCACGACAGGGGACGATAGTACCGCGGCAACCGATGCCGTCGACGGTACCGACGCAGTCGACGGGGTACTCGGAGTTGATGGCTCGACAGGAGCGGACGCTGCCACCGGCATAGATTCCGAAACCGGGAGCGACGCCACAGATGCTTCAGCCGCTGCTGATGCGACCAGCGCTGAAACAGCTGCCGACGCGACGGATGGTTCCACAGGAGTAGAAGCGACAGACGGGTCCACAAATACCGATGCCACCAACGGTGAAACCACCAGCGATACGACAGATGGTTCCACCGGAATAAACGCCACCGATAACACCAGCGGCACAGAGGCGTCTGACGCAATGGACGGTAACGAAGTGGCGGATGGTACCGATGGCCAAAACGGAGCCGATGCCACCACCGAAGGGGATGCTACCGATGGAACAGACGGTACGACCGGTTGTCAGCCCACGTGTGGTGTGAACTGGGCATGCGGTGCAGACGGATGTGGCGGCACATGTGGCCCGGGGTGCGCTCCAGGTACCGTATGTAATGACCCACTCCACATCTGTGAGTCACTGACCACCCAACCCAAACAATTCGGTGAGTACTGCGGCATCAGCGGTTCCTGCGTGCCTACACTCGACTCCGGCGAAGATAACCCTGCGTGGCCCGATTGTGCAAACAGTCAGTGTGA
>PKDL01000369.1 GCA_002863065.1 Pseudomonadota bacterium
CTGCGGCCTGTACGTTCATTAACCATGTCGCCAGCGAGGACACGGTTTAGTTGAGGTGCTTTACCCTGTCTCAACAAATCAAGGATAGCTACAAGGTGTGGTGGGTCATTACGCGACATAGTGGCGCACCCACAACCCATCGCGGTGTATGCTGGATCCGGTATATCTGCCATGTTCACCACGTGAATCCCGCGCAACTTCGCTTGTTCTGCCACGTTTCGAACAAAATGCCCTTCAGTTGCGACAGCAAGATGACTTCCTGGTGCTGATTGCATCACAGCGTCCCAGAGATATCGCGTGCTCCCATTTCCATCCGCAGCATCCACAATTGGCTTCGGACATTCGGGGTGGACGATGACTTGGTAGCCCTTCGCTTTCCAATACAACACATGGTCGACTTTGAAGTGCGTATGCACGCCGCAGAAGCCTCCCCAATGGATCACCTTTGCGCGGTCCATGTCTGCTAGTTCCTGCGGAGTGAAGTCGTCGATGGATACACCGGGTCTGTCTTTGGGGCCCGGCCAAATAAACTGCTGCTGCGCCGGAATACCAGCTGCTGCGGCCGAGTTTTCTCCGAGATGTTGGTCTGGAACGAAAAAGATGCGTTTGTTCTGTTTCAATGCCCAACGCATAACGTTTGCGGCGTTCGATGAAGTACAGACCGAACCATTCGTGCGCCCAGCCAGTGCTTTCACTCGTCCTGAGGTATTCATGTAGGCAATGACGAGTAAGTTATCGCCATATCTAGAGCGTAGGTCCTCGAATGCAGGCTCCAGCATATAATCTTTAGCCATCATCTCCATCGTGCAACCAGAGCGCGGGTTGGTGATGTAGACCTCTTGCTGTTCATTCGCCAAAATCGCGATGGACTCCGCCATAAAATGCACAGCCGACTCAACAAAGATACGTGTTTTCGGTCTCTTTTTCGTTTGGAGGGCAAGCGCATAGCTGTCCGCAATGTGACCGCCGTAACGTTCGACAACCTTTACGATCTCTCCGCCCATATAATAGTGAGCAAGCAGGATAAGCTCGTCCCCGAAATGGTCGAGTGCTGGCCGAATGTAGCGGTCCATCCACGGGAACACCGTCTGTGGCAAGCGGTCGGGGAGTGAAAGGTACTCCTCTGCGTAGGGCTTGAATTCTTCCTGGTACCAATCAAGGGGCAGGTCTGTTTGGCATATTGGTATGTCGGGTCGAATTACCAAACTGCTCGGCGAATAGCTCTCGTCGATGTGTATGTTCGTGTAGCGTCCTAGTTGCACGATCAGTGGGCTCCTGTGTGGTGTGTCGACTCTTTGAGATGTTGGTTTAGACCGTATAGATATATGGCGAGACACGCCTTTGTTGCCAGGGATAGCCCGTTTCTGGCGCTCCCTACCGAGTCAGTTCGCGACGCCGCCATCGCTGCTAGCCTGAGAACGATGTGCGTGTGCGTTGGTGTCACGTACTGCTGGATAGCGCGATGCGGAGGATAGGCGGTCATGTGACCTCTCAGTTTTCCGAACTATAGCGCTGCAGATAAGCGCTGCAACTTACCGACGGCGTTTCCCTGATAAGGATTTGTCGAGAGATAGAATCGCTCTAACGATGCCCTTGGCAATCTTGCGCTGATATGCGCGTTGCAGCAGCCGTTTTCCTTCGATTGGATGAGATAAGTATCCGACTTCGACCACAACGGCCGGCATTTCTGTTCGCTTGAGCACCCCGAACGGCGCCTGAAATACCCCACGGTTTTTGGCTTTTAGCGCTTTACCCAGCTCCGACGCGATAGTTTCTGCAACTTTTTGGGATAGTTCATGAGATTTGAACATGGTGGCATCTTTTAGGACCTGCTCAACGGATAGAGGGTTCTTGGGTTTTTCTTCGGCTTTATCATCTCCTGCACCATGGTCCTCTCTTGCCACGAGCTTCGCGATTTCTCCTTTCGCTGATTCCGCGGATAGGAAGTATACTTCCACACCGCGCCCCACTCCTGATGTCGACGCATTACAGTGTATGGACAGAAAGATGTCGCCGCCGGCTGTATTGGCCATGACTGCGCGCTCCCCTAGACCGAGGAAGCTGTCATCGCGTCGAGTAAGGGTCACCTTCGCGTTGGTTCGGCGTTTCAGCTCCGCTTCAATGGCTAGTGAGATGGGCAGCGTTACATATTTCTCGAAGACGCCGTGTGCGCCGGGAGTTCCAGGATTGGTGCCTCCATGGCCGGGATCGACAACGATATGCTTCAGGTATTTGAGTTTCGCCTTTCGCGCACGTTTGCGTTTTCCGAGCGAAGGCGAGGTCAGCAAACAGAGAGCCAGTAGCAATACAAAGTAACGCATGGGTGCCACCATATGGCACCATATAGTGCGGAGCAAGCACTACTGAAGTGCTTCTTTTATAGGTTGTTCCGTCCAGCAGCGCGACAAGTACGAGATTGTTGCGGAACTTCATGGTAGAGGGGCAGTCATGACTTTGGAAACATACGAAAATCTGTTGGTTGAAGTACGTGATAGCGTCGGTCTCATCACGATCAATCGGCCGCAGGTTCTGAATGCGCTCAATGTGGCGACGTTACGCGAACTACACCTAGCGGTGGATGCGCTTGATGCGCGGTCGGACATCCATGGCATTATTCTCACCGGCGCCGGACCAAAGGCATTTGTCGCCGGTGCCGACATCGAGCATCTATCGAGTCTATCTACTCCAGCTGCTTATGAGTTTAGTCGCCTTGGCGGAACCTTGATGCGGCGGATAGAGACTGCTTCTAAGCCGGTGATTGCAGCGGTTAACGGGTTTGCGCTTGGCGGCGGGTGTGAGCTGGCGCTCGCTTGCGATTTTATCATCGCATCGTCGAAAGCTAAATTCGGGCAGCCCGAGGTGAACCTCGGTGTAATTCCTGGATTTGGCGGGACGCAGCGTCTCGCTCGACTTCTGGGGAAAAATCTCACCCGGTTTCTGGTATATACTGGTGATATTGTACGAGCAGACTGGGCGCTGGAAAAAGGGCTTTGTGCTGAAGTGGTCGCACCTGAGCAGCTTCTTGAACGCTGCTTTGCGGTGGTAGCCACCATTTCGCAGAAAGGTCCACTAGCAGTGTCCTATGCCAAGCGGGTGATTCAGGATGGATTTGATCTCCCGCTTGACGCTGCTTTAGAAATGGAAGCGATGGCATTTAGTCAATTGTTCTCAACATCGGATATGCGAGAAGGCACCACGGCATTTCTTGAGAAGCGTAAGGCGGATTTTAAGGGAGTATGAATCGATGGTTGACATGACACCTCCTGAGCGGAAAGGTCGCGTCCTCATTGGTAAACCGGGACTCGATGGCCATGACCGCGGGGCGAAAGTCGTAGCCCGCGCCCTACGCGATGCGGGATTCGAAGTTATCTATACGGGCCTGCACCAGACTCCTGCGATGATTGCCGCTGCGGCGGTGCAGGAAGATGTGGATTGCATTGGCATATCGATTCTTAGTGGCGCCCACAACCATCTAGTACCTGCGATTATTAGTGAATTAAAGCAGCGAGATGCAGAGGATATCCCGATGTTTGTCGGAGGGATCATCCCTGATGATGACATTCGGGATCTCAAGTCACAGGGCGTTCTAGAAGTATTTACTCCTGGTGCGTCGCTCGATGGTATCGCAAATGTTGTGCAACGCGCTGTCGCTAGAAAACTTGAGGCAGGGCTATGATGTCGATGGTGTCGGCGATGTTGTTCCTCGCACTCACCTCCCCGCCGAATCCTCCTGCCTCTGCACCTAGCTTAGCATGGGCCCTCGCTGCTGATGCGCCTGCCTATCGGATCGCAGGTGGTAAAGCAGTGGTTCGCATGGTGCATGAGGGACCCAATTACATGGGCATTTTGGAAGCATACCCAGGTGTCAAAGTGCCGGAGCATATGCACGAAAAGTCCGCTGAGTTGCTGTACATACTGGAAGGCGCCGGGGAAATGGTGGTGGATGGTAAACGTACGCCGGTGAAAACCGGGCACATGATTCAGGTCCCACCTGGCGTCAAACACTCATTCTCGATCCCGAAGGAGTCTAATGGGCGGTTTGTTGCGGTCCAGGTGTATGCACCCGCGGGTCCCGAACAGCGGTTCAAGAAAGGTCACAGAATTACTGCAGCGCCAGCAAAACGGACTCAGTAATGCGACATTCGGCGTGGTCTGCGTGTTGTGAATATGATGCCAGCCTTGTCAACGTCTCGGTACGGCATGTTCTGCGGGACATAATGGAGAAAATTATGCGGAACTTTTTGATGGTTTTGGCGACGATGCTACTCCTCGGCTGCTCCAGTGATAGCGAATCACGCTCATCGGGGACGGCAACGGATTCCATGGAAAATGTAGATGCAGTGGACGGAGTACAAGAATGTACAAATACGTCCTACTTTTCCGGTGCAGTATGCGATCCGACCTGTGAGAACAGTGGCTGTGCAGATGGTCAGGTGTGTGGTCTCAGTAATGGTGGTCTTGTATGTACGGCTCCCGGGACGCAGCCCATTGGTAAAGGCTGTAATGAGTCGACTGCATGTGCCGACGGATTTTGCTTACAGGATGGTTTAGGTAGTACGTGTTTTTCCGCTTGCGTTGGCGATGGGGATTGTCCGGCGAACTACACCTGCAGCATTGTGGTTGCCGATACGTCTCCCGAACTGCGTGCATGCGCTGAAAAGGGCGCTGCATGTAGCGTCTTCACTCAAGAATGTTCGCCTGCGGAAGATGGAACGGTACAAGGATGCTACCTAGCCGGGGCAGGTCCCGAGTGCGCTGTCGCCGGTACCCTCGAGGAA
>PKDL01000243.1 GCA_002863065.1 Pseudomonadota bacterium
TGGGTTGCCGGCGGCGTTTCTCTGGTCGTGGCAAGGAGAGGTTCTGGTACGCGGCGGGCACGTGGATGCAGTACGCAAAAAGATCCCTGAAGCGCTGCGCTCGTTCCCGACCGTGGCGGTCGATGCGGCCAAGGCGCCGGGCATGGCAGCCGAGAGTCTTGCGCAGCTGATCCGCTCGGAGCTCTCTGCCGACGGCCGCTTCCAAGTGGAGCCATCTAAGGCGACCCTCAAAAAGCTCAAAGGCTACCTCAAACGGTCCCAGACCGACCCGCGCTACTCTGATAAATCACGCTGCGAGCTCGGGATGCAGGTTTCGCCCAATACCTTAGTCAAAGCCTCGGTCATCGCCGGGCGCCTCACGGTGGGCGCCTATAGCGTGGAGTCCGGCTGCCAAATCGGGAGCGGTTCCAGCCGGTGGTCGGCCAAGCGCAGCGCGGTCGTTGTGGGGCAGGCCATAGACGATTTGCTGTCGACATTGGTGCGGGAGCGGCCGGAGATGCCGAGTAGCGGTAAGAATGCGGAGCGAAGTCCCCAACCCTCCGAGACCCGGCCTTTGGAGCCTAAGTCGGCTAGTCTGTCCGGTGGGGAGGCCACGCCGGCGCTCGGGCGGTTGATCGTGGAGGGTACGCCTAAGGGGGCATTCCTCGATATCACTGGACCAGATGGAAAAGCCCAGTCGGGGCGCTTACCATTCCAGGCTACATTGCCGCCAGGAGAGTGGAAAATAGAGGCCCGCTCCGAGGGTTATGAAGTGTGGCGCCAGGCCGTGCAGATTACGGTCGACCGTACAAGCCTCGTGACGGTCACGATGGCAAAGCCTGGGACATTGGAAGTGGTAGGCACACCCGCGGGTGCTCAAGTACATATCTCCGGGCCGGGTGGGATTTCAGGAACGCGCGGGTTGCCAGTCACAGTAGCTGATGCTCGCACGGGCGAGTACCGCATTCGTGTAAGTCGCCCCGGCTACCAGAGCTACGATGGAACGGCGGTGGTCGCATCCGGTGAACAGAAGCGAGTGACGGTGGCGTTGAAGCGAGTAGATACCGCTGAGGCTCCAGCGGCTATACCATCTGAGACGCGTAGTACACCGAAGCCAGCGCCTGAGCGCACCACGCTGGCGTGTGATCCCGAGGTGTTTTTGGGCAAGTGGAAGATGACGACACGGGTGTTTCGGGCCCGGGATGCATCGGCGGTGGGGCTGAATGGGCTCTATGATGTGGAGTTCACTGGTAGCGGGTGTGAACTCGATATGAAGGTGACCGAGGTGGGGTTCCTCGGGGCAGGGCAAATCCGACTCTTCCCATCTGCACAACAAAAGCGGGGCCAGGCGCGTGTGTTAGTGCAGAATCAATTGAAAACACTCGGTCAACACAGCGTGAAGGATGCGGTAATCGCGGGTCTCGACCTCGTAAAACCAGACGGTTCCGGGCTCGAATCGGTGGAATTCATCTTGTGGAAAGGCACGCTCGGCTTGCAAGGGGTGTGGGCCGCAAAGAAGGCGAGCTGGGCCAAGTCAGAGATGGTCGGCTCAGCGGTTGCCATGCAAACCCTCTTGCACCCACCACACCTGAACACCGGGACGATGCACTGTACGGCACAATGCTCACTTCATTGCGACGCGTTGGGAGGCACGCGCATCAAGGCGAACCGAGAGCGTGTTCGGGGGTGTCTCGATTGGTGCGAAAAGCAATGGTTCACGCCCATTATCCGGCAGTGCAGAGCGCCCTATCTCTAGATGAGACTGGGGGCGCTCTTCTCGCCTTTTAGGTAGACCACTTCAATTGAAGTTCTAGCTCATGGTCACCGTCGTCTGCTTCGTGCTCAACCGAGAGTTCCGCTCCTTTGGGGACGGTGAAGCGTTGGTTGACTACTTGGATACGGAAGCTCTCGCCGGCCTCGACGGCGTCGGCCACGCGGCGGAGGAGGGCGGCAAACGCCGCGGGGGTGATATCGCGTTCAACATCACGTTCGATAGACATAAAAGACTCCTGACTCTGTTCAATTTGCACGTAGATTCAACGGTCGCCAGCTGACGACCGTGAATGATGCGCGGAGGGTATCGCCGGAGACGCGTGGGTGCTAGCCGGAGAGTGACAGATATTTGGCGATGCGAATACGTGGGTGTCTATTCTCAGCGGTGCCGGAGCCCGCGTGTAATGGATTCAGCCCAGTGGTAGTCACGGTGGTGCTGTGTCACCTTCGGAGTGCTACAATTGCAATAGTACATACCATTCTGGTGTTCTACAGGTGCTAGATTCTTCTCCACACGGGCAATCAGGGGTGTAAGTGACTTGTTCGGGGGAGCCTCCGCAATCCAACTCCGCCTGAGAAGTGCATTCTGTTTCGGTCATCGTCGCGCTATCGCGGCATTGCCCTGAGTCGTTACACTGCCAATAACATGCGCCGAGAGTGGGTAGGCACGCTAGTCTTGCATCACAGTATTCGTCGATAGCCTCGTCTTCGTCTGCTTCGCGCTGCAGACAATACCTGAATGATCGTTGCGTGTCTGGACTCAATCCGTTGCAAACCTCGAGGCACTCGTCACTTCGGAACAAGCCTGTCTCCGATATACATGGCGAATTCGCACACACCTCCTCACACGTGAGTGGCTCTGAGTTTCCGACACTGGAGCCATTGTCACCATCGTCATCGCTATCAGTATGATCTGCGTTGTCAGCACTATCCGTATTGTCTGCGTTGTCAGCGCTAGAGGCGTCTTCATTCCCGCTGGATGAGCTACAGGCCGCATGCGTGGCGAAAGCGAAAAGTATGCACAACAAGGTCGTAGTCTTCATAAGTCCCTCAAGCTATCGAGTGGTGGATGGCTTATCCACATATGAGTGTGTCATTTATAACGCATTGCTTCTCGAAATATCTGTGCCGGTGTAATTATTTCTGCCGGATGGCGAGACAGCTCGCCCTGGGAAACGCCACTGGAACGCTCCGGTTTGGTTGTTTGGGTTAGGGACAGCCGGCACCATTGCAAGGGCAGCTACCGCCGGGGCAGGCCAGTGCACACGCACTTCCCGCAGGACAGCTGGCGATACAGCCTCCCGCGGGACAATTGAGAATGCAGTTGGAGCCGGCCGGACACGCCATACGGCATTGACCTGATGCGCAGTTGACTTCGCAGGTGGAGCTCGTGCCGCAGTTCGCCTCGCAGAAACCAGAACACGTCAGGCGGCATGCATTCGTGCTTGGACATACGCAGGTGCCTTGACCGCAGGATACCGAGTCTACGGAAGCCGGTTCAGCACTTGTAGCATCCGTTTCTGTGACTGGGGCTTCGGTCACATCCGAGTCTGGTGCCGGTTCACAGGTAGCCAGCAGCAAGACCACTAAACAGATAAGCCCGTACAGAGCGAACGGTATGCGGCGATAGGGCGTCTTCACGGGCGTATTGCCTCCAGCAGCCGCTGGGCATTGAGGCCCAGCACATTTCGGATTCGGGCCTCATTCCAGCCCCGTTGGCGCATGTGTTCTACGAGCACTGGCATTTTCATCACATCTTCGAGGCCTTTGGGAGGAACGATCATGCCGTCGTAGTCTGTGCCGATCGCAGGGACGTGTTCACCTGCCACCTGAATAATATGCTCGGCATGATCTAATACCGCATCCGGTGTGGAACGGAAGGCGGAGCCATCGAGAAAGCCACCGTGAAAGATCACGCCGACCACCCCACCGGAATCGGCAACCGCCCGGATTTGGTCGTCATCAATATTGCGCCAATGTGGATGCGCTCCGTCGACGCCGGTATGCGTGCATGCAAAGGGGATGTCGCGCTGGTGGGCATCGACTGCGTCCCAGAAACCCGCAGGATTGATGTGCGCTAGATCTACCAGACAGCGCTTCTCATTCATGATGGTGACCAGGCGCTTTCCTTTTTCCGTGAGGCCACCTCGGTCTGGCCCTAATGGACTCGAAGTGCAGCCAATTTGCGAATTGGTCAGATGAACCAACGTAATTCGGTGCACCGCATCGGGGATCTGGTCCATGGTGTCGTTGTCATACTGAAATGCTTGCCCGCCCTGTATCCCGATGAAGCACGCCGTTTTATTGGCGGCGCGAGCCTCACGATACTCTCGAGCATTGGTCACTAGCGCGAGCTGGTCGGGATACCGCCCGATATCCGATTGGATACGCGCGATATTCTCTAGCGTCAGAGGCCCACGTTGCTTGCCGCTTCGTGCTGGGTTGGTCGCAATATCGAAGGTGAGGGCGGTAATCCCCGACTTACGTATCCGCGGCAAGTCCGTTTGCCCAAAATAAAAGGCCCCGTTCCATCCTACCCGGTGTTCCTTATGCGGGTTGTATCCATACAGACGCGCTGGGACATATAAGTCGTTATGGAGGTCGATAACCTCAGAGTCCAAGTACAACGCGACAGATTCCGGATCGATGCCTAAGTGGTCGGCCCAGTCTTGGGCGGAAGTTGGTGGCTCAGGTAGGCGTGTCATGTGGCTAGTACGGTACCGGATGAGACGATGCCCCGCTAGATTACGGATTGCTGTCCTGATGAGTCGCTTGAGATGACGTAATTATTGTAGGCTCCTGCAATGTTTGACGCGCTATGCCACCTCGATTTTATGCCGTTCGATCCGGATCGGAAGGAAGTGCTAGCGCGTGGGCGAATGGCTGGGGTGAAAGGCTGGATGGTGGCCGGTGTACGTCCTTCGGACTGGGACAAGCAGGCCAGT
>PKDL01000571.1 GCA_002863065.1 Pseudomonadota bacterium
TTGAGCAGGCTCGTATGTGCATGCTGACTGCTAATATCGACCAGTGGGCCGACGACCCGTTTCAAGTCACTAACCGTAGACAAACGACCATTCAGGTACACCCGAGACTTCCCTTTATTCGAAAGTATCCGTCGTACTACAAGTTGCTGCTCGGCATCGGCAAGGCCCATGTCTGTCAAGACAGCCTGTGTACTAGGCACATGCTCCAGGTCAAAAAGCACCTCCACTACCGCTTGTGTCGCTCCTTCGCGGATACTGTCTACGCGCGGCCTATCGCCAAGAGCCAAACTCAGGGCGCCAACTATGATGCTCTTCCCCGCTCCCGTCTCACCGGTAAGGGCTGTGAGACCGCCATCAAGCTGAAGCTCCAGCTCATCGATAAGGGCCAAGTTCTGGATACGCAGTGAAGTCAGCATCGTACGGCTCCAGGCCACATTGAAGCATGAGAAGACAATACTTGTTCCAATGTAGCGGTTGACACCGCTACAAAGTGGGTGCTTCGATCTAAAGCGGGTGTAGCATGCACCCCGCGCGGTGGTAAAGACTTCCTATCGAGATGAATCCACCGATAGTGCCAAAGGACAAGGAGCACATCTTGAGCGACGAATTCGAGACCGGCTTTTTCAACTCTAAAGACGGTACTCAACTCTACTATCGAGCCCTGCAGCGACACGAAGCGGCCGCAACCTTGGTATTCGTTCATGGCTTCGGTGAGCACTGTGGTCGCTATGACCACGTACAAAGATGGTTTCATTCACAAGGCTATGATGTGGTGGCATTTGATTATCGCGGACATGGTAATGCACAAGGCCGTCGTAGCTATGTGGAACGATTCCGTGACTATATCGACGACCTCGACTGCTTTATACGTTTTGTGCTGTCCAGAATTGGCGATGAGAGGAGGCTGTATCTTGTAGGCCACTCGCATGGGGGACTAATTGTAAGCAGTTATGTCCTCAATCAACCGGAAGGAATAGATGGAGTAGTCCTCAGCTCACCGTATTTTGGACTAAAAGTAGCAGTCAATCCAGCCAAGCTAGCCCTCGCCAAGATGATGGCAAATATCTGGCCGACCCTCTCTCTGCCTACAGGCTTACCGCCCGAGCATCTATCTACCGATCAGGAAGTGGGGGTGACTTATGCGAATGATCCACTGGTAAATACCGTAGCCACCGCACGCTGGTTCGTCGAAGCAACGAAACGCCAACAATACGTATTGAAGCATGCCAATGAACTACAGCTGCCGATCTTATTACTTCAAGCAGGTGACGACCGAATTGCTGACGGTGAAGTATCGCAAGCGTTCCTCGCCTCGGTTGGCTCCACCGACAAAGAGGTTCACTGGTATGAGGGGATGTACCACGAAATTTTCAATGAGACCGACAAGCAGCAGGTGTTTGATGATCTTCATCGCTGGCTGCAGTCCCATCGATAACTGCCTAGAATCGATGCCAGGGCGATAATTAAGTAGAGAACGGCCGTCGGACCCTCCGGAGGGGCACGACTCGGAAGAGATGTACAGCTTGAGCTCGGCTGCGATGGTTGAACATCGGTGACGGGCGCGGCAAATGGTCCGTACAGTGCGCAAAAACCGTTCACATCATCCTGGGTCAGATCCCGTTTTTCTGTCTCGGCAGGTAATGCCTGCGAGAACATCGTAGCAATTTGAATAGCAGAATGATCAAGCCCCAAAAAGTGCCCTGCCTCATGAACCACCGTATTGGCTACGTCATACTGCTGATTGGATGGCTGTAGAGAAAAGACCTTTGCGTCGTTGAGTTCTAAGTCCGCATCGACAATCTGTCCTGTGAACACGTCATATGTCAAGGATGTCAACGCGAGGACTTCGGCGCCATGGAGCCAACCAGTCTGCACCCAAATGACGAGGTTTTCGTTGTCTGCACCTAGCGTATCATCATATCCAACTTGAGCCTGAGTTACGTAACCACCATCGACGAAGGTGAAAGGCTCCGGCATAAATTCGCCATCACTATTTTCGCATGTAAGTGGGGACCATCGACGAAAGGATTCCATAACAGCCTGCCGCGCTGTTGCTTTGTCCACCTCGCCAGGTGCCCCGTCATCAAACTGAATCTCCGCACTTCGTGCAAACCAACGGAGCGGCTCTCCTGTTTCGTCCGTCGTGTACAGAGTAAATGCCTGTGCAGCAGAAACAGTAAAAAGTATAGATAAGCAGAACGTTATTGGGACGTATAAGCGTAACAATGCTTCACAAAAGCGCCGAGGACTTTTGCTTGTTTGTCCCCGATGTCTTTCGCGGCCCGTATCAATGACTGCGATGTGTACCGATAGTTGCCCTGAGGCGTTGTGTGCCTCGGCAGAACGAATACCGAAGCCACTGAAGTCCGGCTGTGGCGAGACGACTGAACCAAAGACGACGTGGCAGCCAACTCCATGGCTAGCATCCAGCCTTCGCTTCCAGTCTATACCCTTGTCCGCGATCGCAAACATACCTGCCTCTGTAACAAAAGAGTGTTCTACATTAAGAACATATTCAAACTTAGTCAGCATAGTAGCAAAACGTTCATGGGGTCATTGGGACGCAATCTATTCGCTACAGTCCTCGCTATCGGCGCTATCGGCCACTTCGTTAACCGCGCTATTCAAGACCCATTTTTTACCTCAATCCGAAATCGCTGAGACTGCATAGAACGTCGAATGCTACAAGCTCACGCGACCGTTCGAGCTCATCCTATCGATTATATTGAGGACAATATAGACATCACAGTTGTGTACTCATTTCGTGCGTCCATAAGCCAATCGTGCACGAATCCGCCCCAACAGTGGCTCTAGCGCTTTGCTTTCATACTGTGGTCGATGAATACCATGTGGGGTGGGGCCTCTGCTTATATAATGGATACCGACATTGTCTCGCGTCGCTATCGCCGTCCGTCCACTCCAATGTATCCGGAAACACCCTTGTGCGAGTCCAACGACCTGTAGATCACCTCTTTCATCAAACCTTAGATACAAAAGCACATGTTCAGCTGAATGAAACATGGGAGCGCCAGGAACCTTTTGGCCCAAGCCGCCTAGCTCTCCGCCCGGAACAAAAAACTCAATAACCGCTCTCTTGCCTAGGCTGACACGGTCCTTAAGGCTATCAGTGACACGTACAACAACTCGAGTTCTTATGCGACGAGGGTTATAAATAGACCGCTCTGCTTGATTCGAAATGATCTGACCCACGACTATCACATCTGACGCATCCGTCATCTCGTCCAGAGTAAGGGCGAGAACCTGCGCTGAATAAGCGGAGGAGGAAAGGCAGATCCCTAGAAGCGCCAGTAGAATCGAACGAGATACACCAATCATAAGCAACAGGTTACCGTCCAGACCTTGACATCTCAATCCGCGCGCGAACATGCTGCGAGGGATGGACCGAAAAGCACTGTTTCAACTTTTATCCGACGTACAGTCGGGAGACATGTCTCCAACGGAGGCGCTCAAGCAGCTTCGCGATTTTCCAGTCGCGCAATTAGAGGGCGCCAGCCTCGATACGCATCGGCAATTGAGACGTGGCTTTCCAGAAGTTGTTTTGTCCGAAGGCAAATCGGATGACGAACTGCATCGTATCCTTGGCTCACTGTACGACCGACACCAGAACATACTATTCACACGCATCGATGCGGCACGG
This sequence comes from Pseudomonadota bacterium, assembly GCA_002863065.1. Taxonomy (GTDB): domain Bacteria; phylum Myxococcota_A; class UBA9042. Next base: position 3,659 of record PKDL01000571.1, read on the forward strand.
GCCTCTCAATTAGTAAAACAGTATCCCGGCGGGGAAGTGGTTCCTCGAGGCCGATTGCTGGTCTACCGACGACAACCATTCGAAGATCTCGGCCGCGGAATGGTTGTCGTCGTGACCGCCGGAACATCGGACCGAGGAGCAGGTACAGAGGCCGCAGTAACGTTAGAGCTTATGGGAAACCGCGTGGAACGCGTCGAGGACGTCGGTGTAGCAGGGCTTCATCGCCTGTTGCCACACTTGGACACATGCCGGGCTGCAGAAGTCATCATCGTCTGCGCTGGGATGGAGGGCGCTCTCACTTCTGTACTCGCAGGGTTAGTCGATAGACCGATCATAGCCGTACCTACATCTATCGGCTACGGCGTACATTTCGGCGGTTTAGCCGCCTTATTGGGAATGCTAAATTCCTGTGCCGCTGGCGTATCGACCGTCAATATCGATAACGGCTTTGGGGCAGCATATGCCGCTTCGCTCATCAACCGGCGGCGACCGTAAGGTGCCCCGAAGAGAGTTTATGGGATCAGCGCAACGGCTACACTCAGACGATCCCATGCATCAGGGCTGCATAACGCACATGGAACTATATCAACAGCAGATAGCGGAGGAAACTGCATGAAGCGCCAAGCGCTCTATATAGACTGCTTCGCAGGTATCGCGGGCGACATGATGCTCGGAGCACTCATCGACTTGGGGGTTCCTGAGTCCGTGATACGAGACGGACTAGCACTTGTGCCAGTATCCGACTTTGAATTGCAAACGAGTCGTGCAGCTCGCCATGGGATAGTCGGTTGCGATGTAAAGGTAATTGAACATCAAAGCCCGACGGGCCATGCTCACAGCTCCGACGCTCATAGCCATTCACCAAGCCGTCAGTGGAAGGATATTTCGCAGATGCTTCAGGATACTGAGCTGCCGATTGGAGCAAAGCGACTCGCATTTGCCATATTCGAACGACTGGCCGTCGCCGAAGCAAGCCTACATGGAGTAACCCCCGAGGAAGTACACTTTCACG
>PKDL01000504.1 GCA_002863065.1 Pseudomonadota bacterium
CGACTTCGTGCCGAAGATTACTACCCTGAGTTGTGGTAGCAGCGTCAATGGTCTTGGCGTAGTCGTTCATCGCGTCGCGTAACTGCTTGAACGAATCCAAGACATATAAAATCGGTTGGTAGCGGTCGATATCGAACGGAGTATTACACACGCGCTCAAGGTCGAAAGGCCGTCGGTCGACATCAGGCGCTTCTAAAGCATGACGGCCTTCGCCTTCTGACGAAATAAGTCCCGATCCGTAGAGTTTAAGGCGGCCTTCCTCACGTATTAGGCCGAATTCAACCGTGAACCAAAACAGTCTTGAGAGCCGTTCCGTATGGTGTGGGTCGGATGCTTGAAGTGCCGCTCGTCCCCATATCTGGAGAAAGTCGGCAAAGGCGTCATCCGCATGCAATGGAACGTGGCCGAAGATGTCGTGAATGACATCTGGTTCCGGAAGGTAGTTCATAGCGCTTTTGGGGCGTACCGTAATCGTCGTTGGAAATCGTCGCTGGGCTAAGCAGGCAAAGAATGCTTTCGCCGGTAAGTAGCCTGGAACCCCGAAAGATGACCAACCAGTGATTTGCTGTAGGCGCGCATTCACCGCTCGAAGGCAAGGCACGCGATCGGCTCGGAGGTCGATTTTTTCCGCGCCTTCTAAAAAGACCCGCGACCCAGCTCCTTCGCCCTGAAGGTGTGCCATGCGCTTTCGAACTATCGTACGCCAGACCTCATGGTTTTCTGATGTGTAGAGTGCGTGGTGTTGCTGCACCTCCAAGCTCTCTAGCTGGATTTGTTCCGGTGCGAGGTGCTCGGTCGATTCGGCATAACGGAGAGCTGCCGTTGCTTCCTCCGAATCGATAACCGGGCTTTCTAACGCCGATTTTCCAACTCCAGTCATACGCTTATTCGTATCTCCCCAACGCTTTAGACGCAACCAAACCTTGATTGTTGCACATGTTGCCTATTCTTGGTCTTCATTTTTGACGTTAAATGAGTCGTCTTGGCAATCCGCGAGGTTCTGATACCCAGAACGCATTCAAGCATCTTTGGGGTGAGTATGCACGGAAGGGCACTGCGCCGAACACGGGCGGCACGATTTAGTCAGCTGATACGGGGCCCCGGCAGGGTAACGGAATTCGGTCTCCTAAGTGTACTTGTATGGGGATTAGCGCCGATTACGGGATATCAAAATCCAAGAAGCAACTATTATAGCCATTCGCGCATGGAGCACAGGCATACAACATGCTGGAATTACAAATCGCACCGAACGATCCGTTATGACAGAACGTGTTTAGACCATTGCCGGCACTGCAGCTGCCAGTGCTGGTGCAAGTGCCACAAACCACGAACTGGTCGTCTTGTATGCTCGTATATTCGCAAGAAGACCCAGCACTCGCTTGGGTCGTTCCTGAACATAGCCCACTCTGGCAGGTTCCGACCGTGCAATCGCTCGTAACCTCTCCGCACTCAGTTCCGTCGGTGACATTATTGGCCTGGCATACGCCCTGAAAGCAGCTGTCGGCGTCGGTACAATCAGACTTTAGGGCACTGCCGCAGCTGCTTCCGTTGATTTTGCTCGTTTCTGGAAGGCAGGTTCCATTGGAATCGCATACTTCCGGGTTCCGGCAATCATTCGAGGCAGTCCCGCAAACTGTGCCGGCGGATTCGTGATTCGCGATACACTTACCACTTACGCAAGTGTCCGGGTTGGAGCATAAAGTGTCGGCGGAATCGCCACACGGTGCACCATTGATTTTTGACGTTTCATCTCCGCAACCACCAGAACCGTCGCATTCAGCTGCGTTTACACAATCATTGGCTGGGCTGCTGCATGCCGTGCCGGCCAGGACATCATTTGCCTCGCAGACACCGTCAACGCACGTGTCGGGCGCCGTGCAGGCATTATTTGCGGCACTCCCACAGGCGGTCCCATTTGGCTTATTGCTCTCTGCTCCACAGACACCCGCCCCATCACACGTGCCAGGGATTGTACAGTCAGACGAAGCGGTCGTGCAGACGGTACCAGCGCCGGTGTAGTTGGGTTGGCATATCCCGTCTTGGCAAAAGTCAGCCCCATCGCAAGCAGAAGTGGCTGCGCTTCCGCAGCCACTATTATTAGGTTTATTGGTCGGGGGCTCGCACGAACCCGCGCCATCGCAGACGGGGGTATTCTGACAGTCGGTGGGAGGCGGGCCACATACCGTGTTTGCGGGGCTGTAGTTGGCAACACATTCTCCACTCAGGCACGTGTCCGCTCCATTACAGGCTGTCGATGTCGGGTCACCGCAGGCGGTGCCATCAGCCGCATTAACCTCGGCTTGACACGTTCCGGCGCCATCACAGACCTCTGCAAGTTTACAGATATCGGATGCCGTGCCGCACGTGGTGCCCATCGGAACATATATCGGTATGCAGCCCGAACCATCTTGAGTGTAGCCTGAAGTACATGCATCAGATGCGGGACAGCTATATGGCACACCGGTACACAATCCTTCCCCGTTACATGCATCGGCTTCGGTCGAGTTACTCCCGTCATCGCACTCCGCACCTGACACGGCATAGTTGGGCACGCATCCGCTGCCATCGGCGGAATATGAGGGGATGCAAGTGGTTGGGGTAGGACATTCGATCGAGGAACCATTGCATCCGCCTTCCCCGTCGCAGATATCATCTTTTGTACTGAGATCACCATCATCACAAGCGGTTGAGTCATTCGCGTAGATTGGAATGCAGCCGATTCCATCCGTTTGATACTGTGGTGTGCATACCGTGGTGGGTGGGCACTCGATGATCGTGCCAACACACATACCCTCACCATTACAGGTATCATCTTTTGTATTCGTATCGCCGTCATCACAGGGGCCGGTGCCCTCACAACAGATTATGGTGTGGGTACAACTGCCATCGACGCATGCGTCCGAAGTACAGCTGTCGTTATCATCACAGTTGATAGGTTCGCCGGGGCAAGAACCGGCATCGCAAGTGCTTGACTGCAGGCAGGGGTCAGTGGGCTCGCAGGGTGCTCCATCGATGAGCTGCTGAAACTCGCATAGGCCTGCAACGCAGACACCGAGAACGCAGGGTGTACTTGGACATGGGTTCGATTCATCACACGGTGCATTGGCATCACCTGGGACCGTATCGGTAGGTAACGCACTGTCTGCGGGCGTTTTGACGTCCTCTGCCAGCGTATCGTTAGTGGTATCCGGTGACGTCACACTATCCTTGGATGCTGACTCACTGTCGTTCGGTGGTATTCTCTGCCCTGCATCAGCAGTGGGGCCACCGTCGGTTGCCCCTGGCTCCGGGATTACAATGTCTGATGCGCATCCAATGTGTACCACGCAGAGTAGACTGATAACCTGTTGACTTCGACGCATACTGCTCCTGCTAGACATCTCTTGGAATGATACTCGTTCCCGTCTCGGAGTCACTAGAATGGTATTGGCCCCGGTCCCCCGATCGCGCAGACGGAGTAGCCGCTTGGGCAGGGAAGACAGTGAAGGATGAGCTCAGTACTGTTTAAGACACAGAAGGGCCCGAGTCCTGTTGGTTGGCAGAATGCGTTCTTATTGCCTGGCATACAACTCACATTCGAACTGCTTTGATTGCTGGAGCAGGTGCCACATATGGTCGCCCCCGTCGATTGGATAGAATACGAACATTCTGTACCGTTGGCAGCTGGTTGGTTGCCGCTACAGCTTCCGGTAGAACAGACGCTTATCTGGCAGTTCTTATTGGCGGTTCCGCTGCCGCAGACGGTCCCATCCGCCGCGTGATTGGATTGGCATTTACCGGAAGCACAGGTGTCTGGGTTGGTACAGGCCGTATTGCTCTGATTTCCGCAGGCTGTCCCAGCAGGTTTGTTCGTCTCTGGCAGGCATGTTCCGGAGCTATCGCATAATTCGCTGTTTTTACATTCATTGGATGCCGTACCGCAGGGCGTTCCAGCAGGTTTATGATTCGTCTGGCACACACCACTCAAACAGGTGTCGGCGCTGGTACAGGACGTTGTTTGTTGACTGCCGCATGCGCTACCGTCTGCTTTATTTGTCTCGTTCTGACACGCTCCGTCGCTATTGCAGGTCTCGGCATTCTTGCAGTCACCCGATGCCGTGCCGCAGAGCGTACCGGCGGCTTCATGATTTTTTTGGCAGAGCCCATCTTTACAGAAATCTGGGTCAGAGCACACCGTATCTGCTTGGCTACCGCACGCCGTACCAGTGGGTTTGTTGGTTTCGGGCTGGCACTTGCCGGCAGCGTTACAGACCTCGGCAAATTTACATTCACCCGACGCCGTTCCGCATGTCGTATTAATCGGGGCGAAATTCGATGCGCAGGTTCCATCTAAGCAGGAATCTGCTTTGTCGCATGTGGTGTTAGTCTGGTCTCCACATGGTGTGCCATTCGCGAGATTAGTTTCGCTACCGCAGACCCCCGCGCCATTACAGGTTTCCGGTTGTTTACACTCACTAGATGCGGTACCGCACGTCGTTCCCTGTGGTTCATGATTACTTGAGCAGACCCCATTGAGACAGGAATCAGGATTGGTGCACAACGAGTCCGATGCAT
>PKDL01000565.1 GCA_002863065.1 Pseudomonadota bacterium
TTAGTCATTTTCGACGAAGCGCACCATTTGCCTGGTGAATCGATGAGTCAAGCAGCTGAGCTAAGTATCGCTCCATATCGTTTGGGACTGACTGCAACCCCGGAACGACCAGATGGCAGACACCAGCTGCTCGACACTCTGATAGGCCCTATCGTGTTGCGGCGTACGGTCACAGAACTCTCGGGAGAATATCTTGCCGACTATGAGACGATTCGGATCGATGTAGAACTCTCGGAGTCTGAGCGCATGGCATATGATGCAGCACGTGCTGAATATCGTGGGTTCGTCGAAACGAAGGGGATTCGACTAGGTGGCCCTGGGGGGTGGCGCCGATTTATTGAGGCGACAAGTCGGTCCGCCGAAGGTCGGGCCGCATTACAGGCATACTTGGCGCAGAAAAGATTAGCACAGGCGAGTCAATCCAAAGTTGATAGGCTCGGGGAACTGTTGCAGCGCCACAAAAATGAGAAACTTCTCTTCTTCACAGCAGAAAACCGTGCTGTCCACGAGATTAGTCGAAGGTATCTAGTCCCGGTCATCACTCACGAAACTCCAACGGCAGAACGTCGTGCAATCCTCGATGGTCTGGGTTCTGGTAGATGGAACGTCGTTGGCACTTCGCGCGTATTGAACGAAGGCGTAGATATGCCAGATGTATCGATAGGGGTCATTCTTAGCGGATCGGGTAGCGTGCGAGAGCACGTCCAGAGGCTTGGCCGTATCTTGCGTCGTCGAGAAGGTAAGCGAGCGGTGCTGTACGAATTGGTGACTGCCGACACAGCAGAGTCCTACACGAGCGAACGCCGCCGAGCGCATGAGGCATACCGGTGAGCATTACATGTTAACAAAAGACCTATTGCGCATTGGCATAAAGAAAGGGGATGTCCAACCTCGTTGGCTGTCTGCCGAGGGGGATAGTTGGCTTTCCTTTGCTGCCACCCTTCTCGATACCTTTACGCAATACGAAGGGAAGACTCGCTCAGAATTGAATGCAGAAATTGCGCAGTTGACTGGTAACGCGAGAGATTTCAAGGCCCGTCGGGGCTTGGCTAAACTGCTGCTCGACCGAACCGATTTTATTGTCGCTTCTGACCTGGACCCCTCTATGGTCCGGCAGACAGTATTCGAACTTGCAGCTCCCCATCAGCCGTTGGATAGCACCCGACGTCATGCGGTCCTACTGGAGGCTGCCGCCGCGTTAGACACGACTCCCGACATCGTAGAGGCCTCGCTTTACGCGGATTTGGAAAGTAATCATATCGTTGGAGCCATGCGGTCCATCGATGCGCCGGGATTGCTTCATCGTTATAATGTTGCGCTGGTACAAGGTGTGCTTCTTCGGTCCAAGTCACTGCGTATTCGGCTGCAGTCACCCACTCAGAAGAGGCTTCGTCAGCTGATTCGTTATTTGAAGTTTTATCGTCTCTCTCATGCTGCCGGTCAGATTGATGATTGCTGGGAATTTGTGGTGGACGGACCGTTATCGGTTTTGAAGCAATCGACCAGATACGGAATGGCGCTCGCTAATTTTTTTCCTGCCCTGCTGATGGCAGAGCGCTGGTCACTCGAGGCTGATTATCAACCTGCACCGAAGTCTCGGACGTCGGTTCTACGACTTTCTTCAGATGACGGTTTAGTATCACATTATCGGGATACTGGGACGTGGACAGCCCCAGAAGAACTCGCACTTGTCGATAGGCTTCGTGAACTTGCGGCTGACTGGCAGGTCAAAACCGATGGAGAGCTCATCGACCTTGATGGCCGGGACGTCTTAGTGCCGGATCTTACTCTGGTGACGCCGGACGGCGACGTCATCTACCTCGAGCTGGTATGGCGCTGGCGCCGCGGTGATCTAAAGTCACGATGGAAGCGGTTACAGAAGCGTGGACCAGACCGCTTCATTCTCGCTGTATCGTCTGCGCATGTTGCCCGGCTTCCATCGCTGGAAGGTCCGGTACATGTATTCAAAGGGACACCGAATGCGCGATCCATTTTGAAGCTGGCACGAGAAATCGCGAAATGATGACGCGATTATCGAGCACACCTTGTGGATAGCGTGGAAAAGCCTTGACCGTGTGTCAGGCCATCGCTACCCTCCGCGCTCCGCGCAGCCACCTAAGACACCTTGGGCAGTCCGTGCAGGATGATAAAGCTCAAGTGTTACCGAGAGTTTTCGGCTGACGCGAACCGAATTTTAGCCTGGTGCCGGCCAGGAAAACGTACCGGCAAGGAGAGCGTGAATGTCGTTCGTCGACCGCCAACGAGGCCCAAAGCCCTCACATAAGCGCCATTCGCAAGATTTCCGTCCTCTTGAAGTCGTTGTCGTCGATAACGATGTCGAGCGAGCAATCCGGATTCTCAAGCGTGAGATCGGTAAAGAGGGCGTGCTGAAATCACTGAAGCGCAAACGTTATTACGAGAAGCCCAGTGAGGCTCGAAAGCGGAAGCAGCGTGAGGCGCTTCGTCGCCGCCGTCGTACCGCTCGCCGCGGTAGCTAGTCTACTCGTTCTCCAGCGCCAAGTTGAACACTAAGTCGGGTCGATCGGCTCGGCTTGCTTCCTTGACGGTAGCGATAACGCACCGTAGAACCGAGCGCTATGTACGCACATAACATCCGGTCTTTTGGACTACCTGCAGGTACCGTCGCGATGGTTCGGTGTACCGTTATCATAGTACTGTTAGCTACCGTCGGTTGCCGTAAGAGCGACCCAAAGCCACCGAAGCCAAAACCTCAGCCTCCAACCGCACAGCCGACGACATCCAGCGAAACGAAAACCACTGGTACGATTCAGCCGTCTGCTATCGAAGGGACAATCCAGCAAGCGACGGGCCGCGGTACAAAGGCCCCTGTCGTTCTACCACTCGAGCGTGTATTCAAAGTTGGTGAGGGGCAGGTGGAGTACATCGATCCCAATTTAATCAGCGAATCTGCGGGTAACCGAGTCGGGACGCAGATGTTTGAGACCTTGGTGCAGCCGTCGGCCGAGGGTCAAGACATCGTACCTGCACAAGCAGAGTCTTGGACTCGAAGTGATGATGGGACTACTTGGTTGTTCACCTTGCGGGAAGGAATTCAATGGAGCGATGGTACTCCCATCACATCAAAAGACTATCTCTACAGTTATGAGCGCGGCCTAAATCCTAAAACGCAGTCCCGGAGCGCGCAGCTCTTTTGGAATATCAAAGGCGCCAAGGAATATAACAAGGGCACGTCCCAGGACTTTTCTACAGTGGGCATCAAGGCGTTGGATGCACGACGGCTCCAGTTCACGCTGACATCTCCAGCACCATACTTCCTAGACTTACTTGCTTACGTCGCTTTTGCCCCAACGCCGAAGCATGCCATTGAAGCGCACGGTACGAAGTGGACTCGGCCTGAAAACATTGTGGTTAATGGTCCCTTTAAAATGACGCTTTGGAAGCAGGGTGACCGCATCGAAATGAAGCGAAATGAGCGATATTGGGATGCGAAAAATGTATGGCTTGATGGTCTCGTTTTTTATGAAACCAATAACGAAAATATGGCTCACGATTGGTATGAATCGGGGAAATTACATTGGACGCCTGGGCTGGTGCCGGTGGAAGTGACTCCAGAACTTAGGAAGTCTGGCCGTTCCGACTACTACGTGAATGATGTTCTCTGCGTCTATTACTACGTGTTCAATGTGCGAGAGCCTCCATTTGACAATGTGAAGGTGCGTCGAGCCTTCAATATGGCGTTCGATAAAGGGCAACTCGTACGCCAGGTACTAGGTCAAGGTCAGCGCCCAGCGAGCCATCTCGTGCATCCGTACTTGGGTAAGCGTCGAGGGTATCCGGAAATTAGGGGAGATAGCTTTAATCCAGAAAAGGCTAAGCGCTTACTGGCTGAGGCTGGATACCCGGATGGAAAGGGACTACCTGAGCTGACACTGACGTACAACACATACGAAGGACACCGCTTGATTGCGGAATTTTTTCAGCAGTGCTTGAAGCGACATTTGGGGATTGAGGTATCGATCAACAATATGGAATGGAAATCACTTTTGCAGTCACTGCATAGCGGCGAATTTCAGCTGTCGCGCGCGAGCTGGTGTGCTGACTTTCCCGACCCAGAAAACTATCTCGCTGTATTTCACAGTGAAGGGGAAAATAACTATCCCGGGTACAGCAATCCCGAATTCGACGAGTTGATTGAGCGCCTACAAAAAACGGGCGGACAGAAGGAGCGAAATCGTTTAACGGCGAAGGCTGAAGCGATACTCAACCGAGATTTACCGCTGCTACCGATGTATTTTTATTCCAGGAATTACATGTTGAAGGACTTCGTACGGGGATTTGAACCGGATCCAATGGATCATTATCGGCTGCACTATTTGTGGTTCGGTCAGCCCGGTGCTCCTAAACCGGCTCGCGGCTCCTAGTGCTGAGATACGTTCTCCGACGGCTATTGGGGGCTGCTCTCGTTGTCTTTGCAGTCTTTACGTTATCGTTTGTGATTATGCGCGTATCGCCTGGCAGTCCTTTCGACGAAGAGCGTGAACTGCCTGCAGAAGTGGTGGCTAACC
>PKDL01000188.1 GCA_002863065.1 Pseudomonadota bacterium
TATAATAGCCATCGCCGAACACACCCCTTTGTAGCGGTAAACTGCTCGGCCCTACCTGAGGGGTTGCTCGAAAGTGAATTGTTCGGACACGTCCGCGGGGCCTTCACTGGAGCGCATGCCAAAAAAGACGGACTCTTTGTAGACGCTGATAAAGGAACACTCTTTCTCGACGAGATAGGGGACCTTTCCGTGGGCCTACAGGCAAAACTGCTTCGCGTACTGCAAGAAAAGACAGTCCGCCCCGTAGGCGGGACCAAGGAAAAACCAATCCAGACGAGAATCGTTGCCGCCACCCATCACGACCTACGCAAAGCGGTGCGTGAAGGTCGTTTCCGGGAAGACCTATTCTATCGACTGAGCGTCATTCCTGTTAGTTTACCGCCGCTTCGAGACCGGCGTGAAGACATATCGCTTCTCGTAGACCACTTTCTCACACGAGTGGCGAACGGTCTAAGTCAGCCCAAAAAGACGCTTGCGAGCGACGCGATTCGGGCACTCATGCAATATCGCTGGGAAGGAAATGTGCGCGAGCTCGAGAACGTCATGGAACGAGCCCACATATTATCGCGCGAACAGGTGATTTCGAAACGCGACCTTCCAGAATACCTCCGCGAAGCAGCGGAAGGTACAGCAGAGCGTCCATTTTCGGACTACCCGACGCTCGAGGAAGTCACCCGAAGATATCTTGTGCAGGTCCTGAAGCACACCGGCGGTAACAAGGAAGAGGCCGCCCGAATTCTTGGAGTGGATCGACGGACCATTTACCGTTGGCGCAAACGCTATGCGCTGGAAATCGAGGATGACGCAGGATGAGTCATCAACTGCTGCTGGTAGAAGCTGACCCAGATGATGCAGCTATTCTTTCGGCTGTACTGCGTGACCGAGGCTACCGCGTCGACGTTGCCGTCAGCGCATCGGAAGTAGGTACCAAAGAAGATGTGTATTCTGTTGCACTTATCGACTTATGGTTACCAGATGGGTCCGGCATCGAACTAGCTCATACGATGCGTGGGCGACAACCAGACCTAGACTTCATCTTCCTAACCGGACAATCCACCCTGCAATCTGGAATTGGAGCGGTGGCATTTGGCTCCGCACGATACATCCAGAAACCTTGCCATCCGGGACGGCTACTACAGGTCGTTGACTCCGTCATCGACAAGCGCTCTCTACGGGATGAAGCAGCGAGGCAAGCCCGACGTGTGCAAGCCGTCAATGACCTCCTGTCGCTCTTGGTACAAACCCTAGATATCGAGCAAATAGCACAGGATGCTCTGACCCTATTTCTTCGTGTAAGTGGCGCCACCGGTATTGCTATGGTGATCGAACCGCGACAGATTGAAGGCGTTACCGGCCATGTCTTTGATGCGGGTCATTCAAGCACAGAACTCATCGTATCCCTGGAGTCCAATCATTGGCTCGAAGTTCTTGGACCACCCGCGACACTGAGTGCTACCCCCGACGGGAGATGGGCTTTTATGCCGATGATGTCTTCCGACGGCGCATTGCTTGGGACATTGATTTTCGAAGGCTTAAAGCTCCCGGTGGACCATCAGCTTCTCGGCCTCATGTCGAGACAATTCGGCAACGGTTTAGAGCAAGCCGCGTTACACCGGAAGCTTGAACTCGCATATGAGCACCTACGAGAAACCCATCAAACAATGCTTGAGGCCGAAAAGCAGTCGGCAGTCGGCCGGGTTGCAGCGGGGGTTGCACATGAAATTGGCACGCCACTATCGATCATTGGTGGCCGCGCTGAAGTATTACTCTCGAAGGAACCCGAACAAACCGAGGCTCGCTCTCTGGTGATCATCCGCGAACAAACAGAGCGAATTGCATCACTAGTCCGCCAATTACTTGATTATAGCCGTGCTGAGGTCGATACCGACCGCACCCGAGTATCACTGTCCGGCGTTGTATCCGAAACCCTACCGTTATTACAGACCCGCCTACTCGAAAGTGATTGCCGGGTAATCGAGTCCATTCCACATGAATTACCTTCTGTCGTAGCGAGCTTTCATCAGCTCCAGCAGGTACTTATGAACCTGGTACTCAATGCGTTTGATGCAGGGGCGCAGACAGTCACGCTGAGCGGACGCCAAGACGACCCTGATGAGGTGACACTCACCGTGGTAGATGACGGTTCTGGAATCGCTCCAGAGCGGCTGGCTACAGTCTTCGAACCGTTTTATACGACTAAAGGGCGTGGCCAGGGCACGGGTCTAGGCCTCGCGGTAGTACGTCAAATTATTCGTGACCATAATGGCCAGGTTCGCGCATTCAACAATGATGGGCCTGGGGCGCGTTTCGAAGTCACCCTGCCCTGCTAAACGCGTCTGTCGAACCGGAGTGTACTCACTCCCTCGGCTGACCATGCTCCCCGATGGGGACCACCGGGCTCGTTTCGCTCACAGCAGCGATAAAGCGCGACCATTGTTGACCGTGAACCCCGTCGAGTACTTCTAAAACTTCAAGGCCGAGGGTGGCCTCATCCTCCCCAGGCTCTGGCGCCAACCACCAAACCACCCGGCATAAGCACCTCGCACGTATGGTCAATCGCCCTGAGGGGAACGCTAAGAACAGGCGTACTGGACCGTTTAGATCAATTTCTGGCAGTTCCTCTGCCGGTACGCTGATACGGACCCCTCGATCAGACACCTCGAAGATAATCGTATCAATATTCTTTTGACCGCGCTCAATGCATGCATCCAGCACATGCCGTACTCGATGCTGCCATCTACGTTCGACGTCGCTTCGCAAAGGAACCTTTGTTTTCTGCGACTTGTCTGAACCTTCCTTCTCGGCAGCCGCCGCTGCAGCCTCGTCAGCAGCCTCTTGCGCCTTTCGCCGTCGGCGCGATAACTCACGCATATCTAGTAGACAGAAACACCCCTTCTCGTTTTCCACGAATTGGTCTTGAGAAAACTGTGTCATGGAACAGGCACGGTCCAAGAAGCTCTCAAGATGTTTACGCCCCACCCGTGAATATGCGCTAAGCACGCTGAGAGCAGCTCCGGTTTCCTCTCCGTGTTGACGGGTATCCTGAACTTTGACGAGCAGTTCGACTGTCTCTCCCTCATGCTTGAAAGCGCATCTTGATTTCTTCGCCAGCTCCGGCCTGCCCTCTACCAATGCGCTTAACTCACGACCATCTGCGTAGATCACCACCAACCGGGCAATATTACCGTTGGTTAGTTGTATACGACCCTTCAGATAGTCGTTTTTGTCTGCCACGAGGGACCTCCAACTTCAAAGGCATGCAGCACTCAGTGTCTGTAGTGACGACAGCTTACCACTCCAAGCGATGTTTGCACGACCTCAGGTTGCATGCCTATCGGTAGTACTTTATTCCACATAGGCACCCGAGCAAATACGGTATACATATCAGGACCATCACAGGAGTTCGCGATGTCCACCTACGAACCGATGTCAACGTTCCAAGAGACTGCTCATATCAAGAGTACCAACGAGTACCTTGCCCTGTATGAACAATCGATCACTGATCCCGATTCATTTTGGGGAGCGCGCGCCCAAGAATTGCATTGGGAACGCTTACCTGACCACGTTTATCTTCACTCTGCCCCCGGCGAAGTGTCTTGGTTTCCGGGAGGCAGACTCAACATGGCGGTCAACTGCGTCGACCGACATGCCATTGCCACACCGAATAAAACGGCCATCATCTGGGCAAAAAATGAGCCCGGCGAATACGAATACATCACCTTCTCGGAACTGAGACAACGGGTTGGCCAAATGGCAAACCTGCTTCGTTCCCACGGCGTAAAGAAAGGAGACCGTGTTTGCATTTACCTTCCTATGATCCCAGAGCTGGCGGTCACGATGCTGGCCTGTGCTCGCGTGGGAGCAATCCATTCAGTCGTATTCGCGGGATTCTCGGCAGAAGCATTACGAGACCGGATCGTGGATGCGAAAGCGGAAGTCGTTGTCACATCTAATGTTGGCTTACGTGGGGCTAAGACCATTGACTTAAAAGCCATTGTCGATAAAGCCGTCGATCAGACCCCCTGCGTGCGAGCAATCCTAGTGGCTCGCCGGACATCGGATGACTGCGACCTCGTCCCCGGCCGCGATTATGACCTTGCAACTGAGCTATCGAAACAGCGCTGCGAGAGCCCTGCAGAGTCCATGGCATCGGAGGACCCACTGTTTATCCTCTACACTTCAGGTTCAACCGGTAAACCAAAGGGACTGCTGCATACCACCGCCGGATATCTACTTTGGACGGCAACAACCCACCGCTATGTATTTAATATTAATGACGACGACGTACACTTCTGCGCAGCCGACTGCGGCTGGATCACGGGTCACAGCTATATCGTCTATGGTCCGTTAGCGAACGGCTGCACCACGGTCATGTTCGAAAGTATCCCGACGTGGCCGGATGCAGGTAGGTATTGGCAAGTTGTTGACGATGTCGGTGCAACGACCTTGTACACTGCACCTACCGCGCTTCGTGCACTCATGAGAG
>PKDL01000219.1 GCA_002863065.1 Pseudomonadota bacterium
ACTCCAGGTCCGTGACACATCTTTCCGACCCATTGGTGAGTCGACGGGGCCGGTTGCGTCCGTATCGCCAGCGAGTCGTTCAAACCAGTCTTGGTAGATACTCGAGTATCGAAAGTAAAATGACTCGTCACGCGTGGTTCCCATTGATGAGGTCGCCAACAAGATGGCCATGCAGATGAAAAAGAGGACTGCTGCTGCGCCCACATCCCACCGAGTAAGTGTTTTGCGCCCATATCGCTTTGGATGTGATTTTTCAGACGTTCGCATGGTTTTCGACATGGGCTTGCTTATTGGTAACGAATCAAAACTACGGGGTTCGATTGGTCTAGCTGAACGCTAAAATGCTTACGTCTGCCAGTTTTTGGGTCTTGAACACCGACACCATACGTCCCAAAGACCAGGCGACGTGGTTGTGCCGGTATATTTATTCCATCCAGCGTCACTCGATAGCCACTGGGTATATCAAACCGGATGATACCTTGGAATGCAGGCCGGGTGTCGTTACCTGGAGGCCGTGGATGAAGTACAGTGGTTTCGTCGTTTTTGACAGTCATATTGAATGACTGCCTCCAGTTATCGAGGACAACAACGACGAGATGGTCGCCAGCCTCTAGTTCCAATTCGCAGGGCGTCGTTCCTCGGCGCTTTCCATCCACGAAAACCGCAAATTGCTTTGCTGCACCTAGGACTTTGAGAGTCCCACTCGCTTTCAAGTTATCGGTGTCGAGTGGGACAATGTCGGCCGCCTCATTCTGGCCATGAGTCAGGGCAGGGCCCTCCTGGTTCATTCTGGAAAGCACCGATTGTAAGGATGGCTCCGCACGCGGCTTATCACTTTCCCGGGCGGTGGTCACAGATGGTATTTCGAATGCCTCGGCAGGCGCTGTTAGCGGTGGTTCATGCCCTCGGAGTCGGTCGTTGTTGGATCGTGATGGCGCGCGCTTTCTGGGAACATTGTACGGTGTATCTGGGCTGTGTTTTTGTTGCGAAGCCAGCTGAATTTGAGCTGTTATTGGCGCAATGTCATCCGAGCGCACTCGCTTTTCAGTCGGTTCTGTAGGCGTTGTACTGGTTCGCTCAACGGATGGATCCGGAGAGGTCTTTAGGGCTGTTTCACCTGATGAGATGAATTCTGATGCCGGTGGCCGTACCGGCGTTTGCTCTGGGAGTGGGCTTCCCAGCCATCCCTGTGCTTGCGCAAACCACCCGGCCGCTCCGAGGGCGGCGAGCAGTAGTAACATAAGAATTGTTTTTCGGCTGTAGGCTGCCTCGTGAGTGGTATTGGGGATGTTTGATTCGTGCTGAAAGTTTTTCGAGGACTCCATCGCATTCGGATATGTGCCTGACGAACGCATTCGATGAGGGACTCCAGACCCACGTTCTATGAAAGCTTTACTAAGGGTAGGTTCATTCGTCCTGATACGAGAGTCGCCTACGCTATTCGCGTGCTCTTTCCATGTACTCTGAGCCCGAATCCATTCAAGATCTTCAGCCCTTCCAGAGAATAATTTTTCTACGTACTGCCCGACCTCACGGTCGGACACATACCCTCCACCTGAGTGCGCAAACTTTTGCAGCGCATATTGCAATTCATGTGCGGTTGAGAATCGCTCATCACGTCGCTTTCGAAGGCACCGGTGTACGATGTCCCACAAGGCAGTCGGATATTCTGGGTTCTGTTCTTTTGCATGGGTGGGTGGGTCGTTTACGATAGCATCGATGGTCGTAAGGTCTAACCCGTCGCCAAACGGCTTCCCAAGAGTTGTGAGGTCATACAGTACGACCCCCAAAGAGAAGATATCACTCCTTCGATCGACTCGTCGTCCTGTAATCTGCTCCGGTGACATGTAGCAGAACTTCCCTTTCACTAAGCCACTGTCATCTTCGGCCCCCGTGTCGCGTGCTTGTGCAATACCGAAGTCGATGACTTTCACGCCACCTGAGAAGCTGACCAAAATATTATCGGGGGAAAGATCGCGGTGCACGAGATTTACCGGTTCACCATCCACGTCGCAGAAGTTGTGTGCATAATCGATTCCATCGCATGTGGTCGCTATTATTTTTGCCGCGATATAAGGCGGTAGTCGGATCTCATATTCACGCAATCGTCGGATTAGCTTTGCGAGTGATTCGCCTCGGATATATTCCATGGCGATGTAGTAGGCGCCCTCACATTCTCCCAGTTCGTAGATTTGCACTAAATTTGGATGGTTCAGTTTCGCTGACGTCCGCGCTTCTGCCAGAAACATACGAATGAACTGCTGATCGTTTGCATGGTGAGGTCGTATCCGTTTTATCACGAGCTGCTTTGCGAATCCGGCGGGCCCATGTTGATGCGCAAGGAAAATCTCAGCCATACCGCCGATGGCAAGCTGGCGTTCCAGCAGATATTTACCAAATCGCCTCAATGCTTCCGCCTAATGAATTCAGTGATAGCACGCGTCTGGCTGCGCTTAGTACATGGTGGTATCGGAAATAAATCGGACGAAGCATCCCGTCGGTACCACCGGACCTCAACGCTAACAGCCCGCTGAGTGAATTGCACGCTGTGAGGCTCCAGAGCGACCGACACAGAGAGGGGTTATCTAACCAAGGCGACCCAACTCTATCGCTAGCTGCGTGTGTGTGAGCTGGCAGTTATCCTTCGCGGACATATCAGTGCGACTAACCATACAGTCATGACTGATGCGTGTTCAGCGCTCATATGTTTTCGGAGTTTTCCCTTCGCTCTGCACCCTGATAGACTACGGCTCACAGTGACGTCATGATCGCGCAATAGTTGAGAGGAATACTCCGGATGAAGTTTGAATACGCTGGTCTCACGGATGTGGGGATGAAGCGTACGCACAACGAAGACAACCTCCAGCTCGTACCCGATAGCAATCTTTTTATCGTTGCCGATGGTATGGGTGGACACGCTAGTGGTGAGGTAGCCAGTCAGATCGCCGTGGAAACGGTGTCTCAGTTCTTCCAAGATGCACTTGCGGACCGGGAAATGACATGGCCCTACAAAGAAGACAAAAATTTGGGGTTCCTCGCTAATCTCTTTGTTAGTTCTGTTCGGTACGCGAACCTGCGCGTTTTTCAAAAGTCTTGCGAAGACAGTAGCTACAAAGGCATGGGCACGACGTTCGTGGGGATTGCTTTTGAAGGTGATCAGCATTTTGTCGCGCATGTTGGTGACTCGAGGTGCTACCGGGTTCGCCAGAATCGGCTGCAGCAAATCACCGAGGATCACTCGCTGCTCAACGATTATAAAAAAATGGCGAAGCTGACCCCTGAAGAGGAAAAAAACTTTCCGCACAAAAACATTATCGTACGTGCGCTGGGGATGAAGGAGAGCGTTTTGGTCGACCTGGGAGTCGACAGCATCCTCCCTGGCGATATCTATGTCCTGTGCTCTGATGGGCTGAACGGGGAAGTCGAGGATGACGATATCCTTCGCATTATCCTAGAGCACGAGCACGACGTGGAAGCGGTATGTGCTCAGCTTATCGAAGTAGCAAACGCCAATGGTGGCAAAGACAACGTGACCGTAGTGGTCGTGAAAGTGAAAGACGAGTGAGCCTTTGTCACTCGCAGCACGAATTGATAGCGCAGGATATTCGGCGGGCCTTCGTTGGCTGAAAAGCCGAGGTTTTGAGAGTCGCTACGTTACGACTCCCCACGGTCGTCTTCACTGTGTCGAATTAGACGGGCAGGGCGTTGGCCCACCCGTATTGCTGCTCCACGGCATAAGCGCCGATGGGCTGTCATTCTCACGAGTTATGCAGTGCATGCGGCCCCATCACTCGCGGATAGTGGCTTTGGAAGCACTTGGCCATGGCTTGTCCGATAGCCCTGCGCCGTTCAATACAAATATCCTATTGACTGCACTTCGCGACGCCATAGATGCGTTAGAGTTCTCTGAGCCACCGATCCTGTTTGGTAACTCAATGGGGGGTGGCATGGCTATGTGGTATGCCGTCGAGTACCCAACAAATATCCAAGGGTTGGTTGTGGCGTCGCCTGCTGGGGCGCCGCTCTCAGACGATGAGTTCAATGACTTAGTCGAGAGTTTGACACTGCGCAGTTTCGACGATGGCAGGCGGTTCATTCGGCGAATTTTCTACCAATCGCATTGGGCAGCGTGGCCGATGGCTTTTCTAATTCGTGCTCGCTTCGAGCGTCGGATCGTTCGAGATATACTGGCCGATATACCGAACTCACCCACAATGTCTCGGACCGGAATGACACGTCTTATAATGCCAGTTCATGTACTCTGGGGGGAGGCGGATGGAGTATTACCGGCCCATTTCGCACAATTTTACCAGGCGAATATTCCTCCGCATGCAGTGTTCGAGTGGGTGCCGCGCGTAGGACACAGCCCTCACTTAGAGGCGCCCCATCGGCTGGCTCGGGTCATTCGGGATATCGTGAATCGACCTAATGGATTGGAGCCGATTCCACTGGATCTTGATTGACGACGAGCA
>PKDL01000543.1 GCA_002863065.1 Pseudomonadota bacterium
GAATGGGGCGGTCCCGATACAGGCAAAGGCATACAGTCGATTACCGAGACCGAGGAGCCAACCCTGATCACGATGGCAGTAGACTTTTATGAGTACGGGGAAGCGAAGCTACGATTCACTCTCGAACCCACTGAACGGGGTACACTCGTCGTCTGGGAGTTCCTCTCACCCATCCGAGACACCAGCCCTTTCGGACGCTGGGCGGGTATATTCGTAGAACGTGCTATCGGACCAAACTATGAACAAGCCCTAGATAACCTCAAGCGTCTAGTAGCAGCCAATATGCACAAGGCAAGCCCCGTGAGCATGCCTTCCGATTCCAACTCGAACCCAGACCACGCCGAGTAATGCCCATGAGTCTCCACAAGATTACCGATGACCTGGTCAGTGACCTACGCCCGCTTCGATTTGCCTCTCCGACAGCCTTTGTCTATCAGCCGCTGGAATATGCCCGACCCGCTTGGGACCAATACTGCGAGCGATACGGACGCGGGCCAAAGCGCGTCTTATTGGTAGGGATGAACCCCGGTCCCTTCGGTATGGCGCAAGTCGGCGTACCGTTTGGAGAGATCGCCCATGTACGAGACTGGCTCGGCATACACACCGCGATTGGAACCCCAGAAAAAGAGCACCCCAAGCGCCCTATTTTGGGTTTTGAATGTACTCGCAGTGAAGTCAGTGGACGGCGCCTATGGAGTTGGGCGAAAGACACCTACGGAACGCCCGAGCGATTCTTCGAGACCTACTTCATCACCAACTACTGTCCTCTCGTGTTCATGGAAGAGACCGGCCGTAATCGTATCCCAGAAAAGCTTCCCAAAGCGGAGCGTGTGCCACTATTTGAAGCATGCGATCGTGCACTGCGACGGACCGTCGAACTCCTAGAGCCTGAGTTTGTTGTCGGTGTCGGTAAATTTGCCGAGAAAAAGTCACGCCAGATTGCGGGCGACCTGGATGTCACCATCGGATCCGTTCCGCACCCAAGTCCAGCCAGTCCGCTCGCCAATCGTGGTTGGGCACCGTTGATGACCCAGGCACTTGAGTCACTAGGGGTCCTCTAACCGAACAGATAACATGCGTGATATGGCTCCATACGCTGCCAATCAAAACGAATAGACGGTATTCATCCATAGATCGCCCCCTCGAATACCCGCGCAGCCTACGTGTTTTGTGGATTGTGCATCCGATAAGGCGAGGTTCTCTGCCTCGCACCCTTGCAGTCGCTTGTCCGACCAGCCAGAATCCAGGGCGCTTCGACGTGGTGATGCATCGTGCTCTAGGTACGGCTAGCCCGGCGGCGCGACGGATCGATAGGACACTCGAAGAGACAGAACTCAGACCAATGGAGTCATACATGCAGACGTGGGAATGGATGAAATCGCGAATTCAGATGCTTCTTCTGAGCACCTGTTTGCTTATTTCGGCGTGCACCCCTGAGGTCGTGAACAACTACACGCTCTCAGCTGATCCCGGTTCTGGTGACATCGGGTCAACGGACAATTCGGACGATCAAGATGTGAGCAATGGCGAACCGCCCATCTGTGATGAAGGCTACGTAGTCAACTCCACCGGCGATGGATGCGCCCCAATATGTGCTGCTGGGTACGAGCCGAATGAAAACGAAGACGGATGCATCCGTATCCCGCAGGAAGCCACGGCCACAATCTGCCCCGCTGGCTATATTCCTGCCGGAGGTGGCTTTGGCGGCCTGTGCGCCAAAATCGTGCCGGTGACCCTCCATGGATTCGTAACTACAAGAGGCGCAGGTGATGCCATCTCGGGCGCCAAAGTCACGCTTTATCCTGCGTCCGGTGGCACCATCACGACCGGCTCGGATGGATATTTCGAAGTCGAAGTATCGACTCACGGGGACGTAACGGTGCAGTACGAGGCGGATGGTCACTTTGAAAGCAAACGCGTAGTGAACATACCGCTCGTAGGTGGGGACGATGGAGACCGACTGTATGTTGATGGCTCAATCGACCTACTCCGCGACCCCGGTGGCGGAACCTTCCAACCTCCGAGTGACGGTTCACTGTACGTCGCGGGAACCATCTATGCCGGTAGTCAACCGGCCGCCGGTGCCACCGTGCGTCTGTTCAATCACACACTTGGATACGATGTGGATAGCGTCGTTACCAATAGCGACGGTTCGTTTGCCATCACCAACATCGCCGACGCCGGATACGCCTTTGCGGTACGGATTGATCCGTACGATGCGGACCAAAATGGCGTATACGATTATCAATACGCTGAGGTGGACCTAGGCATACTAAGCACATCGGATGTACCCGGCGACAGCAATACCAACGTATCCAACTTGGTAGTCGTACTGACCACAGTGGCAAAAAATATCGCCTACGTTAGCTTTGACCCACCACTCACGTCCATCGGTGCGGGGGCTCTGGTAACCAATGCAGAGCTTGCACAACCCAATGACGACATCATTATTCACTTTGGTTCCCAAGTGGATGAGGGGTCTGTGGACATCAAGCTGTTCGAATATTTTGATGGGTTCTACGGAAATATCATCCCCGCCAGCTACACATGGAATGCATCGAGTACGGCATTGACCATTAATCCATCCGGCCCCCTGACTGCGGATACGGATCCGGGAACCCAATACGAGATCCGAATCTCTACTTTGCTGTGGTCTGATGGCTCCCCCTATATCGCGCTGGGTACACCACTCAACCAAACGACCCGTATTCGCTTTGACCTCACTGAATCCGAGGCGATTCCCGTCTCAGCTGAGCCCGAGTTCGATGTCGATACGATCAGCAACGATTACCAAACCGTAACTCAGGTCCAGTGCGATTCCCGAGTGTGCTGGCTACTCGACGCAAACCAGTATCCGTACAGCGGTCCTGCTGACCCAGCCTCCTCCAGCTCGGATAACACATTTTTCAATGCTGCATCTGGGGTCGATATCCGCTGGCTACCCACACCCGGTGCGTCCTCATATCGCATCTATGCGCGACAGACGGGACCACAGTTTGACGACACCACACTCCTGGGCTGGCATCAGCTGGGCAGTACAATCACCCCCGCATTTGCCGATACCGCAGGTGCCGTAGCGATTACTGCATCTCAGCTCTTATCTAGCTCGAACCCATTCCCCAATTGGAATGACTTCGGACCTGGCGCATTAGATGGCCCAGTGTCTAACCCCATGTCGTTCGGAAACACCATTGAAATTGCGGTTACGTCGATTAACGCCAAGGGCCTAGAGTCGTTGATTGACCCGCAAAAAGTGCTCACGCTGGCGGATGAGTCGCAAGCTCGTATCGTAGAAGTCAGCATGTTCTCCAGCGGAGGCGAGGACTTTACGAGTGAGACAGAATTAGGCTTTGGTTCAGTGCAGAAGGAGTGGCGCATGCGTTTCTCAGAGCTCATGGACACGCAAAGTACTCTATCGTGGTCAGTCGATAGTGCCACTATCTCCAGTATCTCTCAGCCCACTCTAACGTCTTGGGATAACGGAGATACCAGTGGGGCCGCAGCACCCAACGATGTCATGGTGGAAGCCGGTATGACCGTCAACTTCCAAGGATCATGTACTGAAGTCACAGCTGATTCAGCCTCTGACCAAAATACCGTCACAGTGCGACATACCGCTTTTTTCAATACCGGCACGGTATTGTTCCTCAATAGCTCCGCATCCGGCCTGCGATTCTCGAATGTCATGACACTATCCGGGGTCAATAGCACCGACAACACCCTAACCTTCGTAGAAACATTTGCCGACGTCGGCGGAGACTCTGGTGTGACAGTAGGGGACTTCGTGTGTATCGCTGAAGCACAGCAAGGTCTGATTGCGTCGGTCACGCAAGCCGCATCCAGTGCTGACCAGCTCAACGTCAATGAGCCCGGGCTATTTTACCCCAACCAGGACATTATCGTATTCGACGCCGATGCCATGAGTGCATCTTCATACACCGTACGTCGACTCCGAGCTCCTGTACTACAAAATGGCTTGGAAATTCTCCCTGGGCTACTCGGTTTTGACTCCACCCTAACAAACTCCAGTAACTCCATTGTCTTTCCTCGGCCTTCCTCGTCGGAAATAGGGTTCCGTTCGGCCCGACGACTCGACCTGGCACAGAATACCACCGTCAATGGTGCCGTTCAGCTCGAAATCGGTTCCAGCTCAATGCTGAGTTCAACCATCCTAGAAGGTGACTTACTCATGATCGATGTTGACGGGCAGCTAAACACCCTTTCGGACCAGTATTTTGTTCGAGCCGGAACCATCAATGTCTGGCCTGACGATGGCGCAGGCAATCCACTATACCGCGTCCAGCTGGAGCCGGGACCGGGACAAACGAACGTGCTGGTGAACGGCCTTGAGCTCGATACGTCAACCACAGTGATCATTCATCTCGCAGACTCGTTTCAGGTCACTGGCGGTACAGACACCTCAGGAAACAATGGCATAGAGCAGAACTTTAACCAGTTTAGCTTCTGCGAC
>PKDL01000544.1 GCA_002863065.1 Pseudomonadota bacterium
TCCGGATGGTCTTTATCCCGCGGCGGCGTATCGATCAGAATGTCATCCAGTGTGACTGGTTGCGATACAAGGCTTGATAGCACTCCAGCCATTCTTTGGCGGCATGCCAATAACTGCGAGGATGAGGCCCCATATAAGCGCTCGTACGCATCCCGCTTCCAGTCTTCCGTGTAAATCCGACTGTAGGTCACCACCCGCTTATAGAGCTCCCGTCGTGGCGAGAGCATGCGCTCCACTAACGTGTGCGCCACACTCTGCTGCGGTGTGGCCTCGGCAATATGGCGCAGTAACCCGTCGTCACTTGAGGACAATAGAATCGTCTGCAGCTCGCCGGGGGCGTGGGGCACACGCATCAAATAATCTTCTAGCGCATACTCCACCATGCAGGAGGCAGCCCGTACCGTATGGTGCCAATAGACCTCTGAAAACATCATATAGCGGCTGAAGATAAACATCTCGGCCGGTACTTTGCCTTTCGAATCCACCGCAAGCTTCCGGCCATCTTCGCTGACACACAACGAAGCTAGCAGCCGGTCTACATCGAAACTCTGACCGTACGGCACTCCCAGATGGGCCGAATCACGCTCCAGATAGTCCATCTTATCGGCATCAAGCGCACTCGAGATGATGGATGCGAGAAGAGAATCCACGCCGGTGTGTTTAGACCATGACACGCCAAATAACGACGCGACCCGTCGACCTGACACCCCAAGTGACTTTTCCAGAACTGCCCCTAACTCATGGACGACGCAATCGGTGCCCAGCACTTCATGGCGGGGAGTATCTTTACCGGTTCGATGCAATGCTTCTAGGCTATGGGCAAACGGATAATGGCCGATATCGTGGAGCAGTCCTGCCGCCAGAACCGTCACTATCGATTCTTCATCCAGGCTTTGTGCCACGTTCGGATCACGGAGCAAGGAAGCAATACACTTTGCGGTATAGCCATACACGCCCAAGCTATGCTCGAAACGTGTATGCACCGCGCCTGGGTACACCAAGTGGGTTGGTCCAAGCTGGCGAATGCGCCGCAACCGCTGGAAGGGCTCACTGTCCACGATCGTGCGAAACCGGTCGGTCAGCACCACATCCCGGCCAGGTGGTAAGCGGACGCGATGACCAATGCCTGATAGTTCAGGAAGTGTCACTCGGGTGCTCCCTCCAACATTGCCCGCAAGCGAGCCTCTAACTTATCCGTGTGCCCAGCGCCAAACCATATGTCGCTAATCACCCCACTACGGTCGACAATCCACAAGGTAGGCAATACTGATACGTTCAACGCCTGTCGGAATTGCCCGCTGTCATCGACTGCAAATGCGTAGCCCGGCGGGTGCTTGGCACGGTATGCGCTGACGGTCTCATGCGCTTCACTCGACACGCCAATCACCCGAACCCCCCGTTCACTATACCTCTTCTCGATGTCAGCCAACTTCGGCATTACTCGCTTACACGGACCGCACCAAGTCGCGAAATAGTCGATAATTAGAATAGAACCAGCGGTATCTTTCGGTGCGAGCGAGACGCGTTCTTTTGTCACTACGTCTAAAACACTGAGATCCGGCATGGGGCGTCCCCGCCATTCCGAAACAAATAGCGATCGCATATCCGGCCGTAGGTCAAGCACCACTGGCTTCGTTTGTGTGGTGCCCTTCCGGCTCAACGTGATCGCTATTTGAGTGCCTGGCGCATACGCACCGATCCGAGCCACCATGTCCCGTACGCCCTTCACATCCACCTGATCGATCTTCAAAATGACGTCGCCTACTTGCATGCCGGTCATTTCCGCCGGGGAACCTCGGAACACCCGTGTGACTTTCGGCAACCCAACCGTGACACCCAACGCCTGTTGCTCTGCATTCGACGCTGCCTCCAAACCAATGCCAAACCACCCTTTCTTTTTAGCCACGCCTGCCAAGGGGGGCGCTTTCGTCACTCTAGGCATAGGTTCCACAACCGCCCGAAGGTTCAACCGCGATTCTCCACGGAGCACTTGGAACGACACCTCATCACCCGCTTTAGCCAGGCGCATCACCTCGTCTAATCGCCGTATCGAGGCCACTTCGCCGTTGATCGTCAGGACGCGGTCGTCGGTCTTCAGACCTGCTTTGTGAGCTGGGCCGCCCATGCGGAGCGCTCGAACCATCTGCACATTGGGTTCCCCATCTAATGGAACCAGTTGAAGTCCCAACCAGACACCAGGGCCCGGCGCTTCCGCATGCGCCGAAGGTAGGAAAGACAGGACTGACAATATCGCGATCACCAGAATCTGCCAGCAGGTCTGTCGCACGTCTATCTCCTTCAACCATGGATTAGGGTCTATACGTATCGTTCTTCGCGCGATTGTGAATGGCGCCTATTGAATCTCCGCCGTCCCCTGCTGAAAAAAGGAATCAAAAAACCCGGCGATGTCAGCAATGGCCTCAGGATTCTGAAAGGCAACGAAGTGACCGTCATAGTCGATTGGCGTGTGGTGCACCATGCCCATCGTGACCGGTATATCCGTGAACACCTTGTTCCCAGATAACGGCCCTTTCACGATACGGTCATTTTCTAGATAGCCCTCAAACGCTCCCCCAAGGCCAGTATCAAGTGCAGGCGATATGACCGGTATATCCAACACATCTCCCAAAATCCTCGTAGTGAACGCCGGGGTATAGGTGTCGCCTTGCCCATAGACCACGAGAATATGATGTGCCGGACTCAGCCCCTCTTGAGGTTCCCGACCGAGCGCACGCCCATAACTCAACGGGTCGACCGGTGCGAAGTACTGCTGGAGCAAGTGCAGTATAGGATGCCCTTCATCTGCTTCTTCACGTACCACCGCAAATACGCCTCTCGGGATATCTACTGGGCTACGCTTCCGCAGTAGACTTTGCACAACCCCTGCGCCAGCGCCACTCAATACCACTGCATCCACCACTGGTTCGTACGGTAAAAACAATGGCCCAATCGATGCCCCCTGGGAATGCCCCCAGAACCCCACTTTCTCTTTATCGAGTGGAATAGACGCACCATCGGCCACGGGAAGCTGACCCGTCTCTACCAGTCTCGCCAAGCTGTAATAATCCAGGCCTCCCTGCCATGCGTTACCCCGTGCGGCCACTGGGTTGGCAAAATTGAAATACAACACCTCGGGTCCAAGCTTGGAGTCTCCACGACGCGGACCATGCATGACCCCATCGATCCCCAGCACCACCGCCCCACCACCCGGCAGAGTAGACAACGTGGCTGCTGCTCCGTTCACTGCATGACTTCTGAACGAGCCTCCGGTGCCGTGCGCATACAACACCACCGGCCAACCAGTCGCAGGTGCCGTGGATTTCGGTACTGTCATGCTGAAACACACCTCTTCGGTTCGAAGCACCTGAGGCACACCATTTTCCTTGAACACGAACTCACCGCCGTCCTCTGGATTTAGGTAAGGTGGAATGCCCTGCTGAAACATGGGTAGCTCGATAGTACCGTGTATTTCAGTGAAGGCTCCAGAGGGTGTGCCACAACCTCGTCCGGGCACCTCCGGGTCCGCACACGGACTGACTACACCCTCTCCACACACCACCACGTCCTTCACCGTAGGTACCGGAAAGCTCGCCACCACATCACGACCTTTCTCCATGACCTCGGTGGGATTACCAGTGGTGAATACTGCCGCATTCAGTACGGCGTCGGGCGCGATGCCCTCGGAGGATAAATACTCACGAAGTGGGGCGTAGTTCACCCACGCCGATGTGAGGCGAGCGTCCTGGGGGGAGACAGCGCCGAGCAGCGCCTCTAAATCCGTGTCAGATGCAAAAGGCACCCCACCAGCCCCACTTTCTGCCGAGGTACTTATGCCCTTCAGCAGAATAACAGCGTAGGTGGTATTGGGCTCCAACGGATCGGATGCACTGTTTTGTATGCGGAGCCAGTGCTTGCACAAGTACTTTTCCCGGCTCGTACTCGCGGACCAGACATAACCGCGATTGTTCCCAAAGTTGTCGGACGATGCATCGATATTCACGTATCGAAGGTTGTTGGTCCCACTGTCACTTCCAAACACAATGCTGTTGAAATCGACATCTGTGCTGAACCTGAAAAACACCGTTGGAGTTAGACCGAACCCTCGTAACCCCTGGTTGACGGCAGTAACTATCCGCTCCACCGGATCATAGGGTAAGGGCCCCCGGCCGGGAGTCGGATGTCCCACTGCAGTTCGACCAGACGCGCCGCGTATGTCGTTAGGAAATGGCAGGCGGTAGAATTCACTGCGTGGCGTGCCATCGGTATTCGGCACTTCAAAGTAGGATCTCGGTGCGAGATTATCCTCGATATCACATGCAGCCCCTGGCCATTCCGCCGCCGCCGCGAGTGCCACGTTCCAGAGTTCGCATTGGTTTTCTGAGCATACGAGCCCAGCATAGCAGTCGGACGACCTGCTGCATGCACCACCGATATCTACGTCCCCGCCGGTCCCACACGTACCGACAAGAC
>PKDL01000031.1 GCA_002863065.1 Pseudomonadota bacterium
TGACCAATCTTCGGGTCCATGCCCTGGCGGTTGGTATCATGGATGTCTTCGATTACAGCACAGAGGCCATCGGGATGACCTACTACAACGACCTAAACCCCGGCGGACTGACCATTGATGGCATACCCGATACGGCAGATGAAACCGGACTGCCGCAGTGGGAATACGTGACGGGCCCTCAGGGGTCACTGGTGATGACCGGGTTGCTGGACTCGTCGCTAGAACTATCATTTGCCCGTTTCTTCTGGGCTGACGAAGAAGACGCGTCCTTCAATCAATGTGCAACGAGCACCATCATTGACGCTCCAGATGGGGCTGCGCTGGGTACGAGTGGGGTCTGGTTGGAGGGAAGCTTACCGAATACTGACCCCAAGAACGGTTTGCGTGACCACATTATGGCAACGCGTATCATCTACTACCGTGAGCCAGGGATCGCTATAGACGACGCACTGGCGCTCGTCGTCGGCGCGCAAAGCCCCGTACAAGTTGTGGCCCGGAGTGTGGGCGAAGGCGGCCTTGGGGTAGCATGTGGTGATGGTGCGTGTGGTGTAGATGAGACCGCGAGCTGCGCACTGGACTGTGTGCCGGTCGATGGATCGTGTGGGGACGGGGTCTGTCTTCCGCCCGAAGATTCCGTGGCATGCGCTGCCGACTGTCCTTTCGACGATGATGGCGTCGTCGAGTGCGGTGACACCACATGCGATGCAGGTTTTGAAAACCAGCTCTCCTGCCCAAAGGATTGTTGGCCGCTCTATGCCGGCGTACTGAACTGCGTCGATGCGAGCTGCGAAGGACAGCTGGATGCGTGCGCAGATGAGCCGGAATGCGTTGATCTTGTCGCTTGCGTTGGCCCATGCGTGGCGACCGGGGGCGGGGCATGGCAATGTATTTCGACGTGTGCGGCCACTGAAATGACCCCGCAACCGAACCTCAATACTGCGAATGCTCTGTTGGCGTGTGGCAATAACGCCAACTGTTTCTAAGCAGGGCTACAATCAGGCAGGTCCGTAGCACTTGACGTTTGAACATTGGGACATCCGGGCCCGCGCGGCCAGAATCCCACCGCCCTGGTAGTGTGGAATTGCGTCACTGTCCACTACAGCTTCTGTAAGCGTAGTCAAGCTAGCTTCAAGGGCATCAATGCCCGTCATCGCATCCCGGACGGTGTGCTCCGCCTTGGTCGCAAATTGCTTCAAGTTGGTGCAGTGCTGATGCAGCGTCTCGACATTTGATTGGATGCGGTAGTATTTGGTCCACATCGCATGCGCATCATCGCAGTACGTAAAGTTCATGAGGCCCCGTTGCTGCGGCGCATTGGAGATGGCGTGCAGTTCCGCCAACGTGACGAGCGTATCGATGAAGAGATTTTTGATTTCTGGCATTGCAGCTACTGGATCAAAGCCATCTACTTGCGAGCCGAACTGGCGTGAAGCATCCCGTCCTGTCGCGCCCGCGCCGACATAACTGGCCGCAGCTTCCACATTTTCCATGCAAAAGTCGGTGATGCCGCCCCAAATACCGTCCACTGCTTGAGTGGTGACGCTATCTGCTTCATCCGAGCTGGCGTAGGCCGCGAAGTCTCCGATTGCGTGTCTCGCCATCGAGCCGAAGGAACCCACAGCCGAGCAGGTATCGACCGAAATCATCCCTAAAGTGGCTCCCTTTAATGCATCGAGGGTGACAGCTTTACCTAGCGAATATGCAACGGATCCTAGTCGTCGGCCAGCTCCCCAGGCTATGTCAGCCCAGCTGAGGTTGAACCAGTAAGAGTCATTCCATATTTTGGCTGCGTCTTTCAGTCGCTGTACTCGGGTCCCTACATCTATGTAGCGACGTTCCTCGGGCATGGGCATAGTGGTCTCCTTACGCTATGTGACACGTAGGGAATACTCGCACTATGGTCCAAACGCCAGTGTGCAGATTATCCGTCCGGTATTTTTACCCCCACGTTTGTAAAAAGACCCACGCAAGTACCGTATGCTGTTCTGTCATACTGAATTAGCCCGGCATGTGGGCGCTATCTGTTAGGTTTTGGTCATGACCATGGCTCCGCGGGGGCTACAAAACCCCATGGGCGCACATTATTGGAATGGGTCACCGGTATGTTGCGACAGCTGGATGCGTGCGCAGATGAGCCGGAGTGCGTGGAGCTTGTCGCTTGTGTGGCCCCATGCGTGGCGACCGGGGGTGGGGCATGTCGATATATCTCGATGTGCGGGGTCACTGGAATGACCCCGCAAATGAACCTCAATACTGCGAATGCTCTGTTGGCATGTGGCAATACCGCCAGCGGTTTCTCAGCAGGGCCACAATCAGGCAGGTCCGTAGCACTTGACGTGCGAGCATTGACCCATTCGGGCCTGTACATCCATCATCCCACCGCCTTGGTAGTGTGGGATCGCATCACTATCCACCACGGCTTCTGTCAGGGTAGTCAGGCTCGCTTCAAGGGCATCAATGCCCGTCATCGCCTCCCGAACCGTCTGTTCCGCCTTGGTCGCAAATTGCTTCATGTTGGCGCAATGCTGATGCAGCGTCTCCACGTTTGATTGGATTCGGTAATACTTGGTCCACATCGCATGCGCATCATCGCAGTACCTAAAATTCAGGAGCCCTTGCTGCTGCGGTGCATTAGAGATGGAGTGTAGTTCTGCCAATGTGACGAGTGTATCGATAAATAGCTCTTTGATTTCCGGCATTGCAGCTACTGGATCAAAACCGTCTACTTGTGAGCCAAATTGGCGTGAAGCCTCCCGTCCTGTAGCGCCCGCGTTAACGTAACTGGCCGCAGCTTCCACATTTTCCATGCAAAAGTCTGTGATGCCGCCCCAAATACCGTCCACAGCTTGGGTGGTCACTCTATCTGCCCCATCTGAACTGGCGTAGGCCGCGAAGTCTCCGAGCGCGTGTCTCGCCATTGAGCCGAAGGAACCCACAGCCGAGCAGCTATCGACCGAAATCATATCTAGAGTGGCACCCTTGAGTGAATCAAGGGTAACGGCTTTACCCAGCGAGTATGCAACGGACCCAAGGCGTCGGCCAGCTCCCGAGGCCAGGTCAGACCAGCTAAGATTGAAACAGTAGGAGTCGTTCCATAGCTTGGCTGCATTCTTCATCTGCTGCACTCGGTCTCGTATACTCAGATGGCGGCGTTCCTCGGGCATGGGCATGGCGGACTCCTTGCGGTGTGTGACACGAAGGGAATACCCGCACTATGGCTCAAACGCCAGTCTGTTCACCCGGCATTTTTATTCTCACGTGGGTAAAAGGCAGGTGCGGGTACAATACGCTGCCATAGCGCACTGAATTATCTCGGCATGTGGGCGCTTTCTGTTAGGTTTTGGTCATGTCCTCGACGCACAGAGCCAAGGTTGCACTACAAATCACCGCCGCCAGTATGCTGGTACTGAGCTGTAGCTCTGAAAGCGGCAGCGTGTTACCCCTCTCAGTTGTTGATACGACCGAACTAGCCGCTGATGCCGCCTTGCCTGTGGATGATAGCCGAGGCGAAGATACGATGCGGCTGCGTGATGCGGGTCGTGCACTGCGCGATGGTGGAGTGGTACCGGTCATCCCGGCGCCGGGAGAACAGTCTTCCCCGTCGGATGTGGTCTTCGGCGGAGAGCGTCCTGCGACATTACAAGTGCCAACCAGCTATGATCCGGCGACTCCGATACCCTTGCTGCTCATTCTCCACGGTTATTCGCGAAAGCCAGCCTATGTGATTCCTGTATTTCAAATGGAATCATTCCATGAGGACCTTGGCGTGTTGACCATTGCTCCGCAGGGGCTACAGAACCCCATGGGCGCACACTATTGGAATGGGTCACCGGCATGTTGCGACAGCTGGGGTTCAGGAGTAGATGATGTGGCCTATTTATCTGCGCTCATCGAATCCATTCAGAGTAAATACAACGTCGATTCTCGGCGCATTTACGCGATAGGACATTCAAATGGTGCCTTTATGGCCCATACATTGGCGTGTGAGCGACCGGACTTGCTCGCCGGTATTGTTAGCGTCGCAGGTGCAGCCAATCCGAGCTGTATTCCCAAGGGCCCGGTCAGCGTCGTCCATGCGCATGCCACTGGTGATGACATCGTTTGGTATAATGGCGGCATGCTCAACGGGGCAGTGTACCCAGGAGCCGAAGCGACGGTAGCATACTGGGCCGAAGCCAATGGTTGCAGTCCGGAGTCGGAAGTGGTCGGACCGCTCGATTTTAATTATTTTGCTCCGGGGGCCGAATCGATGATCAGCCGGCATCTCGGCTGCCCAGAGGGCGGTTCGGTGGAATTATGGACTGAACCGGATGGCCCACATACGCCTCGCCTCCCCGTGGACTTCTACTTCAAATGGTGGGAGTGGATGAGCGCGCATTCGAAGCCTGAGTAGGGGGTGATAACCCCCAGCCTATTCAGCCCTGTGAAGGTTTGACGGGGGCTCTCCATCTGTCACATGCGTT
>PKDL01000052.1 GCA_002863065.1 Pseudomonadota bacterium
GCGATGCCTTATCTCCTCTGGAATCCGATCGACGGCTTTCTGGAGCTACTCGCAGCCCAAGGACAGTTTGTCTGGACTGGGACCACGTTGACCGCCGGAACCGATGTGGCTGCCACAGCGATGGAGCGTTGGTATGTGCCTGTGTGGCTTGTTGTGACGGTACCCACCATCAGTCTTGCACTATTCGGGGTGGGATTATTCGATACTGTGTTCCAACACATCAAAGCAGGAATCCTATTTCGACTAAGCTTGACGCGATGGGCGTTGCTTCTCGGAGGACTTTTTCCGCTTACCTACGTAATTATAGCGGCCACGCCGCTTTACGATGGCATTCGGCATGTACTGTTCACGGTGCCCCCGCTGATGATTTTTGGCGTATGCGCGACCCGGGATGCAGTAACGCGGATATCACCCCGCATGGTGCGTGCAGTACCGATGACTATCGCCGTGGCAGTCGTGATGAATCTCTGGACCGGTTGTGTGCTGCATCCGTACCAGATGATGGACTTCAATTGGTTGGCTGGTGGAATCCAGGGAGCCCAAGGTCAGTTTTCTCTAGATTACTGGACCATTACGTCCAAGGAGACCGGTGACTGGCTGGAAGCGAATGGGAAGTACAATCCCAGCGCCTGCATTTTTATGGGACGAGAGTTGAGTTGGACGCCCTATATGCCGGGATGGGAAGTGACGGATGCGCGAGATATTTCGGAGTGTCGGCCGACGCAGTGGTTGGTCGTTCCGAATCGGGGGCGGGCTTTTGAGTCGCTTGCGGCACTACGCGCACGGCGAAAAAAGACCTGGGTGACTGAGTATTCCATCAAGCGGGATGGCGCGGTGTTGGCGGTGATTGCGCGGGATCCTCGCTATACCGCTGCGCCCGGTCGTGCCAACCAGTGAGTAAAGAGAGCCAGAAAGGTTCTGCTGGCTGACCCACGAGAAAGACCTCGTATTACCGCTCCGGACATACGTAAAACGCAGCCTAAGTGGCAACCATGCCGGCCGCATGCTGGGTTAAGATTGCAGACCTCGATTGAGCCGCAAAACCGCCGCTCGGTCACGAGCCTCAATAGCACGCATAAATTGAGGAATGCGCGCTGGATCTGGAGTGTCGAGCCAGTCGGCCAGGGCCGTCCAGGCCGCTACGTTGATCCGCGGGCTCGCATACAGCGCATTTTGTAAGACCGGGAGTTGGCTGATGAGAGTCGACAGGGGATTTACGCATAGCTGCAGGGCATCGCTATTGGTCATGCCTACGAAACATTGCAGTATGTAGAGGTCTGCCTGTGCTAACTCCGGTACGCTAGCGTCGGCGGCAATGTGAGCGTCCATGTGCTGGATCGCATGCCTCAATGCGAGCGTATCTGTGGGAGGCTCTTGCGCTAATCGGTGAAGCACCAGCTGGGCATAGTGCCGTCGTACCGCCAGAAGGTCGGCAATGATGTCCAGTTGTTGTTCCGTGGCTGCGACCTCCACGAGAGCAGAGACCAGGTTGGGTCCACCCGTTTTTCGGTAGTCACGGACGCGGTAGCCGCTTCCTTGACGAACTTCCAAGAGGCCAGAGGTTGTCAACTTCGCCAGTGCGCTACGGATCGACACCCGCCCGACCCCGTATAGCTGGGCAAGCTTGCGTTCCGGTGGCAATCGACTTCCTGGTTCATACGTTCCGGAGAGAATGTCGGCCTGGATCGTATCTATGCTTCGCGCGACAGGGGACGTCTTCATGTAGACTCCTTGGCCATTGGTCCTACCACCTACGGTGCTACCAACGGTTCTTTCCCCGGTCAAAAGATTCGATCTTTCCATATTCTGCGGGTCGTGCTGCATGACTTTGGCATTCGTCGGTTTCCGATAAGGCCATAACGGGGCATGATCCCTGTGTGATTCTTGGTTTCAATTGCTTTATGCAGGATGCAGCGGCGGCGTTGCTCGACTCCACAGGCCAGATTGTGGCGGCGGTCGAGGAGGAGCGTCTGACGCGTCGGAAGCATACCGGTGACTTTCCCGAAGAGGCCATCCGGTGGTGTTTGCAATCTGCTGGTTGTACGCCCAGAGATTTGACAGGGGTAGCGTTCAATATGCGACCTTGGGAAGGCTTGGTCTCGCGAGCAGCCTCCGCTGTACGCCGATTTCCGCGCAGCCTGGCGTTGTTCGGAAGCCGTGGAAGTAACTGGTCAAGGATGATTAGAGCCGAAGCGATCTTTCGTCAATCGTTCCCGTGCGACGCGGAATTCCACTGGGTGGAGCATCACCGTGCTCACGCGTTATCCGCCCATATCCCAAGCGGATCTGATCGGTCGGCCGTTTTAGTCGTCGATGGAAGTGGAGAGCTCGCCAGTGTCTCGGCATGGCGCGCTGAAGGCACGGAGCTATCACCACTCTGGTCTATCCCCTTTCCGAATTCCTTAGGGTATTTCTACAGCGCACTGACCCAGTATTTAGGGTTTCGGCCGGCGGTGGCCGAAGGAAAGACGATGGGGTTATCTTCCTACGGCGAGCCTGACACAGGTTATCGGTCTGCTTTCCAGGAGATGATAAGCTTGGAGGCTATCATCGCACCGGATTGGTTTCGGTATCAGGACGGTGGTGAGATGTACTATTCACCGCGATGGGTCGAGCAGTTTGGACTCGCAAGAATGCCTGAAGGCCCATTGACGGACCGACATTATGCGATCGCGGCTACGGGACAGGAACGCCTCGAGCAGGTGATGTTCTCCCTGCTTCGGCGCCTGCATGCGGATACCGGGTTAGACACCATATGCTTGGCGGGTGGTGTGGCTCTAAATTGTGTTGCCAACGGTAAAATCACCGAGGCGACGCCCTTCAAGCAGGTATTTGTCCAGCCGGTGGCGCATGACGCTGGAACGGCCTGGGGCGCGGCATTACATGCACATTTCGAACGTGGTGGTGCGGCTACTGAACCGATGCATA
Source organism: Pseudomonadota bacterium (assembly GCA_002863065.1). GTDB lineage: Bacteria > Myxococcota_A > UBA9042. The sequence goes on from PKDL01000052.1 coordinate 2,929, forward strand.
CCGTTGCTTTTGGGCCGCGCTTTGATGTGCATACTATCGATCGTGCCATTCGCAATGCAGGATTGACGGCGTCAGTTGTTGCCACACCTGCACATGAGGCAGCCAGGCGAATCGCAAATGGAGACGTCGTAGGTTGGTTTCAAGGAGGGCTGGAGTTAGGTCCTAGGGCTCTGGGACAGCGTAGTATCTTAGCGGACCCGCGGGGTCCGAATACTGCGTTGCGGGTCAATCAGAAAGTAAAGCGTCGAGAGCCATTTCGGCCTTTCGCCCCGGCGGTACTCGCATCTCAGGCCGACAATTGGTTTGAGGGCGAGCCCACACCTTTCATGACCACAGTACATTCAGTCCGTGCTGCGAAACGCGCGCTCATCCCGGCCATTACACACGTGGATGGTACCGCTCGGGTTCAGATGGTCGAGGATGGAAGCGGTCGATTCTCGGAGCTCGTGTCACAGTTCTATGAAGTGACTGGGGTACCAATGGTGTTGAACACCAGCTTCAATCTGCGGGGGGAGCCAATTGTGTGTCGGCCATCTGAAGCGATACAGGATTTCATCATGACCGATATGGACGCGCTTTTTCTCGAAGACCGCGTCTTGACGAAGGATACGACGTGGTCAACGACGAACCAACGGTAGATACCCCCGAGACAGCGTCGAGCACCGGTTCGACCGATGCGGAGCAGCCTCGTGCTACTCTTGTATCTGACGTCGCATCTCATGGCGGTTCCAGTCCACAGTCTGAGGCGGATTTCGCTGTAGATGCAGTTCGCGTCCCGGCTGAGCCCACGGAGACCGAGAGTTCACCACAACTCTCTGAGCGTGTAGATGCAGACGCGGATGTTGACCCGGTAACTGACGAAGAGGCGGTATCCGGCGGACCCAATCGCAGTTGGGCTCGGCGTCTTTGGTGGATCCACTCGATGTACGCCCTTGGTCTGGGGATATTCATCTCGCTCTATGTCGGCCAAGACTTTTCCTACGCTCGTTGGCTGCTTCTTTCGGCAGTCGCTATCTGGTCAATCCTGTTGGCGATATACCGCGTCTTCGGGCCAAAGCCGTCCGTGGAGTCTCAAAGCCTGGTAGGTAAAGTCGGATTTCATGCCATGACATGGGTAGTGAAGAACCTGTACCAGGGAATGCTGTTCTTTTTACTGCCCTTCTACTGGCGCTCCGCAACCTACGGAACCTTAAACCAATGGTTTGTCGTTGGATTGGCGCTATGTGCGCTGATTGCGACACTCGACATTATCTTTGACCGTTTTCTCATTCGTTTTCGATTCGTGTCTACGGCGTATTTTCTCGTCACGATGTTCGCTACATTCAATTTAGCGATACCCGCGCTTCTGATCGGGGTGGATGTATTTTACTCACTTCTCGGAGCGTCGGTTGCCTCCGTATTCGTGGCTTGGTTCATTCGCGTCCCACGCTGGCGGTGGTCGGATATCGAAATGCGAGGCGCTTTATTGGGGGGCGTCATTGGGGCTGTCATCTTCAGCTATGCTGCGCGGC
>PKDL01000256.1 GCA_002863065.1 Pseudomonadota bacterium
CGGTAACTACAGCGGGATATACCCCGAAGTACTGATTTACCGGGCGGGTCGGTGCTAGAAAGGCATCCATCGACGACTCCTACTGGATGGGCCGCGTTGTCACCGTCGTCTCGCACCATCAGCGAGCAGCGGTTGATAGTGGGACACGCGAAGCAAGCAGACAGAAACTACCAGACCACTTATCCTCTGTCCACGTTCCTGAGATAACCGATGTGGATGGTCCCTTAATACCTCATCCATATCTAAAGTGGCTGAGCCCCCGCCGAACCATGCGATCCGACACGCGAGGACACCTCCATTGCGATAGGGCATGAACAACGACACAATGGGTTCGGGATGGAAGACAGTCAGCACCAACACGTCGCAAGCAACCAATCAGCGCATCCAGATATTGCGAAGCTCCGAGGGCGATACGAAGAAGTAGCGTACCCAGGACACGCATATCGAGCAGCGCACCCCGACCGACTATATGCCGTCGCAACATGCCTGGGGCTTAGTCCACCAGCTCCGGACTCCGCGCGCATTCTTGAGCTCGGATGCGGGGATGGAATGCACTGCCTAGCAATGGCTACCACTCTGCCCGGTGCACAAATCCATGGTGTTGACCTTTCCGAAACGATATTGAGGCCGGGGCACGGTATTGCGCAAGACTTGGCTCTCAAAAACCTCACCTTACAAGCGAGTTCACTGGAGCAATTCACGTCAATAGAGACGACATACGATTACATTATTGCCCACGGGGTGTGGTCGTGGGTCCCACAGAGCACTCGCGAATCTATCTTCGAAATTATTGGCTCTTACCTATCTGAAAACGGGGTCGCTTACGTCAGTTACAACACACTACCCGGCTGGAACCTGCGAGGGATGATTCGCCAGGCGATCCAGTGGCGAGTGCGCGATATCGATAGCCCAGAGGAGCAAATCGCTGAATCACGGCACTTTGTCGCTATGATGGCAGAAACCGTCGAGCACCGAGAAGTGAGCCATGAACGTGCATGGACTTTGGCTCACGAACGATTCGCCACGGCAAGCGATGCCTACATTTTTCACGACTATCTGTCGCCGTTCAATGAAGCAGTACACTTCCTTACCTTTATCCAAAGAGCAGACGCACACGGGCTCAGTTATTTAGGCGAAGCACGGTATGGGGACATGCTAACGGCTCGTAGCCCGATGCCGGTGACGGGATTAGACACCGACGATGAACCGATTCATCAGGAACAACTACTCGACTTCATACGGGGCCGTAGCTTTCGTCGGACGCTACTGACGCATAGACATCAAGTACGGCACACAGGGCTACATCCGCTAGAAGCAATACCACACCTTTGGCTCACCCTACATGGCCGCCCTACGAGTCGTCCGGAAGCGGAGCAAGATGTCTTCGAAACGAATGATGGGGTCGTGATCGAGTGCGATAGCGATGTGAGTCGGATCGTGCTTCACGCCCTATATGAGAGCCACCCCCTACCCATGTCCTTTACCGAATGTCTCGAACGGGTGCGTACACAGATCTCAGGCACAGAGGACGTGGAGCTCGCTTCAGAAGTCGCCTGTCTCATGACCGACTGTTTTCATGTTGGCCTAGTCGATATCCAACCACCACGAACCCGGCTCGCCCGCGAGGTAGAGCAGCACCCCTATGCCTATCCACTCGCAAGGTACCAGGCAATGCACGGTATTAGCTCGGTCACCAATTATTATCAGCAACTCGTACACCTAGACTCGTATGAGCGCACGCTAATAGGACTATGTGATGGTAAACGAGACCATGAGCAACTCCTATCGGGGCTCATAGCAGCGTCTAATTCTGGCGCACTACGCGTAGAAATTTCGGGGTCCGCCATGCGCGACGCCGATATGCTTGAATCCGTATTTCAAGCGACCATTGATGAGAAGCTGAAGGCTCTGCACGTTGCCTCGCTGCTGATACAAAATGACGATTCCTCCGATGCGGCGGCCTAAAATACAGCGCTGACCTTAGGAAGAGAACACGGTACAGGTTGAAGGTGGCCGGCAAACGTGGTCTTCTCGGTATGTCCCTAAACGATGCAATCCAACGTAGTGTCCTAGCCTCAGCGGTTTTGCGCTCTACTCGTTGCGAATCGCATATCTCGGGTGGAACGGCGTAGCATGCAACTCTTGGAGCTCAGCAACGAAATCGCTGCCATCGAGCAGCTGCTATCAAGCAAGTCTGCCGATGCGCTTGTTCAAAGCGCCATGAATGGACCAGGAGCCATTAGAAGACGTGCGATCGATGCACTCGTATCGCTGGGTAAGCTGGGGCTAAACACCGCGATTAGCGCATCAAAAGCGGCCGACCAAACGGAACGAGAAGCGGGACTGGCTGTGCTGGCGGCATTCATTCAGGACTCCGATACCAGCCCATCTCATAAAAAGTCTGCGAAAACCGCGATAAGAGCCGCAGTCGACGATGATTCGGCAGGAATGCGTCGATGGGTAGGACTATTGGGAACTCCCAAAGATATGTCGCGATTACTCGAAGACGCATCTGAATCCGTGCGAATCGCCGCATTGAGGGGTCTCGCGTCTCAGGAGAGAGCACCTGACTTTCGAGATAAGCTGCTGGATGTACGTAATGCGCGACTGGCGGCAGCGACACTCAACGCGCTTTTACACGCACCCTGCGCGACCGATGGCGAGCATTGGGATCGTCATCTTAAATCAAAAACACGCGCAATCCGCCGACACGCACTGGAAGTTTGGGTCAAGACAACGGAACCCCCGGCTGAGTTTTTGACCGATAGCTGTCCTCTGGTCAGACGCATCGCAGCCGGCGCATTACGAACATCGGATGCAGCAGAAACGTTGCAGCAGCTATTAGCGACTGAACCGGATGCTGAAACACGGCGAGCGGCGATTGCTTCTCTGGGCCAGATCGGAACAGAAGCTGCCGCTAAAGCACTCGCGCGCGGCCTAACAGACAGTGACACCGAAGTGCGAGCATTCGCTCAGGAGACAGCTGAGTCATTCAATATCCACAAGAATGAAGTACCCGAGACTGCCCTGCTCTCCAGGCGCTATATAGCCGCTCATCAGTGGGATAAATGCCGTGCGCTAGGAGCAGATGCTGCGAATGCACTTATTGAAGCAGCTACGCTTGATGCCAACGCGCCGCGTGATATCAAAACGAGACTCGGTGCCTTACGTGTGTTGGCTGAGCTCAATCTGACGGATAGCGCGACCCATATTCTGGTAGGGCTAGCCGCATCTGACGGGCGAATTCGCACCGCTACGCTCGACACCCTTGCGACGCTTCGGGTGTCTAAAACAGAGTCTGCGATCCGAGCACTCACCTCGGATATTGAGCCCAAGGTCCGCTCCAGTGTCCTGAAAGCATTGGCCCAAATCAGTGGTTTAGATGCAATAGCTACGCTAACTGAGGGACTCAACGACCCCGACCGCAGCGTACGACAGGCAGCGGTGAGTGCCCTGGGAGACTGTTCCGCAATCGATGCACTCGGAGCGGCCTTCCGCACCACCGATGACGGCCTACGCATCCAGGTCCTGGCAGAACTCGCTCGTACACAATCAGTATCTGCTATCGATTATGCGGTCGTTGGCCTGGCCGACAGTGTCCCCGCAGTACGGCAAGCAGCGGATGCCGCAGTACGGCAGCTGAATTGGCTACCGGTGGGACTCCCAGCCGAGCGACCAGGCGATAGCTATGTACGTTGGATGACACGCCGGGAATGGGTCTCTGACGACGATAGCCGACCGGCACAGGACATTCTCGTCGAGGGACTCACACACGCCGAGCCTGCCTTCCGGTGTGCTGCAATTGAAACACTGGAACGGGTACGGGCAACAGATACGCTGAACGCATTATCGACTTGCCTGCAAGACACGGACTCAGCCGTACGCCTCGCCGCTGCGGGAGCCCTATTCACCCTGGGCGAAACACCTGGGGCAGGTTCCGCCTGGGCTGCCTGGTACGTTCAGCAAGGCGAGTATGAAAATGCCGTAATGCTTGGTAACGATGCGGTCGAGCCACTGACAGAAGCACTAAAGCATCCGCTCAGCGGCGAACGCGTATCGGCTGCCACATCACTGGGAGCTCTTGGCTGTCTCGATGCTACCGACGCTCTCCAATCCGCGTTGATGGATCCGGATGCTGCAGTCCGGGCGGCAGTCGTCACTGCGCTGGCAGAGTTATCTTTCGAGCCGGCCATACCCCAGCTAACCCACGCACTAGACGACAAAGACAAGCGCGTACGTGATGCGGCCATCCAGGCCCTGGCCAGGTTTGGCGCGGTCGTCATACCGACCGTGGCGGATATCCTCCCTCGAGCGACCGCCAAGGGGAGAGCATCTGCATTACGTGTCTTTGAAGCCTGTGCCACGGATGAACACATCCCCACCATGCGAG
>PKDL01000261.1 GCA_002863065.1 Pseudomonadota bacterium
GCGACTTTCCCAAGCAGACCTGGATTGGTCACGGGTTACCATTACGCTCGCAGATGAACGGTGGGTCCCAGCAGACCATGCAGATAGTAACGCTGGATTGGTAAAGCGCACATTACAACTGGGGGCTGCTGCGCGGGCGGCCTTCATTCCGTTGTACACCGGACACAAAACACCAGAGCTTGGAGAAGGCGAAACTACCACGCGTATCCGTGCTCTACGACGCCCCTTCTCGGTTGTATTATTAGGCATGGGTACTGACGGACACTTCGCCTCATGTTTTCCAAATGCGCCCAACCTCGAACACCTTTTAGACCCAGATTCATCGGCTCTCGTCCGTGCCGTACGCCCACCTAATACGAAGCATCCTAGAATTACACTGACGATGCGCTGTTTGCTCCAGGCAAAATTCATCGCGCTTCAAATCCATGGCGAAACGAAACGAAATGTGCTTGAGTCTGCGGTCGAACAAGGCCTCCCTGCTGGGCGGTTAATCGATCAACCGATCGATATTTTCTGGAGCCCCTGAACGAGGCGGAATTCATGCACCCAATTGTTGAGCGAGTGACACGTGAAATAGCCGATCGTAGTCGCGATTTGCGCACAGATTATGAATCCAGAATGGCGCTGGCGGCCGAGCAAGGTCCACGCCGTCATAGGCTTGCATGCAGCAATCTTGCGCATGGTATGGCTGCCTGCCGTTCACTCGACAAGCAATTGATGGAAAACGACACGCAAGCGAACATCGCGATTGTCAGTTCCTATAACGACATGCTGTCAGCGCATGAACCATTTCGTGCCTTTCCGAATATCATCAAGGAGGCCGTCCGCGATGCAGGGGCCATCGCTCAATTTGCTGGTGGTGTACCAGCCATGTGCGACGGAGTGACTCAAGGCGAAGCGGGAATGGAGCTATCCTTGTTCTCCCGCGATGTCATTGCCATGAGCACAGCAGTAGCTCTATCGCATGATATGTTCGACGCCACACTATGCCTCGGCGTATGCGACAAGATCGTCCCTGGCCTTCTCATGGGTGCTCTGTCCTTCGGTCATCTTCCGACCATCTTCGTCCCAGCGGGTCCCATGATTAGCGGCCTACCGAACGACGAGAAACGCCGGGTACGCATGGATTTTGCCGAAGGGAAAATTGGCCGAAAAGAACTCCTCGCCGCGGAATCGGCCGCCTACCACGGACCGGGGACATGTACGTTTTACGGCACAGCCAACAGTAATCAGATGCTCATGGAGATCATGGGACTCCACCTTCCCGGTGCATCTTTCGTGAACCCGTATACTGGAATGCGCGATGCACTGACCAAAGCAGCCGCCCGGCGTGCACTCGAATTGACCGAGTTACAGGGCGACTATACACCGCTGTACCAAATCGTAACCGCGGAAACGGTAGTCAATGGGATCGTGGGTCTACTCGCCACCGGTGGTTCCACCAACCATACGATCCACATTATTGCCATCGCACGAGCTGCAGGTCTCATCGTTACCTGGGACGATATGAGCGCTCTCTCTTCGGTCGTTCCATCCCTTACTCGGATCTATCCCAATGGCTCTGCGGATGTGAATGGCTTTCAGGCCGCCGGCGGAATGAGTTTTCTTATGAGCACCCTGCTCGATGCAGACCTCTTGCATGAGGATGTTGACACTGTGGTTGGACATGGCCTCTCCCGGTACACGGAAGAACCGCAACTGGACGAAGATGGCCTCATTGAATGGAAAGAGGGTCCTGGTAGGAGCCTAGACCCGACGATACTGCGCCCAGCGACTGAACCATTCGCTCCGACAGGAGGCCTCAAACTTCTGAAAGGGAACGTAGGCAGAGCCGTTATAAAGACCAGCGCAGTCGCACCGGAACACCGGATGGTCGAAGCACCCGCAATACTATTTGACGATCAAAAAGAATTACAAAAGGCGTTTGAACGCGGGGAATTAGAGCGCGACTTTGTTGCCGTAGTTCGATTTCAGGGGCCAAGAGCCAATGGTATGCCAGAGCTCCACAAGCTCACGCCGACCCTCAGTATTCTACAAAAGCGCGGCTTTGCCGTGGCGCTGGTCACGGACGGACGAATGTCCGGTGCGTCCGGTAAAGTACCGGCGGCAATCCACATCACACCCGAGTGCGCGGCCGGTGGACCACTAGCGCGCGTGCGGAACGGTGACATGATTCGTGTAGATGGAAATACTGGAGTCGTAGAGGCGCTTGTAGAACAAGCCGAGTGGGACACACGCGATGTGGCGATTCAACCCACACGCAATGACCAAAACGGGTGCGGACGAGAGCTATTCGCTGGTTTCCGTCGCATGGCGACAGGAGCCGAGCAAGGCGCCACTGTAGCATTGGCTTGAGCGCTTATCTTCCGGGCCTTGCACTGCATCTCCGCTTCTCCCCACCATTCGATCGAATTCGAGCTCGTACCGCACTATGGAGCCATCCTGGAATCTGCGGCCCCACTGGCCGCGAGGGCGACTTCCTCGCCCCGCAGTTCCCGGGATTGCCGTGGACCATGGTGCTACACGGTAAAACAGACCCATTCGGTTGCGGCCAGTGGGTGCGCATCACCAGCCATGGCGATGGAGACACACTTGTCTTCATTCTGGACGCCCGCGATCTGGCGTCCTACGGATTGACGGAGAGTGCACAATGTGAGGGGCGTGCACGCCTTTGGTGGGAACGGTACCTTGCTGAAGTCGCCTTCGCCGTTCACGCACGCACCCCAATAACTGAAGCAAAGACAGGATTCGTATCGGAACCCGATCAGCCTCCTACCTCCGGTCTCGGCTTGCGTTACACCGTGCATGCCGGACTCCAATTTATTGAACGGACTCCACCCAGCCTGAATACGAGTGAAGTCCGAGTACTGGTCGAGAAATTCATGTGCCTCGACGCCGCGCCAGCTGACATTCAGACAGCTGCCGACCGACTCGAAGCTACGTGGCTTGCGGAACTCGGATGGGAACAACTAGCAGACGAACACCCACTAGCGCGCGCATGGGAGATTCTGACTGTACTTAGCGCCCTTCATGATGGTGGTGTATTGCCGGAAGATGGTCCAGCTATGTTGCGTCTCCTCGATGCAGACCCGCAACGGTCTGCAATCGAATTTGAGCGCTGGCGAAGCTACGTACGCTCTATCGACCCCGATGCACGATACGACCGTTTATGTGAAGTCTATGTAGCCCCTGAAGATTCTGAATCCGTATAGGGAACGGCACACAAAATCTGTTGCAGTGCTTCGCACGTAAATAATGATGGTGATACGCTGACATGCATGCTGACCATCTCTGACCTCGTAGTTCAATTCGATGCATTCCGCGCGGTAGACGGGCTGAGCCTGACAGTCCCCACGGGATCGCTTTTTGGTCTACTTGGGCCAAATGGCGCGGGTAAAACTACGACTCTGCATTGCGTCACTGGCTTGAACACAGCTTTCGAAGGCTCGATACACATCGATGGCCTCAACCCGATTACCGACTACACCGAAGTGCGGCGCAGGATTGGTCTTGTGCCGCAAAAAATAGCCCTCTATGAGGACCTTAGCGTTCTCGATAACTTGAAGACATTCGCTGCCCTGTATGGATTACGCGGACGAAACTTCTCAGAACGTATCGACTGGGGAATCGAATTATCTCAGCTCATGGAGAAGCGCACAGTCAAAGTCGCGGCTCTATCCGGCGGCATGAAGAGACGCCTGAACATGGCATGCTCCTTACTGCACGACCCGATGGTGATCATCTGCGACGAACCCACTACTGGAGTCGACCCGCAATCTCGAAATCACCTGTTCGAGACGATTCGCCAGCTTCACGGCGAAGGGCGCACGGTCATTTACACCACACATTACATGGAGGAAGTTGAGGCCCTGTGCGATAGCGTCGCGATTATGGACCGTGGCCAGTGCATTGCAACAGACCGATTAGACTCTCTCTTGGCGTCGGCCTCCGACCGTACACACATGCAGATCGCGCACGATGGGACAACCGATGTAGGCGCAATACAGGATGCGCTCACCGCGGCCGGTATCCATGCAGCGATTACCCCGCAGACCCCGTCGCTGGAACAGGTGTTCTTGAACCTTACGGGGCGCGCACTTCGTGACGGAAGCCCTGCGGAGGTGCCCCATGACTGAGCTCTATTGGCTCGTACGCAAGGACCTTTTACGATTCTGTTCCGATCGACACGGGGCGATCCTGACAATTTTTATGCCCGTCATTCTCGGCATGCTGCTCGGATTATTATTTGCCCCCAGAAGTACTAACGATCTCGTTCAGCTGGTGGTGATTGATGAAGACAAAACCCCTGAAAGCCGGGAACTCAGTAAAGCGCTCGAAGCGCACAGTCAAAGTCGCGGCTCTATCCGGCGGCATGAAGAGACGCC
>PKDL01000011.1 GCA_002863065.1 Pseudomonadota bacterium
TGACTCATTCGAACTCGGGAATGCTTCTCCAGCCACAAAGAGGGCTACTGTTAATCCGATGCCCGCAATGAGGCCGGCAACGACCAGATGCTTGGCTTTCATGCCGTCTGGTAGCGGGAACCCTGCAGCAGTCCCAGCCATAGCGAAACCGGTGATACCGATGGTTTTCCCAACAATTAGCGCGGCGAGCACGATCCAGGTGACTTCATTGACGCTGGCGAGAGCAACGCCAGCATTCGCGAAGGCGAAGAAGAACAACCCGAAGTCTACGAATAGCTTTACATCATGCTCAAAATTGTGGAGCGGACTGTGGTCATGCCCTGAATCCGTATGATGGCCAGTAGATTCCTCTTGCGCTTCTGCCACATCATCCATCGTAGCGAAGAGCCCAGTGTCGGTTTTTGGTGCTGGCATAAAGGGAACGATGAGCACCAGCGCAAGTGCGGGGTGAAGTGACGCGAGAATCAGACCCACCCATGAGGCTCCGCCTGCCAGGAATATATACGGTGACCAGCGTTGAACTTCAGCGCGTCGTAGGCCATATGCTAGCCCCATAGCAGCCAAGTTGATTAGGAGGTAGGCTGGGTCAACAGGGTGTTCCGGATTCGGATAGAAAACCGCGATAATACCTAAGCCAATGGCATCGTCGGCGACCGCAAGAAGCAGCAAAAAGTTAACGGCTGGATGGGCCTTCCCAAACACGATGCGAGCAACAAGCCATGCGAGAGCAATATCGGTAGCAGTTGGGATCCCCCAACCGTTGGCGACGATAGAGTACTCTGGTGTTCCGGTATAAAAGACCCATGTCATCAGGAAGTACATACCCGCAGGCCCGACGACTCCCCCAATGGTTCCTAGTAGCGGATTGATTGCCTTTGCGGGCGGATTGAGCGCGCCCCCGGGAAGCATGGCTTCAGTAATTTCTTTGGCGGCGATGCCAAAGAAGAGCACCATAAAGATGTCGTTGATTAGAAAGTGAATATCGAGGCCATGGCCAAAAATCTTCACGTCTCCAAAGGGCTTGAAGTGGATGATCTCGTGATACAGGTGTTCTTCGGTATTCGCCAAAATGAGCGCCGCAATAACGCCTGCGATAAGCGGGATAGAAAACTCCTGTAAGAAGTTGACGACGCCACCTTGGTTATGTCCCTGCGATTCGGACAAATCTTCCCCCAACTTTCCCTAGAACCTACGTATATGTTTTAGCGTCCAGCCTCTATGTTCCCTCAAATTTCGCTTTGCTTCAAAGTCACAGAGAATTTATGTTGCAGACCGGCCTGCTGAGCGCCTTTTAATCGGATGGATTCGTGTGCAATGATGCCGAATTGCCAGTCTGAGAGCTCAGGATTTGTCGTAAATTGCTTGCCTATGGTCAGGGTAAGCCTCGGGATTGTATTGTGCGAGGTCAGCCATCGAACCACCGGCGAGCCTATCCTCCTGTCCCTCCGTCCTGTCTACTGTTAGATTGGCGTGGTGAGTTTGACGTGCAACTACCATCCAGACCGACCGGCGGCTGCAAATTGTCGTCGTTGTCAGGTCGCCGTATGTGTGGACTGCTACCAATTGGTTGGAGACCGCCGTTATTGTCCCTCCTGTGGGCAAGTACAGCGTCGGCGACGCACTGCTTTAGCCGGTCTCGGGCTTGGCTCCCTGCTGAGCTTATGCGTGGTCGTCTGGTGGTTCCAAGACCACTGGCTCACCGTCAGGTTGCCCACGCAGACATTTGTTTGGCCTGTAGCCGCTGTTTTTCCGGAGCCACCGAAACCGTCACTTGCAGTCGATATGAATACCGTGTTGTCTGGCGCGGCAGCTTCGTTGGATAAAGAAGCGTGCGACAGGCGTGCGATGCAGGCGTACATTGGCGCGGCTGTATCTCTCAACAAGCCACGTGAACTGATTCAACGCTCGGCTAGATTTGAGCAGGACTGCGGGGATTGGGACCTGCTTGCCATGTCTCGAGCCGAAGCGCATGCGCAACTGAGTGAATGGAATGCGGCACGTGAGCAATACGACCGATGGGTAGCTCTAGCCAAAGATTCAGCAGTGGCGTGGACGGCTCGTGGTCGATTTCGCGAACAGAGAGATGACGCGGACGGCGCCATAGCTGACTATCGACGCGCGTTATTGTTAGAGCCAACGTTTACGGATGTCCCGCAGTGGCTTGCTGCGTTATTACTCCGGACAGAACGTCCGTGTGGAGCTGTTCCCGTGCTGGAACAGTTACTGCTGAACCAGCCATCCCTGGCGGATGATCCTCGCGTGACCAACATGCTTTCCCGCGCGCGAAGTCATTCGAGCTGCGGCGTGTTTCAGGGAACTGGAACAGCGCAAGTGCAGCTTATGGGTCGCGACCAAATGTTGGATGTTGATGCGCGCATTGCAGGCCGCCCGTTTGCAGCGGTACTCGATACGGGCGCTTCATTTGTGACCCTGCCGCGAGCTGCGGCAGATGCATTGCAACTCGACCTCAAACACTCACGCGAAGTGCACGTCAAAGTGGTGGGCTCGGTTCGCATAGCCCAACGCGTTATTTTAGAGCGGATCTCGGTGGGCAAAGCGACTGCACGGAAAGTGCCCGCTATTGTAGTCGACGAAGTCTTTCCCGACTCCGATACTATTTTGCTCGGGATGTCGTTTTTGACGCGGTTCAAATTGAGTTTCGACCCGCAAGAACGAACGGTGACGTTGAAAGGGACCGGCAGCCCGTAGGTTACGGCCGTAGTGCCTCTGGATCCGGGATGAAGAAGCGTCGACCGTCCGGCGTCAGTAACCCGTCATCCCGTAGTTTGTTCACGGTACGTATCACGGTCTCGAGGGTGGTCCCGGCGAGCGACGCCAGCTCGGCGCGGGTTAATCCCAAGTCTAACAACAGGCCTCGCACGTCTCCCCAGACACCAAACCGGTCTGACAAGTCGCAGAGGAGCTGTCGTATGCGGGTTTCGACCCGGTCAGTCGCCATACTTGTCGCCCAAGCCGTATCGTGGCGGTAGCGTCGTGCGACCTGTTGTTTAAACACCCGGTTTGCCTCCGGGTAGCGACTTAGGAAGCGTTGAAACTCGCCGTGAGGAATGCATAACGCCGCCCCGCGAGTGTGCGCTGTCGATGTGTCCGGGTGTGCCCCGCCATCGAAGAATCCGGTTAGGCCGATGAGGTCTGCGCGTCGGTGAATGTCGAGGATGATTCGAGCGCCGTCGCGGCCCTCGTACTCCCGGAGAACTTTCCCCATCAGGAGCAGGTGTACGGAGAGGGAAGGTTGGCCTTGCTTGTGGAGAGCCTCTCGTCGCTCGAACCGGCGCACTTCCCCAATGGATAAAATCTCTTCAGGCCATCCGCCGATCTCAGTCATGCTGCGAAAAGAAGAGTGGAGTGAATCTAACGACATGGTACATTCTCCGTACGCTCTAGCCGGGTCTCGCCTAAAGCCTCGTGTGTTCGTGGGCGCAGTCGCACGCGACCGCTACCGACTTCTCTGCATGGGCTGTGCCATTGTTTTAAAAGCGGACACTGCTCCACAATGCGTGCTGGGATAGATTGCATAATCTACGAATCGCAGTCCTAATCTGTCACACGAAGTGACAAATTGTCCTGCTTATGGTGGGCTACTATTCTGGGATAAACGGTGGATATGCTCTGTCATCATCGGTAGCGGGTATGGGAAGGAGAATCGGTGCATCTTCAGCCAGCACCACCCCCTTCATGCGCTTTATCGCATCGGACGACACAGGTGAACCCCACTCGAAGATTGCACGTTGATCACCTTCTGGTGTGAAGAGGGCGTCTAGGCGGTACGTTTTTAGGTTTGTACCATCGCAGGGCAGTTCCGTTATCTCGATGCCGCGCTCGACGTCGCAGCCAGTCGTATTGAATCGATTTGACCCCGCACCAAAGGTAACATCCAGTAGAACTCCATTTAGGGGGGTATCGGGGTCGCCCTGCGTATGGCATCGGTTGCAGGCGGCAAACCCGCTGCGGAGCGTCGTGGTGTGTGGATCCACTGGGCGCTGAGTGAAAGCGGCAGTCTGTCCCATTGTGCTAGTGCGAATGAGCGGCTGTTGTTCGAACAGGCGGGTGGCGGTTTCACTGTTTTCCTGGTCCTCGCTAATGAGCGTGAAGAACCAACGTCCCGAGGGGATATTCGGTCGCAATCGGCCCTCGCCATCGATCCCGAGGATCAGGTCGTTGGTGGCGACTGGGCCGTCGCTCAGAGTGACACCGCCCGGGGTGAGGATACCGGTGGTGTCTGCAGTCTGTTCTACCCGTAAGTCGAGTGTGGCAAATTGTCCATACTGTGATGGTAGCCACGCTGCATGACACGTTTGACAGGCAATATCATCGGTGTGACTTCTCCCATCGGCACGT
>PKDL01000316.1 GCA_002863065.1 Pseudomonadota bacterium
CGGTGGTACCGGTAGTGACGACGGTGGCACCGGCGGAACTGCTGGCGACGGTGGTACCGGTAGTGACGACGGTGGCACCGGCGGAACGGCTGGCGACGGTGGTACCGGTAGTGACGACGGTGGTACGGGCGGAACTGCCGGTGATGACGGTGGTACAACCGGTGGAGAAGGCGACGGCGGCACGGGCGGCACAGCCGGTGATGACGGCGGTACCGGCGGAACGGCTGGTGGCGACGCTGGTACAACCGGTGGAGAAGGCGACGGCGGTACCGGCGGAACTGCTGGTGGCGACGGCAGTACAAGCGGCGAAGGCTAAACCGACAACTGCTCAGTATTAGGCGGTACACGTCGTCCGAGTTGTACCGTCTGATGCCCCTACCAAGTACGATACTCTCCCATGCTGACTACGAGTCCTATGTAGTCTCCATCACATGAGAATTGCCTATCGCACGTGACCACCACCTGCTGCACGTAACAAATACGGTGCAAACCGCGTTCGTTGCAGAGAACGTTGGTGAGTCTAGCTATTGTCTCCGGAAAAGATCACTCTGCTTGCGGGGACTATCATGTAACGGAACGCATCATCACGGGAATGAGCTGCATTGACGAGCGCGAAGCAGCTTTCGGTCAACCTTGGCCCGAAAGTGACGACCCTGATTAGTGCCATATATTCGTTCAGCTTCTTCTTCTAAACAAGGGCTGAATAGGCTGCTATAACTGCGCCATGATCGTCCCACGCATCGCTTTTTTTTCGCTGTTTCTGATCGTCTCTCTCACTTTTACAAGCTGCAAAGACTCCACGCCGTACGCTTCGGAAGAAGCACCGCCCGAGTCGAATACTGCGAAAAAGACCAAGACGGCCATATCAAACGTCAAGGCCGACCTGGCCAACATGCAAGCATTACAAGTACACCAAGCAGCCATGCTGTACTTCTCGGGCAAAGGCAGCTGGCCCAAAGGCCTCAGCTCTCTCCGCCGTGAGGCACTGCTAAGCCCCCAGGCAGAGCTTGATCCCTGGGGCACGCGTTACCTGATGGAGCCTGTACCACCCGATGGAATTCAAATCGGCATCAAGGTCTGCAGCAACGGTCCAGACAAGACTCCCCAAACGGCGGATGATATCTGCGTCGAAAGCAAACAATAAGCCCCAGTCTCTTGAGACGGTCGGCTTGGAGCGGCATTCGCATACCGCTATGGGGCGGTGAAAACACAACGCGTAATCGGAACAGCTACATCAAGCAGCCCAACCAACACATACGATTCACCACTCACCAGTGCGGGAGGCTCACCACTTTCAGGTATTCGCTGACGCACTCCATCGGGCGCCTCACCGTAGGTGTATCCCTCACCAAAAGGTGGCTGCATGTGGTTGACGTCCAGCATCCAAATAGTGCCTTCTGGAACATCTAGGTTTGGAGGAGCACCGGGCATCTTGCTTCCGACTTCGAGAATGTACGCGTAGCGCACCTTGGCAGTCCCCCAGCGTACTGTGCCGTCATCTTCGACCCCTATGCCGACTGAACACGGCTCAGGAACATAGTTCATCTGATCGAGGAGAAAGTCACCGAACGGTGGTACAGCAGCTGCCCAGTCTACGTCTAATCCGCGCCGCTCTAATTCCATAATCCAGAAAGCCTGCATTCGCGGAATATCGGTAGTTGGTAGACCCGTCGTCAGGCGATCGAATCCGTTATTGTCGGAAGCGAGATACGCACCAAGTGCTGCGGAATCGGCGAGCCCCGTAAATAGCGCCACTCCTGTGTCAGTAACGGTGTCTATCCAGAGGGGACCAGCGTCGGTGTACCAGGCAGACGGTCCGTCGGGCGCAATATCCTTGGAGTGACAGCACACACAACCACAGGACTCCACTTGTTCAGTCACCCATGCGAGCTCGCTCATGTACGACTCATCATCCAATCGCGCATCACCCTCTTCTCCTGGTGAAGGAGCTGGGTACGGATAGTAGGGACGTTGCGTATACACGACGTCACAGCTGGCATAGTCAATGAATTTATACCCAGGCTCCGTACACCCGCCGATCATATTCTGGGTGCATACCGTGCCGTCTCGCCCCGCCCCTGGGGGGTCCCCCTCCACAGGGGCTTTACATTCAGTGTACCCTTCGACAAATACACCAGGATAACCGCCGTCAATCCCGTCGAGGCCGTCTGTACCATCTGCGTCAGACGACCCATCCGCACCATCAGTACCCTCAAGGCAGATCGTTCCTGGGCTGAATGTCCCGCCACCAAATTGCTCACAACCTGCCTGGGCGAGCGGACAGTCATTAGGGTTCGAACCTTCGCTCACAAGGACATATCCGTTGGTTTCGACCTCGCCAATGACACATCGACCAAGCTCAGACGGATAGGAACAAGGAGTATCCTTAGCGAATATTCCGGCCGTCCCAGGAAAGACCGTCTCACAGTCAATGGTAGCCGCCTCCAGAGTCCATTCAGCTCCCGAATACTCTTTGCATTCTGCGCCCTGTGAGAATGGGTTGGTGTACCCACAACTCGCTGCGTTTAGTAACGCCGTTCCACCTGTCGTGTCCAAATCATCTGCCGCGCTTGTGGTGTCGGTTGCATCACCAGCGGTTGCCGCCGACACCTCAGTCGGACTAGATGTAGCGTCACTACAACCGTAGGACGCGACTACGGAGGTCAGAGAGATGGTCATCACCCAGAAATGTTGGGTCTTGATCTTTATCAACATGCATTCCTCACAGTTGCGAGGATGCACCGTGATGAACATGTGATGCACACCGGTCGTGCGGCTGCCAGATTGAACTCAGTGCATTCGAGCACCAGAGTGAATACCGAAATGCCAGCCTGCGCTACAATGTGATAACTAACGACGTTGCAAATGGAGGGTCATCTGAAACGTCGTCATTCTAACTCGAGGAAGCGGGCAACAATCTTTTTTTCTCCGTAAATAGGGAACTTCACAGTGATACGAGCATCGCCACCTTGGCCCTGTACTCGCGTGATTTTCCCAGCGCCATACCGTGGATGATTCGCAGTACGGCCCAGCAGGCCATCAGCCGCCGTCCCATCATAACTCACTTGCGAGTCGGAGTAGTCCAAAGTGCGTCCGTGTCGATCGACACCTTCACGTTTCGGTGGGCTTGGTCGGTTGCCCGTCCATCCCCCGCGGGATCCCTGGTACGCTGTGCCCGGCTTTCCGCCCGACGTAGCAAACGCGCTGCGACCTGAGCTTTGCGTCCATCCACCGCCACCGGTCGTACCAAAACGCGTACCCCGAAAGCCGGTTTCAGACGTGAAATCGAGCAACTCTTTGGGTATTTCTCGCAAAAAGCGGGAGGGTGGGTTCATTGACGTCCGGCCAAATCGCTGTCGTGATTTTGCCCAACTCAAATACACTCGCTGCTTGCCTCGTGTCACTGCGACGTACATCAGGCGCCGCTCTTCCTCTATCGCTTCTTTTTCCTGTGAATTGAAGTGAGGAAAAACCTCTTCCTCCAGTCCCGATATAAACACGGTGTCAAATTCTAGACCCTTGGCGGCATGTACTGTCATCAGGGTGATGGCATCGTGATCATCATTCTCTTCGTCAAGACTGGTCAGAAGTGCGACATGGTCTAAAAATGCAGTCAATGTTCTATCGGTGGCTCGGCTGCGCCACTCTTCAATCGATAAAAGCAGTTCCTCGATATTTTCCTTGCGAGTTTCTGCTTCGAGGGTGCCTTCTGCTTGGAGTCGACTGATATAGCCGGTATCACGCACCACCGCTTCAGCAACCCGAAAGGCATCCTGCTCCGCCTCCGCCACGTCTCTGAGGGCTTGCAGCAGATCGAGAAAGGTTTGAACTTTTTTCCGGGAACGCCCTCCTTCGGGAGAGGCAATCAGCAGTTTGAGCCCCTCAAGTAGTGACGTATCTGCCGCATCAGCCATGGCTTGAGCACGCTCGACGGTCTTACCGCCAATACCTCGCGTCGGAACGTTAATGACCCGAGCAAGTGCCATATCGTCTTTCAAATTATGAACGATACGCAGGTATGACAGGATGTCTTTGACCTCTTTTCGCTCATAGAACTTCATACCGCCAACCACTTTATAGGGCGTTGCTTGCCCTCGAAGCGCGTCTTCAAAGACACGACTTTGAGAGTGGGTACGATAAAAAATGGTCATCTCGCTGAGCTTTGTCCCTTCCCGACGCAACTCTAGCGCCCGCCTCACTACCCAACGTGCTTCACCAGATTCTGTATCCGCCTGATAGCACTTGATTTGTTCACCAGCTGGCTGCTCTGTCCAAAGGGTCTTATCGTGACGCTCGCTGTTATGCCGAATGAGAGCACTTGCAGCTCCCAGGATATTCCCGGTC
>PKDL01000200.1 GCA_002863065.1 Pseudomonadota bacterium
GCGATGAAATTGGAAACCACGCTCAAGGCTCCGTTCGCGGGCACCGTTCACGATCTGCGCACATCCGTCGGAGAATCTATGCCGACTGATGCGGCGCTCATGCGGATCGAACCTGCAACAATAGACACTGGCAGCGACAACAACGAAGAGGAGTAGTGATGCAAAAGGCAGTCGTAACCTGCGCTCTCACTGGAGTACTCACGGACCCAGCCAGACATCCAGTACCCGTCACGGTGACAGAAATGGCTGCAAGCGCCAAAGAGGCGTATGACGCTGGAGCCTCGGTGATGCATGTGCACTTTCGCCGCCAAGAACCAGGTAGGGGACACCTTCCGACTTGGGACCCAGACATTGCGGATGAGATTATTCAAGCTATACGAGCCGCATGCTCGGGAGTCATTATCAATATGAGCACTGGAGTAATGGGACCAGATATTTCTGGACCATTAGCCTGTATGGAGCGCATCAAGCCAGAAATCGCCGCATGCAATGCCGGTACGCTCAACTACCTAAAGGTTCGTCGCAATGGCGGCTGGGCATGGCCGCCCTTGGTATTCGAAAACGCGGTACCTAAAGTTCAGAAGTTCCTCGACGCCATGCATACTGTCGGAGCCAAGCCCGAATTCGAATGTTTTGATACTGGCATTCTCCGGTCGGTTCCGATGTACGTGTCCGCCGGCATGCTGAAGGACACTCGTGCCCCTGAGGTCAATCTTGTAATGGGTGTCGCCTCGGGGATGCCAGCTGATCCCGATATGTTGACGCTACTGACACGATACATACCCGATGGATCACCGTGGCAATCAACCGTGATCGGTCGAGCAGATATATGGCCAGTTCACCGGCGTACAGCCGAGCTGGGAGGGCATCTGCGAACTGGCGTTGAAGACACCTTCTACCTACGCAACGGAGATCGTTGCCGGGGTAACGGCGACCTGGTCTCCGAGTTGGTGACTCTTGCCCAAGAGGTAGGACGTGAGATCGCTACCCCCGAAGAGGCACGACAGATCCTTTCGCTTCCTGCGGCGGCGGAGGTTCACTGAATGTCAAACGGCCGAATCCGCTCTCGCTATTACACAAAGGAACATGAGGCATTCCGTAGCAGCCTACGACGTTTCGTAGCAAAGGAAATCACGCCCAACATTCCTACCTGGGAAGAAGCAGGGCGATTCCCACGAGAACTCTATGCGAAAGCAGCTAACATAGGACTCTTAGCACTGGGGTTTCCAGAAGAATATGGTGGCACATCAGTCGATGGTTTCTACCAGCTCATCCTCACTGAGGAGCTCAGTCGTTGCGGCTCCGGTGGACTGGTTGCAGGCTTGATGAGCCATGGGATTGGTGCTCCGCCTATTGCGAGTATGGCGACTGCGGAACTAAAGGCCGAAGTCCTCCCACGTATATTGTCAGGTCAGTCGATCAGTGCCCTTGCTATCTCAGAGCCAGGAGGAGGAAGCGACGTCGCACAGCTGCGCACCACGGCCAAACGCGATGGGGACTCCTACGTCGTCAATGGCGAAAAGACATTCATTACGTCGGGGATGCGGGCTGATTACATCACCACCGCGGTCCGGACAGGCGGCGAGGGGATGGGAGGTGTCTCGTTGCTGCTGATCCCCGGAGACTCTTCCGGCCTATCCCGTACCGAACTCAAAAAGATGGGGTGGTGGTGCTCAGATACGGCAACTCTCCACTTTGACGACTGCCGTGTGCCATCTCGATATCTTCTGGGTCCGGAAAATGCGGGATTCATGGGAATCATGCAGAACTTTAACAACGAGCGACTCTTCATCGCAGTGATGGCGTGGGCATTCGCTCAGCTGTGCTTCGAAGAAGCACTGACATGGGCCAAAGATCGCAAAACGTTTGGAAAACCACTCATCCGGCATCAGGTGCTTCGGCACAAACTTGTGGATATGCGCACTGCCCTCGAAGGCACACGTGCCTCACTTGAAGACCTCACATGGAGAGTTGACCAGGGCGAGTGGCCCGTTGCTGAAGTGTGTATGATGAAAAACCGAGCGACTCAGTGCATGGAACTTTGCGCGAAAGAGGCCGTTCAGATCCTCGGGGGCCTGGGCTATATGCAGGGCAGCATTTCAGAGCGCGTATACCGAGAGACCAAGGTGCTTGCTATTGGTGGAGGAGCCGAAGAGATCATGAAAGAACTAGCCGCTCGACAACTTGGCTGGCTGACTTAGTCCGTTCTATAAGCAGATTTATACGCCCCAATCCGCCATCCCGCGTCTACCGTTGCGCCCTCTCTGCTAACTCCCGAAACGCAGTTGACCACCGTGCCAGCTTCTTTTGCATGAAATCGATCTGAGACGGGCGTAATATCGTGGCAAGCCGAATGAGCCCCTCTACACGCAGCTGTCGGTCCTTATTAGCGACCAAGCGACCTTCGCGACTGAAAAAATATCGTGGCTGACGCGCAACGGCCCGCAGCGCCTTGGCGATACGCCGACGACTACCTGACCGGACCACATCAGCAAACGCCTCAGATGCTCGAATCCGGTGAGCGTTCATCTTCGCTTCGAAGCCCTGACCCAAAGGTCCATTCGCCATCATCGTCCGCCGCTGTGACTGGCTGAATGTGCCAAAAAGAAATCCGAGCATTCGCTCGGACCGATCCAACCATCGCTTTCGGTATTCTCTCTCTGTGCCTTCAACCCGTTCCTCCCAGTCACTCTTTCGCTTCTCCATCTGAGCGTCCATGCAATCGAGCTGTCGAGGAGTCATGCGGGCTAGGTGCTTAGAAAATGGACCCGCTGCCCGGTTGAGCAGTCGGGCCCACGCCAATTCTGCCTCCCGAAAGACAAGATTGACAGCCGTTCGGTTCAGTCCTCCCTCCCGAACCTGTTCACCAATCCGGTCTAGGGCATCAACATATTTCGGCAGTTCTTTCTGCTGATGCCAGTCCAGATACCGACGCAGCGTGGCTTTCACCGCATCGCGCTCCTTACCGCGGGGGCACATGTTTTTATCAATGCCTTGCATCGCGAAAATATCTGCGTTCCGGTAGAGGATCTTTATTTCACTGCATCCACCGGCATAGAACGCCATAACTCCAAGGGACACCACTAGACTGAGATGTCTCATCACTCCATCCCAATAACTGCCCACCACGTCAGTGCTCAACCGTTATGACTTGCAGATAATAGTTCACGCCAAACCTCCCACGCATGTAAATGATGCAGGTGAGCGCTTGCAGTCTCAAATGAACAATAGATTCATGGGGGTTGTTCGTGTTGTGGGCCACGAAAGAGCCTTCGAAATCACCTAGCGGTGCCTTGTGGTCCATCTGCCGCGCGGTGCGTGAGTTCTCTCGGAAGCCTGATCGTGTGAGACCGAAGCTCCCGCTCTCGTAGTCTCACCGTTTGAACCACAGCTCGGCCCGTAAGTGGGTCGCGTACGGTCAATCGATATACCCCCCCATAACCACGAAACCGGAGCTGTCCCTCCGAATTCACCTCACCAGCACCACTGGTAGTCCATCGTGAAATGCACTCTGCCAGTGCATGATATGACGGTTTGGGGACGTTCGGAGCACTAAAAAGGCCGCCGGCTGGGACGGACGAGTCCGCGTCTAATGCGCCGCTCCATGTCATCCCCACCACATGTGGCTTTGAGAATGCGAGCGTCAGTGCAGCTCGTAGATAGACCGCCTGTAATTCTGGACTCCAATGACGGCCCCAGTGACCCACAATGTCGGGTGCAGATGCATTAGAAGCCCCGGGGACTGCAAAGCCTAGAATATCAATTGGACGCTGAAAGCGTTTGAATGAGTCTAAGTGAGCCGAAAGGTTCACTAACGACCGACGAGGCTGCAATTGCCCGTCTACATTGTAGCCGTTTTCCAGTATTCGAAGACCAATGCGATCGTACGCGATATCCGCGGCATCCAGACGAGTCAGCAATGCTATCGGGTCTATCGACTCGTTCTCTTCCATTGGTGTTTCAAACGACACCGCCACAGGAACACTTGGATCGACCTCATGTAGGATGTCTATGACCCGCTGGGCGAGAAG
Organism: Pseudomonadota bacterium; assembly: GCA_002863065.1. Taxonomy (GTDB): domain Bacteria; phylum Myxococcota_A; class UBA9042. The sequence continues at coordinate 4,032 of PKDL01000200.1, forward strand.
CACCACCATATCAGGTTCCTCGAGTTGCCCCCCTGCGGATATATTGGCCTGCGATACCGCTTCCCACAACGCGATATTGCCTTTCAGAGCCGAAGCCAATGTGCGGATCTGACGCTGGGCCGCTACCAGAAATGCCGATGGTGAGAGGTCGGTAATACTGCTCGGGAGAGTATTCGCAGACGCAAGTAAGGTCTCTCCAGCAACCATTTGCATACCCATATGGTGCAGCATGTGACTACCGCGACGTGCTGCAGACGCGAAAACGTCCAAGGAACCCTCGGCATCTGCCACGGTATTCCAGGCCAGGTTGA
>PKDL01000529.1 GCA_002863065.1 Pseudomonadota bacterium
ACTCGAAACATCTAAGTCACCGATTGTTTTCGCCCGTTCAAAGCTAACCAGCGCCTGCTGATAGTGCGCCAATCCAAACCGCAAATTCCCCAGGGCTATCCAGTCTGCAGAGACGGAAGGGTCCGTCTCCACCAGGCCCTCATACAAGGCGATAGACTCCGCATACTGACCCTTCCGCCGATAGGTCCGAGCAAGCCAGCGCGTGACCTCAACATTCGTAGGTTCTTCCTTTCGGGCTCCCTCGAATGCGGCTGCCGCAGCAGTGAGTCTACCTTCATTAAATGCCCTTCGGCCGTCCTGAAACAGACTGCTGCCCGTTGCCACATTGCCCGCTCCGCATCCCGTGAGCCCACTCACCATGACGAAAAGTAGCGGTGCTAGCATGAGGCGAATAGAAACTAATCCTGCATTTTGCCCTTCAGTCACCATATTTCTCCGATGCCTATACGGCATTGACCCTTATACGCGGACGTTCGTGTTGCTCGCACCCATAAGTCGTACCATTGGACCTCCACCTAAAGGTCTCAAATACGCCATAGACCGATTGCCTGACCCCGCAACGGAAACAGCTTCTGACCAAAGGAGCAAGGTGGCATGGTGTCTCATGCATTTTTGACCGGAGCAAGGGTAGACGGATGGGGGTAGAGGTGTATATCAACAACGGGAGGCAAAGCACTTTACAATGCCGAATACACTGCAGAAGAACTCACGGTGAAACCAACACGAACAAGGGGATTTTGAGATGGGTTCCAGCGTCACCGCAGAACTACATGCCATACAAGACGGACTTGCAATATGGGGATCCACCGGTGAATGTGCGCTTGAAATCACCGGCGACGACCGAGCATCGTGGCTGCAGGGAATGGTCACATGCGAAGTCCAATTGCTCCAAGATGGTGAAAGCCGTTATGGATGCGCCCTGGATGTGAAAGGCCGGCTCGTCGCGGACTTTCATATTTACCGAGATGATACCGAGGCTCGCTTGCTGCTACTCGTCAATACCGCTCGCGCTACGGCCCTTTTATCTCATCTAGAACAACTCCTAGTCGCAGAGGATGTAGAGCTTGCTACGAGCACGTCTCACGCCATATCGCTGCAAGGACCTGGGGCAGTTGCTGCGTTAGGTGTCGCCAATGATTCACTGGATTTGCAACGGCTCGACATCGACGGCACCGCATGTCTCGCCCTAGCGCGTTCGCATACTGGTTGCCCGGGTTATGACATCATCCTAAAAGCAGAAGATGTCGTTCAAGTTACCAGCGCGCTAATCGAGAAAGGAGCCGTCGAAGTTGAAGATGCCACAATTGAGCGATTCCGGGTGTACGCAGCGATTCCAAAAGTTGGGCTAGACACACAGGAAAAAACCTTAGTACTTGAAGCCGGACTGAACGACGCTATCCACTGGGGTAAAGGATGTTACTTAGGCCAAGAGGTGGTACGCAGACAAGGAGATCGTGGTCACACAAATAGAGAACTCCGTCAGGTAGTATTCGATACCAACCACCCCGTCTGTCTAGGTACTGAACTTTGGCCACTGTCTGATGCGAGCAAAGCTGCTGGCACAGTCTGGTCTTCGGCCATCGGACCCGACGGCAAGCAGTATGCGCTAGCTACGGTCAAGCGTAAGTATTTCCAACCAGGAACCATGCTGGAAGCCAGGGGAGAAGGCGAGACGATGCAATGCACTATCACTGATAAGCGCATACGCTCGCACGCTAAACGGCGTGATGAGAATGACCCGGACCTGGTCGGCCGCTCCGCTGGCGCACATCGCGCCCTACTATAGTACCGAGGCATGCACTTGGATCGGACCCCAGAAATATTCTACTATTTGAGCCATGTCGTCGCGTAAACGAAAGTCGACATTTGCTAGGAGCCACCTCACATTGAAACCTTTATCCGGCCCGATGGCCAACGCACAATGTCTGATTTACCTCGCTATTGGCCTGTTGTGGTGTGTCGCGTGCGAAAGCGCATCTGGGAACGCGGACGTGCAAATCGTAGATACCGAAGGGACCAGCTTTGATGGCGAAAACAGTGGCCTGGACGACATCACTCCCGTGTCTGGCTGCGAATGGGCTGGCGGCGTCTGGGAAATGAAGACGTGCCGCAACGAAACAGGCTTTGGCTTTACGGTTCAAATGTCGGGCTGTGACGCGGACATCGCATCAGACGACGACTACCTCAAAGACGCCACTGGTACGGTGCAATCCTCGGCCGTGACGCTTTCACTGCAGTCCGGGGAGATGTGCCATGCTTTCTGGGACGGTAGCTATCTTGTGGGGGCGTGTAGTCTTACCGGACAGGACCTTCCCTGCTGGCTCGTTGCCACACCTGAATGACCATCCCACGTAATGAGTACAACACTTGTGACCCTGATAAGGGACTCATACACTGAGGCTATGTCGCTGGGACTTCTAAAGCACCTACTCCTGGCTGGTCTTATGTGCTCTACCATTGCGTGTAGCGACAACGGAGACGATGCCAACATCGATGGGTCATGTACGGGATGCACAGAAACGCTTCCGTCGAGGCCCACCGGTAGTGATGCAAGTAGTTCGGTAATGATGGACACGAGGGAATCGGCAGACCCAGTGTTTTACGTCGGCTACAATGAAGCCGGGCAAGTCGACCCCACAGCATTCACCCGCCCCGATGACGCCAGTACTATCCCTGTCGTGTTGGGCACCCAGGGCTCGTGGATGGTCGTGGTAGCCGGCATGACCAATCAGCTTCCATGCTGCGTGGACCGGGTCGACCTCACAGCCAGCGTCGGTGTACCAGGAGAAGTGCCACTGGGACGAATCAAACTCAAGCGGCGACCAGTATTCCGAGACGCATCAGGCGACCAATACATCATGAATATTTTTCTTGTCGTTCCACCGGACCCAGAGGAATGGGACTCGCAAAATGTGGAACTATCACTCGAAATCACTCCCCATGAAGGCGGTGAAACATTGCTAACGTCAACCGGTGTGACGTTGCTGCAGATACCACCGGGGACCAACAGATAACGCACCTATGAGGCATTCAACTGAACTCTGACCAAACATCTACACTGACAGGTGAGCCCACGCTGGCGGCTCGCTATCACTTACTATTAGGGCTTGCATCCGATGACCTGACGCCGTTCGAAGAACTAGTATCTGAAAACGGAAACCCACATACGGTAGGCCGCTGGTATGCTGCAGTAGAACCCGCCCTCAAGGTAAGCTCGGTAGAAGCTGACGCTCGTTTAGCTCGCTTCACTCAGGACTCGGGTGGATTTGCGATCCGAATATCCCGACTCGACCCTCGCACCATCTGGATTGCCGTCCATCAAAATGGCCAACGACTCTTCGTATGTCCACATCAGCGACTGGATGGACCCCTCAACGAACCGCCACTACCCGGTCTAACGCTTCCAGTCGCTGCACAAATCTTGGATCCGTTACTAGCAGCCATTTCGGAGGACGGCAGCCCAAGCCCCGCAAATCGGGCTCAAGTTGCTCAACAACGCTCCGAGGAACTTGCGGCCGCCCTTCGTGAGGCCGATATTGAGATTGATTCGTCCACCATCTCCGCAATCCTATTAGGAAATAACGACCCGGTACCGCGCTTACTCGATGTACTTGACGCCAGCCTTGCCGTACCGCTTCTTCGCACTGGCCTTGAAGCCCCGGCGTTTGGCCTAATGGTGGGTGGTTCAAAAGAGCGGCAAGCGGTTTTACAAGGCTGCCTCATTCCCGGCTTTGTTTCGGTTGGCTCGTTCGTAGTAGCCGCTTTATGGGCTAAGAGCGCCGGCGCTTCGCCGTTTATAAGCCTGATATTCGGAACGAGTATCGCGCTGTTCGCAGGCCGCGCTGCAGCACGGTTGTCAACACGAAGTCTTGTGCCACGAGCCACATTCCGCCCAACCACTACCCTCCAATGGGCGTCAGACCAACCCAGCCCTCCGCGACCAATAAAGTCTGCTCGGCGACTTTCTCCTGACGCATCAAACACCTGGGGCGGTATCTTTTACCTACTCCGCGACATTGCTTTTTTTTCGGGCTGGGACCGGCCGCGCGGACCCGCCGCGCTGTACATTGACGCCTGGGGGATCGGTCCACCAGAGTTGGTTCAAACCGTAGAAGATGTTGCGGGAGGCATGGTTCCACCCACCGGATTATATTCGCTCGCTCAGGGACTCCTAGACGTGCGTACAAAGGCGATATCTGCTCATCTTGGAAAAACCACCTTCACCAAGCAAGAAGTCCAAGACACGGTGAAAGATCTCGTCCGATTGGCGACGACATAGGACCCATCCACCTTCAGGCACACTGGCATTACGGCAACCTCAAACCGTATCCCCTGGATAAT
>PKDL01000572.1 GCA_002863065.1 Pseudomonadota bacterium
GGAGGCTTCCGATGCACACGATCAGGCATGTGGAAAGAACAGGTAATCGGCTGAATACAATGAGATTCCGGGCCATAGTTGGTGCTCCCGCTATCCTGCAGCGTCGATAGGAGCTCGGAACCTAGCAGGATAGGCGATGCGTGTCACGCACCGGTGCCAATAGGACAGCCGATTCCGGTCCCCCCCATACCGCAATATCCCCCCGGGTTTTTGTGCAGATATTGCTGGTGGTAGTCCTCTGCATAGTAGAATTCGGTGGCGAGCCCGAGCTCGGTCGTGATCGGGCCATATCCTGCCTGTTGCAGGCGCGCTCCGTACAGGTCACGGGATTGCTCTACTGTGGCCAGATGCTCGTTCGTGGTGGCGAATACCGCGGAGCGATATTGCGTACCCACATCGTTTCCTTGGCGCATGCCCTGCGTCGGGTCGTGATTCTCCCAGAAAGTCGTCAATACCTGCTCCAGGCTGACGTTCTCTGGGGAAAACACCACCCGGACCACCTCCGTATGGCCAGTGGCACCGCTGCACACCTCTCGGTAGGTAGGGTTTTTGGTGAAACCGCCGGCATACCCGACGGCAGTGGTCCATACGCCGGGGAGCTGCCAAAACTTGCGCTCTGCGCCCCAGAAGCACCCCATACCGACCCAGAGGTCGATGGCGTCTTCCGGAAAAGGCGGAACCATCGGTTGGCCAAGTACCACATGTTGGGGCGCAACCGGCAGCGCTTGCTCGCGTCCATACAGGGCCGTTTCTGCGGTAGGAAGTTCTAATTTTTTGGTCGGTCTCCAGAACACAACAGCCTCCAACGTGTACTGCGGGCAAACATCCCGCAGTGTGTAGTATGCCCCTAAGATGGCTGGGTATCCGGAGAGGTGCGTCATCTTCCTGTGTGATTGGCTGGTCTGCGCGTAGGCCGCGAGTTCATTGACGTCGATGTCCACATCAAGGGGCTGGCGTACGGCGAAAGACACCTTCTACTTGGTCGTTGCGGGCGCTCTTTTTTCCTCGATGGCGGACTGCGCCAGTGACGCGACGGCGCGGTCTTGGTCCTCGGTATAGTGCGCGAGGGCGCTCAGTGCCGCTGCACTCCCGATGGACTGCAGCGTTTCTACTGCGGCATAGCGCACCATCCGGTCCTCATGTGTATGGCAGCCAAGCAGCACCTCGACTTGTGATGGTTCGGGTGAGGTCGAGACGAGTTCTTGGCGCAGAAGCCAACGGACGTATCCCGTGCTCTCCGGGTCTCGCTTGAGGCCTACAGGTTCCCAATCGAGGGCGGCGAGGGCACCTTTTGCTGCGGCTCGCACGCTCGAATAAGCATCCGCTAGCGAACTGACGAGGGGGTCGAGCGCACGATGATCCTTGAGCGGGGTAAGCGCTACCGCAGCTTGTCGCCGTAGTTCCGGATCTGCATCTCCCAACTGGGCTATCAGTCGCTCCGTGCGACCGATACCAGGGCCTGCGAGGGCAATAGCTGCCGCACTGCGGACCAAGGGCTCTGGATCGTGGCTTGCCGCCGAAGATAAGGTGACCGCACCCTTGGTGTAGGCCAACGCGCCAATACCGGATGCAGCGCGGGCTCGCACTTTCGCATCGGTATCGGATGCCAGACGCTCGACAAGAGACGGTCCGAAGGCTTTACGGCGCAATCGGACCACTGCATCTACGGCAGCCGAGCGCACTCGTGCCGATGGGTCACAGAGGGCAAGATGTAACCCCGCATTCGATTCAGGGCATCGCAAGTAGCCTAAGGTCTCTACTGCATTCGCCCGCTTTGCTTGACTATCTGGGTCCATATCTCGGTCGTGGAGTGCGCGTTCGATGAGTTGGGCGGCATCTGAACCGAGGGTTCGTAGCAGGTCCCAATCCCGTTTTGCCAGCGCCAATGTGGCCTCTGCGAGCCCGTCTTCGGGGGTATAATCGAAGGTCTCTAGAGCCTGAATTACGGCGGCTCGTACGTCGCTATATTCATCTCCGAGCGCGGTCAGTAGCGTCGGGATATGCGCTCGCTGGCCAGAACGCTGGATCGCATGTATCGCGCAGATTCGCACGCTAGCATCCGTATCACGCACCGCAAGCACTGGTGCTAGTTCGAGCATGTCATCCGTTGATAGCGCGTCTAATGCGAGCAAGGCGGAGTGTCGTACTCCGGGGTGGTCCGCGGATTCACAGGCGCTGACGAGCCAGGTGAGCAGCGCTGGCGTGGGCTGTAGCGCAGTTAGCTGATCGATAAGGGCAATTTGCGCCGCTGGCCCTCCCGTGCTGAGCGCATCCATGAGGGCAGCTTCGTCCGTTTCGGGGGTAATGAGTGCATCTGCCGCCGCGTCAACCACCCTCTGTTCTGTATCCTGAAGCGCCGTATGCAAGACGGTACCGCTGCGGACTGGGTCTAGCCCTGCCACGGCCGCGGTGCGAACGATGGGAGATGGGTCGGAGACCGCTTGTAGGCAGCGTTCATACGCCGCATCCGTGCCAATCTCGTGCAGTGCGCTGACGGCATGGGCTCGCGTCTCAGCATCCGGTATTTCGGAGGCGAGTAAGAGTGCAGCTTCGGCATCGCCTCGTAGCGTAGCTGCCTCGAGTATGCGACCCAAGGCCACAAGCGCATAGGCCGCATCTTCGCCTTCTGAGGGAACGGCATCTAGCGCGACGAGTGCATCTGCAGCAGCCCGCCTCACCGCATGCTCTGGATCCCGCAAGGCGGCGAGAATGTCGGGAACGGCTGTACGCGCGCGCTGAGCGGCAATCGTATCCAACGCCGCTCGGCGTACAGATTCCTCGTCGTTTTGTAATGCGCCGAGTAAGACGTCCGTTTGAGGGGCGTCGGGCGTCATCTCGCCGGCGGCTAGGGTGACCTCCGCACGAGACAACCAACGCCGATACCCCGGTTCGTCGTGTCCTCCGCGTATACCAACCGGCTCCCAGCCCAGAGTATTCAGTGAACGCCGAGCGGCCGCACGAACTCCTGTGTCTGCATCTCCGAGTCGTTCAATAAGCGGATCGATTGCCTCGGGATTATCGAGCCCACCAAGCTCCATCGCGGCGCGTTGACGCACTGGTGCGTCGGGAGACGATAACGCTAGGATAAGCGAAGCAATGTCACCAATCGCCGGCCCCGCGAGTGCTTGACTGGCGGCAATACGCACATTTTGCGATGCGTCGGTTCGGCTGATAGCGAGTAATGCCTCTGACATCTCCTTGTCGCCACAGCGCCCCAGGGCAATCAGGGCTGAGACCCGAGCATGTTCGTTGGCATCGTGTTGTGCGACTTGAAGAAGCGCTTGGCCGACCTCTCCAGCATCCAAGACACCAAGACCCCGCGCGGCGGCCGCCCTAGCTCGTCCTCCAACATCGTGTAGTCGCTCCAAGAGAATATCGCGGATGGTACGCACTTGATCGGGCATTTGTTGCAGGGTCTTACCGATCTCTACTAGCGCTTGGATGGCATATTCCCGGCGGCGAACCGATGGGCCGTCTGCAGAGGACTCGTTCAGGGTCTGTCGCAAGAGGGGGATAGATGCGGTACCCACGGAGCTGAGTTCACGCCAATCCTCTTCTGCAAGCGCGACCATTGCACGGGCGGTTGGTCCGGACGCTTTCCAACCAACCTGGGGTAGCGCATTTAGTGCGGCTTTTCGTACGGAGACATAGGTATCGCCAAGTGCCTCGCACAGGGCAGAGGATGCATCAGCGACCCGTATTCTGCCCAATGCGGCCGCGGCGGCGAGGCGTACTTTGTAGTGTGGCGAGTCCCGCAATAGACGCGCTGCTGATGTCCAGAAGGGGGCAGCGTTGTCTTCTGCTGCGCCCAATGCATAAAGCAGGGCTTCTTGCACCGTGCTCGCGGTCTCATTATCTAACGCAGTGTGCAGACGTATCACCAACGTATTGGCCACTACGGCATTCGCAGCGATAGCGTCCGCAACCGTTTGGCGTACGACCGCGTCATCGTGGTTGAGGCATTGCTGTGCTGCTTCTATACCGCTATCGCCAAGGCGGAGTAGGCACTGCCCCGCAGTACGCCGGATGACCGAATGGTCATCACCTAAAAGTGCTTGGAGCGCTTCTATAGCGCTGGGCTCTTCTCGGACCGACAAGGAGAGGATGGCATTCGTCCGAACGAAGCTCACGTCATCATGCAAGGCAGCATGAAGTGTGGATGTAATATCTTCACCTTCGAGAGGCGCCATGACTCGCACCGCCTCTGCACGCCGGTCAGACGTCCCTTCTCGAGCCTCTCGCGATAGCGCAGCATTGGCATCGGGGCCCAGGGTCGCGGCTTCTGCTAGCTGTCCAGTCGCGACCAGCCAGGATGCTCGGAGAGGGCCCGATGCCGGGAC
>PKDL01000358.1 GCA_002863065.1 Pseudomonadota bacterium
AGTGACGCCAACTGGAACGGCTGTATTGTCGACCCCAATTGCACCCCTGACTGCTTGCTCAACACGGGAGACCCAACCAACCCTTTAGTCAAACAATGCGGTGATGACGGTTGTGGGAACCAATGCGGAGTTTGCGGCGAAGGGGAAACGTGCCAAGCGGGGCTATGCGAAGAAGGCGGTACCAGTGAGTGTGGAAATATCACCATGGTGGGAGAGTGTAATGGGGACGTACTGCAGTATTGTGCGGCCGGTCAGCTGTATGTGACGGATTGTTCCTTAGCTGGGGAAGCCTGCTTTTTCGACAATGATGCAGGCTGGTATGATTGCGGGGATGCGTCTACAGCTAGCTCAGGAGGACCACTAGGCGGTCTGTGCAGCACAATCACGGCCAAAGGCTATTGCTCTGATAATACATTGATGTCATGTGCCATTGGCACACCTACACTCACAGACTGTGGAGCAAGCGGGTTGTACTGCGCTTACGAACCTGCGGATACTGGTGTCGATGGCCAGTACCAATGCATTACACCACCGGCATGCGTCGGCTCGTGCCCTGAAGGTACGCGATGCCAATCAGATGGGACATGTGGATGTGATGGGGTTGACCTCGCGGGACACTGTGAAGGCGACACGCTGGTGTATTGTTCGGGCGATCAGCTGTACACACTGGACTGCCTGAGCCAAGACTTGATCTGTGATTACAATGGTACTTTATTTGTTTGCCTGTAATAGCTGAGCTTTCACAAGCCAAGCCAACCATGGGAGAGGAATGTAGTGGGACATTTGTTGATCGATGCAGCACGCGGGCTACCAGTACCCAGAACACCTGTATGGATCATGCGCCAAGCAGGGCGTTATCAAGCTGAATATCAGGCGATCCGTGCAAAGCACTCATTTTTAGAGGTGTGCCACACACCTGAACTAGCGTGCAAAGTTACGCTGATTCCGCGCGACTTACTGAACCCTGATGGACTCATTATCTTCAGCGACATCTTAGTCCCCCTCGAAGCAATGGGATTGGATCTCGATTTTATAGCCGGTAAGGGACCAGTGATCGCAAATCCCGTCCGCAATGCTCAGGACATTAAGAGGCTGCGACTATACGACGCCGACGTGGCAACGAAATTTCTCCCTGATGCCATTCGAGCGGTGCGAACCGCGGTCAATGATGAATACCCGGTGCTAGGATTCGCTGGTGCGCCATATACATTGGCATGTTACGCAATCGAAGGTGGGACTGCTCGGCACTACCACCGGCCTAAAGCGTGGATGCTGAATGACCCGACATCGTTTGACAGGCTGATGTCGAAATTTGCGGACGCTGTCGTGGACCTTCTATCAGCTCAAATTGAAGCGGGGGCATCTCTAGTACAGCTCTTTGACACGTGGGCAGGAAATCTGATGCCACACCATTTTGAACAATATGCACTCCCGTACGTCCAGCGAATTATTGAACAGCTCAAACGATATAACGTGCCAATCGTCTATTTCATGAATGGTGTATCGGGAAAGCTACACCATATGGTCAGCAGTGGTGCAGATGTTATCGGAATAGATTGGCGCGTTGACTTAGCCGATGTTCGCCGCACGTTTGGACAGCGGATTGTGCTGCAAGGAAATCTTGATCCATCAGTTCTACTAGCTGATACAAAGGCAATTACTTCAGGCGTCGCAGATATCCTCAAAGCCAACGGCACCGGGCCACATATCTTTAACCTCGGTCATGGGATTACCCCGACCGTACCTGTTGCAAATGCGCGTCACTTAGTTGATGAAGTCAAACGCCTTTCAGCTGTCTGAGGACTGTCCAAGTTATGCCTGACTTAGATTCGCTCCCGCCTTGCGGGTTATATCGCACCGGAATGGCTCTTGTTGGCCAAGAAGATAACGTGCCAAAAGGCATATTGATCATGTTTCACAATCACTCAGATCAAGGCCCACCGATTGTGCTTCGACCGGTATCTAACGAACATAACCGATGGGAGTTCCATAAGAGTGGGTGGTCGGTACAAGATCCCGGTTTCATCAAGGTGATGGTCCCGTTAAAGGCGGAAGGCTTATACACAGTAACGGGCCAAATATATGTTGAGCGAGAGCGGCGTATCGCTGAGCGATCGTTGGTCCAGCTCGGATACAATCGTAACGGAGATTCGATACTGTTTTTGGCGGACTTTGTGGGCAACAGTATCCACTTTCCAAGCCAGGGCTTCCGATTTACGAACCCATCCGTACAAGCCAATCTGAAAAAGGTTCCGTTCTCAGTGCCAGTCGGGAAAACGCTTCACTAACTTGACTGTTCCACGTGAAACATAAACCGCGACCTAGCAGCCAGACATAACAATCAGAAGCTTAGGAACCTCGGATAACCAAACGACGAGCGATTCCCTCGCTCTCCGACCAGGTTTTAATATTTCTGCGGTCAGCAAGAGACATATGCACAGAGCGTCGGTCCGCAGGATTCATAGCCAATACTCGAATTTCGAGCTTATGCGCGCTCGCTATCTTAGCTAGTCGACCACCCAGCTCTTCCAGCTGTACCCGTCGACTTTCACCGTAACCCGCAATATCAAGGCTCACGCGGACCCGGCCTTCGAACTCTCGCTGGACAATACGGCTGACAATAAATTGATAGGCAGCCATCGTGCTTCCTTGGCGCCCAACAAGAAGAGCTGCATCATCCTCATCTGCACAACTAACCAGCAGACGTACGCGCTCGTCGTCCTCTGTGAACTCAACGTCACATCCCTCAAACCCACTACGCTCTAAGATGTCCTCTAATACCTCAGCGGCGAACTCCCCATGCGATACGAATTCTTCTTCTTCGCTCATGCTGCTTTACTCCTCGCCTTTGTTGTTGACCGCTCGAATTGTTGTTTGATCCAATACTGCTGCCCCACGCTAATAACGGTACTTACGAAGATATAAAATACCAACCCACTGGGAAGCATGAACATGAACACCGAGAACATAACGGGCATGACGTACTTAATGACTTTTTGCTGCATTTCATCGCCACCAGCAGAAGGCATCATTTGTTGTTGCACAAACATGAAAACACCAAGCAGCAAGGGTAATAGATACCATGGGTCTGGCTGCGTCATGTCTGATATCCAGCCAAACAAAGGCGCTTGGTAGAGATCTACCGCCGCATAGAGACAGCGATACAGAGCGAAATATAGTGGCATCTGAAGCAACATCGGAAAGCAACCACCCATCGGATTCATATTGTGGCGCTTATATACGTTCATCATTTCCGCTTGTAGCCGCTGCTTATCGTTGCCGTACTTCTTTTGAATCACGTCGATTTCTGGTTTCAACTCCTTCATTTTCTGCATCTGCACGTATGACTTCTGAGTGAGAGGTAGCATCGCCATACGAATTACAACGGTCAGCAGCAGAATGGCTACCCACCATATGGATACGAGTCCATACAGAAACTTCAAGAATGCCAACATAGGCTTCGCCAGGAAACCAACAAACCAGAAATCAAGAGTATTATCTAACGTGGGTGACACCGCCTCGAGTAATTCTAAATCTTTCGGGCCACCAAACACGGTGAATGACAATTGGCCCTGAGCTTGAGATTCACGGTATGCCGACAACATAACCTTGTACTGAGTCGCTGCCTCTTTGCCTCCAGCAAACGCGTCTAGCGCTCGGTCCAAGCTCGCTTCATCAAGATGTTTTTCATCCACACCGAAGGCCGCCATCGCTGCGCTGCAAGTCACAGCTTCCTTGGCTGACAACCAATCCGGCGTACACACTGCTGATGCACCCGGAATAACCTCATCAGTATTGCGTCCGAAGACCGCGCTGATTACTCCTTGCGACGTCGCTCGAAGTGCACAGGAACCTTGCACACCCGACTCTTGATCGAATATCGCAGCAAGTAGGAAAAACTGAGAATTGACGCCAAACCACGCCACACTACCCGGAAACGAAACTTCTCCGCCTTCTTCTACTATGTCCGCTAACTGTTCTTCTTCGTGAGACCCGTCTACTAAACAGGTAGGTGCCCAATCCTGCACTGGTGGGCTAAAAATCCCTGGTGGTTCCGCAAATGGATCTACCCAACCAGTGGTAGCTACTCGATATTTCGCGCGTAACGAAGTGGGACCCAAATTCACCAATCGGACTTTGTGGTGTAATTGATAGCTTTCCAAAATAGACCATGTGCGTTCTACATACACTTTGGATGTATCTCGAGTTGGGTGGGGCCATACTAAAACGGCAGCCGCTGCGTTCGCTTTGCTAACGAGTGTAAACGTGGAGTCCGCACGATATTGTTCAAGTGGAGAACCGCGACGAATAA
>PKDL01000357.1 GCA_002863065.1 Pseudomonadota bacterium
TTGCTCAAAAAACTAAAACCCAAAGAGCAGCGGATCCTTCGTCTTCGCTTTGGACTGGAAACGGACGAAACTCACACCTTGGAAGAAATTGGCAAGGTCTTCTCGCTAACTCGAGAAAGGATCCGACAAATTGAGGCGGCTGCTCTCAAGAAAATTCGTAGTTCTGCCATGCGGGACACCTTGCACCTGTTCCTGGAAGACTGAAGAAGCATAAAACGGCGCACTGACCGCTATCCAGATGCGGAGCTGAGCAGGCTTTTGGGAAACTACGTATCACTCGGAAGTGACTTCCGGCAGGAGTGAATGGTCGCGTCGCTCGGACTGCGGTTGACGGACCGGCTAGTTTTCGGTTTCATCGAGCGATTTTTCCGTACCTTTCGAGGAATTAGCCGATGCTCGGACGATATTTTATTCCAGCTTTTGTGTGTGCCCTGCTCTTCGTCTGTCACGCCCACGCGCAAGAGACACCGCCAAGTTCGGATACAGCGGTTCCGCCCGAAGAGTCCGAATCATCAGCCGCCGAGGGCAACGAGGACCCATCCGACGGCGATGATGATTTGCTTGAAGATGACGATGACGATTTCGATGATGAGGGCGACGGTGGGTGGGACGATGATGAACCTGAACCCACATTTCCTCGGGTAGAGCTACGAGGGTATTATCGATTTCGCGCCGATATGTTCGGTAACAACCATTTGGGCACATCGCGTTTGGTTAATAATCGCCTCGTCGGCACGAGTGGTTTTCGTCCACCAGTCACAGAAAATCTCATCAATAATGCCGATCCGGACACGTCAGCTACCGTCGGTCGAAGCCAAGAAGAAGATTTCTTAGCGAGCGCAAACATGCGGTTGAGACTTCAGCCCACATTTCACGTGACTGAATCGCTAAAGTTCGCTGCCACGTTCGACGTACTCGACAATCTCGTACTTGGGTCTACCCCGGACTTTGACCCCACTCGCCCCGATATTCCGCTCGCCGCTTTCAGTGGCTCGCAAGCGCCTCCTGGGTCGCGTTTCCAGTTTCAGGATAGCATTCAGGTGAAAGAATTGTATGGCGAGTGGCGCATCCTTGGGATGCCATTGCGGTTTGGTCGTATGGCGTCGCATTGGGGTCTTGGGATGATGGCCAATAATGGAGAAGGTTGGGACCACGACTTTGGCGACTATCAAGACCGTGTGATGACCGCCGTTGGTTTTTATGGTGTCTATATGTTCGGTGGCTACGACATCGTGTCGTCGGGACCGACATACAAACAGCCTTTTCAGCCATTCGGACAAGCGTATGACATTACTGAAACCGACGATGTAGAACAGGGCTTCTTTGGCATTTTTATGAAGCCTGTCTCGGATGAGGAGAAAGCCAAGCGTCGCGAGCGGTTGGTGAAGCAGAGGAAACCCAGTTTCGATTGGGGACTGTACGGCGTATTTCGGCGTCAGCGTCTCGATGTGGATAATACAACGCTGACTGATATCAATGAGAACCCAGAGACCTACGACTACGACGGTGTTCAGCTTATCGAGCGTCGGGCCTGGGCCGTCATACCAGACCTCTGGCTCAAGTTGGAGTGGCGACCGAAGTACACGCAATACCTTCGCCTTGAGCTTGAAGCGGCCTTTATCTACGGTGAAATCGAAGATGTGACTCCAGCCGGCGATCCTAGCAGCCCCGATAGAACCCTTATGAGCTGGGGTGTCGCGTTTGAGGGGGAGTTTACCACGGGTGGTCTCACTGTAGGTTTGGATGCGGGAGCTGCGAGCGGTGATTCAGCAGGTTGTCTCACAGTCCTTGATTGTAAGAACTTTGAAGAGAACGGCCGCAGCAACGTTGAAATCACCAACTTTCGTTTCGACCGAAACTACATCGTAGACATGATTCTTTTCCGTGAGGTTATCGGTAGTGTCACGAATGCCTGGTACGTGAAGCCGTGGATTCGCTACGACTTATTTGAGTCACCTGAGGGAGCGATTGGCGGGCGTCTGGATGTTGAGTTCGCTGGTGCGTTGAATCCGGGGGCGTATCCGTCGGGCGAGGGTTGGCTCGGTACCGAAATCGATGTGTCGATATTCGTGGAGGAAACCAACAAATTTTTTGCTGACCTCGCAGTAGGTGTCTTTATCCCAGGCAATGCGTTTGACCTGGTGGAAGGCTTTCAGCAGTACACGGGTCCGCGTGTCACGGCAGAAGTCGCATGGACTGTACAGACACACATCGTGATTCAGTATTGATATCCATCCAGAGTCTGCGTGAGTAATCCGGACCCTGGGTTCAGCTGGTAATCGCTACGCATCGATGCACCGACCCTGCGTCAAATGAATCGCAGCAATGATCCGTGGGAGCGTTTAGACTATGACGGACAAATTATGGGGCGGTCGTTTTACTGAAGCCACCGATGAATTGGTCGAGCGAGTCAATGCATCGGTGATATTCGACCAACGTCTCTATCGTGAAGACATCGCTGGTTCGATTGCTCATATCCGCATGTTGGCTTCGGTCGGGTTAGTTACTGCAGCAGATGCAGCAGCTATTGAAGGGGGGCTTCGCGAGATACGGCACGAGATCGATAGCGGCCGTTTTGTGTGGCGCATTGATCGTGAAGACGTACATATGAATATTGAGGCCGCGCTGGCCGAGCGATTGGGTGTTACCGCGGGGAGATTGCATACCGCACGCTCCCGAAATGACCAGGTGGCGCTCGACCTTCGGCTATATTTACGAGAGGCACTACTCGACCGCGCGTCGGATGTTCTGGATTTTGCTGACGCACTGCTGGAACAAGCTGCCGATAAAACACACGTGGTACTGCCTGGATATACTCATCTCCAACGCGCTCAGCCGGTGTCACTTGCGCATCATCTGCACGCATATGTTGCTATGTTGCTGCGGGACGCCACTCGTTTACTTGATGCACATGACCGGGCCAATGAGCTGCCGCTCGGGTCGGGTGCACTTGCCGGAACCCCGCATCCGATCGACCGAATGCACGTCGCAGCATCTCTTGGATTTCCTCGTCTAACGGCAAATAGCCTCGATGCGGTGAGTGACCGTGACGTGGCGGTTGAATTTCTGTCCGCAGCATCTCTGTGTATGAACCATCTCTCGAGACTATCCGAGGAACTGGTACTGTGGGTGAGTCAGGAGTTTCGCTACGTTACGCTGAGTGATGCATTTTGCACCGGCAGTTCCATTATGCCGCAGAAGAAAAACCCCGACATACCCGAACTGGTTCGGGGGAAAACAGGGCGTGTGACCGGTAGTCTAGTATCGTTGTTGATGACGTTGAAGGGCCTCCCGCTGGCGTATAATAAGGACATGCAAGAAGACAAAGAGCCGGTTTTTGATGCGTTGGATACATTGAGAGATTGCTTGGTTGTGTTGACGCGGACGATGCGCGCCGCCACATTTCATCCTGAGCAGATGGCATCCGGTCTTCGAGCTGGTTTTGTTATGGCAACCGATATTGCCGATGCGCTTGTCCAGGTTGGGGTACCATTTCGAGATGCGCATCATCGGGTTGGGGCGTTGGTTCAAAAATGTTCAGCCGACGGTACTGAGCTAGAGTCACTATCGGATATGGATTGGGCTACACTAGTACCTGAGCTCACCATGGAACAGGTTCGTAAGGCTCTCGATCCGATTGTTTCGCTACAGCGTCGGAATCAGCCAGGTTCGCCGGCTCCGAATCGAGTGGAAGAGGCACAGGTGAGGCATCTAGCGTCCGTGTCTGAGATTAGAGCACGCGTGGTGGCCTCGCGCGCCGACACTGAGATCATGGGTTGGCTTAGAGACGGTTCAGTCGAATGAATCACTTCAACTACGTCGGCGGAGAACTCCATTGCGAGGGGGTACCACTGGCTAAAATTGCGGCCGAAATAGGTACGCCCGCCTACGTGTACTCCCAAGCGACGCTGACTCGTCATTTTACCGTATTCAATGATGCGCTACGCCATGTACCTCATCTTATCTGTTACTCCGTGAAGGCGTGTTCCAATATCGCGATTCTTAGACTACTTGGTGATCTGGGTTCGGGTTTCGATGTGGTTTCAGGCGGTGAGATTCATCGTCTTCGCGCGGCGGGAGTTGATACGCGCAATGTCGTCTTTTCTGGTGTGGGGAAAACCCGCGAAGAAATGCGTATTGGTATCGAAGCAGGCATCCATGCGTTCAATGTGGAAAGCGAAGCTGAGCTTCGGGTACTGAGTCAGGTTGCTGCCTCCATGGGGCGCCAGGCTCCGGTAAGCCTTCGCGTGAATCCAGATGTGGATCCGAAGACGCATCCCTATATCGCCACCGGGTTGAAGCAGAGTAAATT